>PNMF01000105.1 GCA_013823485.1 Comamonadaceae bacterium
GGGCGGTGCCACCCACAGCTTGACCGGGATGTCGCGCTGGCCGCCCAGCAGCTTGGCCGCCGCACGGAAGTGGCCGATGTTGGTCATGCACGATCCGATGAAGGCTTCGTCGATCTTGGTGCCGGCCACTTCGCTCAGGACCTTGGCGTCGTCCGGATCGTTCGGGCAGCACAGCACCGGCTCCTTGAGTTCGTTCAGGTCGATCTCGATGACGGCGGCGTACTCGGCGTCCTTGTCGGCTTCGAGCAGGTCGGGCTTGGCCAGCCACTCCTCGACCTTGCGGATGCGGCGCTCCAGCGTGCGCTTGTCCTGGTAGCCGTCGGCGATCATGTTCTTCATCAGCACGATGTTGCTGGTGAGGTACTCCTTGATCGGCTCCGGATTGAGCTTGATGGTGCAGCCGGCGGCGGAGCGCTCGGCCGAGGCGTCGGACAGCTCGAAGGCCTGTTCCACCTTCAGGTCGGGCAGACCTTCAATTTCCAGGATGCGGCCGGAGAAGATGTTTTTCTTGCCGGCCTTGGCCACGGTCAGCAGACCGGCCTTGATGGCGTACAGCGGAATGGCGTGCACCAGATCGCGCAGGGTCACGCCCGGCTGCATCTGGCCCTTGAAGCGCACCAGCACGCTCTCGGGCATGTCCAGCGGCATCACGCCGGTGGCGGCGCCGAAGGCCACCAGACCGGAGCCGGCCGGGAACGAGATGCCGATCGGGAAGCGGGTGTGCGAGTCGCCGCCGGTGCCGACGGTGTCGGGCAGCAGCAGGCGGTTGAGCCAGCTGTGGATCACGCCGTCGCCCGGGCGCAGGGCCACGCCGCCCCGGTTGCTGATGAAGGCCGGCAGCTCACGGTGGGTCTTGACGTCGACCGGCTTGGGGTAAGCGGCGGTGTGGCAGAAGCTCTGCATCACCAGATCGGCGCTGAAGCCCAGGCAGGCCAGGTCCTTCAGTTCGTCGCGGGTCATGGGGCCGGTGGTGTCCTGCGAACCCACGGTGGTCATCTTCGGCTCGCAGTAGGTGCCGGGGCGCACGCCCTGGCCTTCCGGCAGACCGACCGCGCGGCCCACCATCTTCTGGGCCAGGGTGAAGCCGGCGTTGGTGGCCTTGGGAGCGGACGGCAGGCGGAACACGGTGGACGCCGGGAGGCCGAGGAATTCGCGGGCCTTGGCGGTCAGCGAGCGGCCGATGATCAGGTTGATGCGGCCGCCGGCGCGCACTTCGTCGAACAGCACGTCGCTCTTGAGCTGGAACTCGGTCACGGTCGAGCCGTTGCGGGTGATCTTGCCGTCGTAGGGCAGCACCTCGATCACGTCACCCATCTCGAGCTGGCTCACGTCCACCTCGATGGGCAGCGAGCCGGAGTCTTCCTGGGTGTTGAAGAAGATGGGGGCGATCTTGCCGCCCAGGGTCACGCCGCCGAAGCGCTTGTTCGGCACGAAGGGGATGTCCTGGCCGGTGGCCCAGATCACCGAGTTGGTGGCCGACTTGCGGCTGGAGCCGGTGCCCACCACATCGCCCACGTAGGCGACCAGGTGGCCCTTTTTCTTGAGGTCCTCGATGAACTGCATCGGGCCGCGCTTGCCGTCTTCCTCGGGCTTGAAGGCCGCGTCGGGGCGGGTGTTCTTCAGCATGGCCAGGTAGTGCAGCGGAATGTCCGGGCGGCTCCAGGCGTCGGGCGCGGGCGAGAGGTCGTCGGTGTTGGTCTCACCGGGCACCTTGAACACGGTGACGGTGATGGACTTCGGCACTTCAGGACGGGTGGTGAACCACTCGGCGTCGGCCCAGCTCTTCATGACTTCCTGCGCCTTGGCATTGCCGGCGCGGGCCTTCTCGGCCACGTCGTTGAAGAAGTCGAACATCAGCAGGGTCTTCTTCAGGCCCTCGGCGGCCACCGCGGCCACGTCGGGGTCGTCCAGCAGCTCGATCAGCGGGTGCACGTTGTAGCCGCCCACCATGGTGCCCAGCAGCTCGGTGGCCTTGGCCTTGGGGATCAGGGCCACCTTCAGGTCGCCGTGGGCCACGGCGGCCAGGAAGCTGGCCTTGACCTTGGCCGCATCGTCCACGCCCGGGGGCACGCGGTGGGTGAGGAGGTCAAGCAGGAAGGCGTCCTCGCCGGCCGGCGGTTTCTTGATCAGCTCGATCAGCGCGGCCACCTGCTTCGCATCGAGCGGCAGCGGCGGAATGCCCAGGGCAGCGCGCTCGGCGGCATGGGCTCGGTAAACGGCGAGGAAGTCGGACATGGCGTTCTCCAGAAAAAGACAGGAAATCAGTGGGTGGCCAGCAAGGGCCGCACCGCGTCGGGAATGACCCGCCCGGTGCGGTGGGCGCGCTCCAGCAGCTGCCAGTAGTAGCGGTAGCTGGCGCGGTCGTGCAGCCGGCCGTCCACCTGCACCGGCGCCCACTGGGCAGCGGCGGCGCGGTCGATGACGGTGGCGGCCTGGTCGATCTCGTCATCGGCCGGCGCGAAGGCGGCCAGGATGGGGCGGATCTGGTCGGGGTGGATGCTCCACATGCGGGTGTAGCCCAGCTCGCGCGCAGCGCGTCGGGCAGCGGCCTGCAGGGCAGCGGTGTCGCGGAATTCGGTGACCACGCAGTGCGACGGCACCTTGCCGTGCGCATGGCAGGCGCTGGCGATGTCCAGCTTGGCCCGCAGCACCAGCGGGTGGCCGAACTGGCCCTGCACGCCCATGCCGTCGGACGGAATCGCCCCGCCGTGGGCGGACACGAAGTCCATCAGGCCGAAGCTCAGGCTCTGGATGCGCGGGTGGGCGGCGATGTCGAAGGCGCGGTGCACCGCCGCCGGCGACTCGATCAGGGCATGGAGCATGAGGCCGGGTGCGCCGGCGGCGTCCAGCGCGGCGGCGGCCCGCTGCACATCGGCCACCGACTCCACCTTGGGCAGCATCACATGGCACAGGCGGTGGCCGGCGCGGCCGACGATGGTGGCCACATCGGCCTCGAAGGCGGCATGGTCCACCGGGTGGACCCGCACCGCCACCCGGGCCTCGGGCGCCGACGAGAGCGCCAGCTCGGTGACCAGGGCGGCATGCTCTGCCTCCCCGCCGACCGGGGCGCCGTCTTCGCAGTCCAGCGTGATGTCGACCACGCAGGCGCCGAACTCGGCCAGCAGTTCGGCCTGCAGCAGCAGGCTCTTGCGCATGCGGGCCTCGACGCCGCTGTAGTGGTCACATACCGGCAGCGCAAACGCCCCCGCCTGGGCGTCCAGGAGGATGCTGGCGGGGTTGGCGCGCACCGGAGTTACCAAGCGGTTACAGCAGGTGCTTGACGCCGTCCTGCTCGCCCTGCAGCTCGGCCAGGGTCTTGTCGATGCATTCCTGCGAGAACGCGTCGATCGGCAGACCTTCGACGATCTTGTACTCGCCGCCTTCGCAGGTGACCGGGTAGCCGAACATCACGTCCTTGGGGATGCCGTATTCGCCGTTGGACGGCACACCCATGGTGACCCACTTGCCGCTGGTGCCCAGGGCCCAGTCGCGCATGTGGTCGATGGCGGCGTTGGCGGCCGAAGCGGCCGACGACAGGCCACGGGCGGCAATGATCGCGGCGCCGCGCTTGCCCACGGTGGGCAGGAACACGTCCTTGTTCCAGGCGTGGTCGTTGATGGCGTCCTTGACGCTCTTGCCGTTCACGGTGGCGAAGCGGTAGTCGGCATACATGGTGGGCGAGTGGTTGCCCCACACGGCCAGCTTCTCGATGTCGCCCACGGCGATGCCCATCTTGGAGGCGATCTGGCTGGCGGCGCGGTTGTGGTCCAGGCGCAGCATGGCGGTGAAGTTCTTGCGCGGCAGGTCCGGTGCGCTCTTCATGGCGATGTAGGCGTTGGTGTTGGCCGGGTTGCCGACCACCAGCACGCGCACGTTGCGCGAGGCCACGGCGTTCAGGGCCTTGCCCTGGGCGGTGAAGATCTGGGCGTTGGCGGCCAGCAGGTCGGCGCGCTCCATGCCGGGGCCGCGTGGACGAGCACCCACGAGCAGGGCGTAGTCGGTGTCCTTGAAGGCGGTCATGGGGTCGCTGTGGGCCTCGATGCCGGCCAGCAGCGGGAAGGCGCAGTCTTCGAGTTCCATGATCACGCCCTTGAGCGCGTTCTGGGCCTTCTCGTCCGGAATTTCCAGCAGTTGCAGGATCACGGGCTGATCCTTGCCCAGCATTTCGCCCGAGGCGATGCGGAACAGCAGGGCGTAACCGATCTGGCCGGCGGCACCGGTGACGGCAACGCGAACAGGCTTCTTGCTCATGTGAAAACTCCAGGAAAAGGGCGGTTGTGAGAGGTCGGGAGTGTACCCTCGCAAACCCTGATACGTCAATTTGTCTTATGTCTTATATAAGATATGATTGAGGGTATCCGGAACTTCGACGGCCCACCTTCCCATGCCCACCACCCAGCCCCCAGCCGACGCCGCCCTCGCGGGCGCGGACACGGCCGCACCGGGCGCTGGAGCGCCTGCCGAAGCCGCGCCCGCGTTCAGCCCGCTCTACCAGCAGATCAAATCGCTGATCCTGCGCAGCCTGCAGGCCGGCGAATGGAAACCGGGCGACATGATCCCCAGCGAACTTGAACTGGCCGCCCGCTACCGGGTCAGCCAGGGCACGGTGCGCAAGGCCATCGACGAACTGGCCACCGACAATCTGCTGGTGCGCCGTCAGGGCAAGGGCACCTTCGTGGCCACGCATGCAGAACAGCACATCCAGTACCGCTTCCTGCGGCTGCTGCCCGACGGCGGCTCGCTGGACGAGCAGGGTCCGGCCGAACGCCGCATCATCGAATGCCGCCGCCTGCGGGCCCCGGCCGAGGTGGCCCGGGCGCTGAACCTGCGCACCGGAGACGCGGTGCTGCAGGCCCGCCGGGTGCTGTCGTTCGGCGGCTCCCCGACCATTCTTGAAGACATCTGGCTGCCCGGGGGACCGTTCAAGGGCCTGACCGTCGAGACCCTGGCCGACTACCGCGGCCCGATGTACGCCCTGTTCGAGGCCGAATTCGGTGTCCGCATGGTGCGCGCGGTCGAAAAACTCAAGGCGGTGGGCGCCGAAGCCGACGCCGCCACACTGCTGGCGGTGGCGCCGGGCAGCCCGCTGCTCAGCGTCGAACGCACCGCCTACACCTACAACGACGCGCCGATGGAGCTGCGCCGGGGCCTCTACCGCACCGACAGCCGCCATTACCGCAACGAACTGAGCTGACCAGACCGATGCGCAGCGGCAATGACCTTGATAGCCCCGTCACAGCGGTGACGTCAGTTTTTGTCATGGTGCGTTGCAATAGAATTTGCGGCTGCCGGGCCTGAGTTACCAACCGGTTACAGCCGCCCGACTCCCCCAACCGCTCACCCAGCGCCTGCCCCTCCCCGCCCCACGGAAGAAAGCCCCTCACCATGTCCGAGCTGTCTCGCCAGCGGCCCCAGTTCCGCAACATCAACGCCTTCAAGGACCTCACCACCTACCGGCTGCCGGCCGCTGGCTGGGTGTCCATCCTGCACCGCATCAGCGGCGCCCTGATGTTCGTCCTGCTGCCCCTCATCGTGTGGCTGTTCGACACCTCTGTGTCGTCGGAAATCTCCTACGAGCGCTTCTCCAGCGCCTTCAGCGCCGGCATCGGCTTCGTGCCCGGCTGGCTGTTCAAGCTGGTGGTGCTGGCCATCATCTGGGCCTACCTGCACCACCTTATCGCCGGCGTGCGCCACCTCTACATGGACGCCCGCCACGCCGTGACCAAGCAGTTCGGCAAATCGTCCGCCATCGCCACGCTGGTGCTGAGCATCGGCCTGACCGTGGTGCTGGGCGCCAAGCTGTTCGGTCTGTACTGACACCCGCCGTTCCGGTCACTCGAAGGATTTCCGCACATGTCTGTCAACTACGGTTCCAAGCGCGTCGTCACAGGCGCCCACTACGGCCTGCGCGACTGGCTGGCCCAGCGCATCACCGCCGGCCTCATGGCCCTGTTCACCCTCATCGTCCTGCTGCAGGTGGTGTTCACCAGCGGCCCACTCGGTTATGAAGGTTGGGCGAGCATCTTCGCTCCGCAATGGATGAAGGCGCTCACCTTCGCCATGTTCCTGGCCTTGACCTACCACGTGTGGGTCGGCATCCGTGACATCTGGATGGACTACGTGAAGCCCGCCGCCGTGCGTCTGGTGCTGCACGTGTTCACCATGGTCTGGCTCCTGTCCTGCCTGGGCTGGGCCGTTCAAGTTCTCTGGAGAATCTGACCCATGACTGCTACCGCCTCCCTTCCCAAGCGTCAGTTCGACGTCGTCATCGTCGGCGCCGGTGGCTCCGGCATGCGCGCCTCGCTGCAGCTGGCCCGCGCCGGTCTGAAAGTGGCCGTGCTGTCCAAGGTCTTCCCGACGCGTTCCCACACCGTGGCTGCTCAAGGCGGCATCGGCGCCAGCCTGGGCAACATGAGCGAAGACAACTGGCACTACCACTTCTACGACACCATCAAGGGCTCCGACTGGCTGGGCGACCAGGACGCCATCGAATTCATGTGCCGTGAAGCCCCGAAGGTGGTGTACGAGCTCGAACACTTCGGCATGCCGTTCGACCGCAACCCCGACGGCACCATCTACCAGCGTCCGTTCGGCGGCCACACCGCCAACTACGGCGAGAAGGCCGTGCCGCGCGCCTGCGCCGCTGCCGACCGCACCGGCCACGCCATGCTGCACACCCTGTACCAGCAGAACGTGGCAGCCCGCACCACCTTCTTCGTGGAGTGGATGGCCCTTGATCTGGTGCGCGACGCCGAAGGCGACGTGGTGGGCGTGACCGCCCTCGAAATGGAGACCGGCGAGGTCTACCTGCTCGAAGCCAAGACCACCCTGCTGGCCACCGGTGGCGCCGGCCGCATCTATGCCGCCTCCACCAACGCCTTCATCAACACCGGCGACGGCCTGGGCATGGCGGCCCGCGCCGGCATCCCGCTGGAAGACATGGAGTTCTGGCAGTTCCACCCCACCGGCGTGGCCGGTGCCGGCGTGCTGCTGACCGAAGGTTGCCGCGGCGAAGGCGCCTTCCTGGTGAACTCCGAAGGCGAACGCTTCATGGAGCGCTACGCCCCCACCCTGAAAGACCTCGCACCGCGCGACTTCGTCTCGCGCTGCATGGACCAGGAGATCAAGGAAGGCCGTGGCTGTGGTCCCAACAAGGACCATGTGCTGCTGAACTTCAGCTACCTGAGCGCCGAGACCATCCACAAGCGCCTGCCCTCGGTCTACGAGATCGGCGTGAACTTCGCCAACGTCGACATCACCCGCGAGCCGATCCCGGTGGTGCCCACCATCCACTACCAGATGGGCGGCATCCCGACCAACATCAATGGCCAGGTGGTGGTGCCCGACGGCCAGGGTGGCCAGAAGCCGGTGAACGGTCTGTACGCGGTGGGCGAATGCTCCTGCGTCAGCGTGCACGGCGCCAACCGCCTGGGCACCAACTCGCTGCTCGACCTGCTGGTGTTCGGCCGCGCGGCCGGCAACCACATCGTCCAGTTCAACGACAAGAACAAGACCCACAAGCCGGTGCCGGCCGACGGTGCCGACCGCACCCTGGCGCGCCTGGCCCGGCTGGACTCGGCCACCGACGGCGAGTACGCACAGGACGTGGCCAACGACATCCGCGCCACCATGCAGCAGCACGCCGGCGTGTTCCGCACCCAGGCGAGCATGGACGAGGGCGTCGGCAAGATCAACGCCATCCGCAGCCGCGTGAACAGCATCGGCCTGAAGGACAAGTCCAAGGTGTTCAACACCGCGCGCATCGAAGCCCTGGAGGTCGAGAACCTGATCGAGGCCGCACAGGCCACCATGACCTCCGCCGCCGCCCGCAAGGAATGCCGTGGCGCCCACACGGTGTACGACTACGAGCGCCCCGCCGACGACGCGCAGTTCCCGCTCGGCCGCAACGACGCCGAGTGGATGAAGCACACCCTGTGGCACAGCGCCGACAACAGCCTGACCTACAAGGCCGTCAACCTCAAGCCGCTGACCGTGGAATCGGTCCCGCCCAAGGTCCGCACCTTCTGATCACGTACCGGAGCAACGACATGAAACGCACCTTCAAGATCTACCGCTACGACCCCGAGAAGGACGCCAAGCCGTACATGCAGACCATCGAGGTCGAGCTCGACGGCAACGAGCGCATGCTGCTCGACGCCCTGATGAAGCTCAAGGCGCTCGACCCGTCCATCTCGTTCCGCCGCTCCTGCCGCGAAGGCGTGTGCGGTTCGGACGCCATGAACATCAACGGCAAGAACGGCCTGGCCTGCCTGACCAACATGAACACGCTGCCCGGCGTGATCACGCTCAAGCCGCTGCCCGGCCTGCCGGTGGTCCGCGACCTGATCGTCGACATGACGCTGTTCTTCAAGCAGTACAACAGCATCAAGCCGTACCTGATCAACGACACCACCCCGCCCGAGAAGGAGCGCCTGCAGTCCCCCGAAGAGCGCGAAGAGCTCAACGGCCTGTACGAGTGCATCCTGTGCGCCAGCTGCTCCACCAGCTGTCCGAGCTTCTGGTGGAACCCGGACAAGTTTGTGGGCCCCGCCGGCCTGCTGCAGGCCTACCGCTTCATCGCCGACAGCCGCGACCAAGGCACGGCCGAGCGCCTGGACAACCTGGAAGACCCGTACCGCCTGTTCCGCTGCCACACCATCATGAACTGCGTCGACGTGTGCCCGAAGGGTCTGAACCCGACCAAGGCCATCGGCAAGATCAAGGAAATGATGGTGATGCGTTCGGTCTGAGACCGCACCAGCGCCCTGCCCCGCCATGACCAGCACCCCTTCCGTCGACGATGCCTTGCTCGACGAGCGCGCCCTGAGCAAGCTGCGCTGGCGGTGCCGCCGTGGACTGCTCGAGAACGACCTGTTCATCGAGCGCTTTTTCGCCCGCCATGCCTCGACCCTGACGGTGCGTCAGGCCGAGGCGATGGGCCTGCTGATGGACCTGTCCGACAACGATCTGCTCGATCTGCTGCTCGGACGCCGATCACCGGAGGGTCAGCTGGCCCGCGACGACGTCATCCAGGTGCTCGGCTTGCTGCGTGCAGCAAGGTCCACCGTTCATTGACCACCAGAGGAAAAACAGCATGAAACCCGTCGACAACAAAGCCACCCTGTCGTTCTCCAACGGAAGCCCGAGCGTCGAACTGCCGGTGTACGGCGGCAACATCGGTCCGGACGTGATCGACATCCGGAAGCTGTATGCACAGACGGGCATGTTCACCTACGACCCGGGCTTCCTGTCGACCGCATCGTGCCAGTCGGCCATCACCTACATCGATGGCGACAAGGGTGAGCTGCTGTACCGCGGCTACCCCATCGAGCAGCTGGCCACCCACTGCGACTACCTCGACACCTGCTTCCTGCTGCTCAACGGCGAACTGCCGAACGAGCAGGAACGCACCGACTTCCACAAGCTCGTGACCAACCACACCATGGTCAACGAGCAGATGCAGTTCTTCCTGCGCGGCTTCCGCCGTGACGCCCACCCCATGGCCGTGCTGACCGGCCTGGTGGGCGCGCTGTCGGCCTTCTATCACGACAGCACCGACATCAACAACCCGGAGCACCGCCGCATCGCCGCGATCCGACTGATTGCCAAGATGCCGACCCTGGTCGCCATGTCCTACAAGTACGGCATCGGCCAGCCGTACATGTACCCGCAGAACAACCTGAGCTACGCCGGCAACTTCCTGCGCATGATGTTCGGCACCCCCTGCGAGGAGTACCAGGTCAACCCGGTGCTCGAGCGCGCGCTGGACCGCATCTTCATCCTGCACGCCGACCACGAGCAGAACGCCTCCACCTCCACCGTACGCCTGTGCGGTTCGTCGGGCACCAACCCGTTTGCCGCCATCGCGGCCGGCGTCGCCTGCCTGTGGGGCCCCGCCCACGGCGGTGCCAACGAGGCCTGCCTGAACATGCTGGAGGACATCCAGCGCAATGGCGGCATCGCCAAGGTCGGCGAGTTCATGAACCAGGTGAAGGACAAGAACTCCGGCGTCAAGCTGATGGGCTTCGGTCACCGCGTCTACAAGAACTACGACCCGCGCGCCAAGCTCATGCAGGAAACCTGCGACGAGGTGCTGAAGGAGCTGGGTCTGGAAAATGATCCGCTGTTCAAGCTGGCCAAGGAGCTGGAAAAGATC
>PNMF01000106.1 GCA_013823485.1 Comamonadaceae bacterium
GCTGACCTTGAAGATGATGGGCCGCATGCTGATCGGCGAAGCCTCGCTGAGCAACCTCAGCGGCCCGCTGACGATCGCCGATTACGCGGGCAAATCTGCCAGCCTCGGACTCACCCCCTACATCCTGTTCGTGGCCCTCATCAGCGTGAGCCTGGGGGTGCTGAATCTGCTCCCGCTGCCGGTCCTCGATGGGGGACACCTGATGTATTATCTTTGGGAGGGTGTGACGGGGCGTCGCATCTCCGACGTCTGGATGGACCGCCTGCAGCGGGGCGGTGTCATGGTTCTCATGGCGCTCATGTCCATCGCCTTGTTCAACGATGTGGCCCGCCTCGCAGGCTGAACGCTTCCTTCTCATGAAATTCAAGAAATCCGGTTTTCGCGGCTTCACGCTCACCGTGATCGCGTCAACCCTGATGGCGGCATTGCCCGCCTGGGCCGTCGATCCCTTCACCGTGAGGGACATCCGCGTCGAAGGTCTTCAGCGTGTCGAGCCCGGCACCATCTTCGCCTCGCTGCCGTTCCGCATCGGCGATCAGTACAACGACGACAAGGGCTCGAGCGCCATCCGTTCGCTGTTCGGCCTGGGCCTGTTCAGCGACGTGCGCATCCAGGTCGACGGCGACGTGCTGACGGTGATCGTTGAAGAGCGCCCGACCGTGGCCGACGTGAGCTTTTCCGGCATCAAGGAATTCGATGCGGAAACCTTGCGCAAATCGCTGCGCGACATCGGTCTGGCGGAGGGCCGGCCGTTCGACAAGGCCCTGGCCGACCGCGCCGAGCAGGAACTCAAGCGCCAGTACATCACCCGCAGCATGTATGCGGCGCAGGTGGTGACCACCGTCACCCCGACCGAGCGCAACCGCATCAACCTCAATTTCAGCGTGATCGAGGGTGACATCGCCCGCATCACCGACATCCGCATCGTCGGCAACCGGGCCTTCTCGGAGTCGACGCTGCGCGACCTGTTCGACCTGAACACCGGCAACTGGCTGAGCTGGTACACCAAGTCCGACCGTTACTCGCGCGCCAAGCTCAACGCCGACATCGAGACGCTGCGCTCCTACTACCTGACCCGCGGTTTCCTGGAGTTCCGCATCGACTCCACCCAGGTGGCCATCACCCCGGGCAAGGACGAGATGTCCATCACCCTCAACATCACCGAGGGCGACCGCTATGTGGTCTCGTCGGTGGCGCTGGAAGGCGAGTACCTGGGCCGCGAAAACGAGTTCAAGACGCTGGTCACGCTCAAGCCCGGCGAGGCCTACAACGTGGAGGACCTCACCGCCACCACCAAGGCCTTCACCGAGTACTTCGGCGCCTTTGGCTACGCCTTCGCCCAGGTGGAGGCCACCCCCGAGATCGACCGCGCCAACAAGCGCGTGGCGTTCGTGATCCGTGCCCAGCCGTCGCGCCGCGTCTATGTGCGCAGGATCAATGTGGAAGGCAACAACCGCACCCGTGACGAAGTCATCCGCCGTGAGTTCCGCCAGTTCGAGTCGGCCTGGTACGACAGCGACCGCATCCGTCTGTCCCGCGACCGCGTGGACCGTCTCGGCTTCTTCACGAACGTGGCCATCGACACCCAGGCCGTGCCGGGATCGCCCGATCAGGTCGACCTGACGGTGGCCGTGGCCGAAAAGCCCACCGGCAACCTGACCCTGGGTGCCGGCTACGGTCAGGCCGAGGGCTTGTCGCTGGTGGCCGGTATCCGGCAGGAAAACGTGTTCGGCTCGGGCAACTACCTGGGCATCGACGTCAACACCAGCAAGTTCAACCGCCAGATCGTGCTCAGCACGACCGATCCGTATTTCACGCCCGACGGGGTGTCCCGCAGTTTCGACGCCTACTACCGCACCACGCGGCCGTACGGCACCCAGACCCAGGACCTGGGCGACTACCGCCTGATCACCAAGGGCCTGAGCACCCGCTTCGGTGTGCCGTTCACCGAACAGGACACGGTGTTCTTCGGCGTCGGCGTCGAGCAGACCACGATCGAGTCCGGCCTGTTCCTGCCCCAAGCCTACGAAAACTACCGTCGGCAGTTCGGCGAGACCAGCAACACCCTGCCGCTGACCGTGGGCTGGGCCCGCGATTCCCGCGACAGCGCCCTGGTGCCCACCAGCGGCCGGTACCAGCGTTTCAATACCGAGCTGGCCGTGGCTGGCGACGCCCGCTACGCCAAGGCCAATTACCAGTTCCAGCAGTACATCCCGCTGTCCAAGAAGTACACCCTGGCGTTCAACACCGAGCTGGGCTACGGCAAGGGCTTCGGCGGTCGTCCGTACCCGATCTTCAAGAACTTCTTCGGCGGCGGTCTGGGCTCGGTGCGCGGCTTCGAGCAGGGCACCCTGGGCCCGCTCTCGCCGGTGAACAACACCAGCCCGGTGCAGCAGATCAACATCGGCGGCAACCAGAGCTTTGCCTTCAACGCCGAGTTCATCACGCCGTTCCCGGGCGCCGGCAACGACCGGACCCTGCGCATGTTCGGCTTCTTCGACGTGGGCAACGTGGCCAATTCCGAGATCGCCGGCTCGCCCGGCCTGTTCTCCGAACTCCGCGCGTCGGTGGGTATCGGTCTGAGCTGGATCTCTCCGGTGGGCCCGCTTCGCTTCGCGATCGCCACCCCTATCCGCAAACAGCCGCAGGATAAAATCCAGCGTTTCCAATTCCAGATCGGAACTTCGTTTTGATGAACATGTTTTCGTTTGCCCGCCGTGCTGCCCTGGCCCTGACGATGGGTGTTGCCCTGATGGCCGGCCCGGCCATGGCACAGGCCACCAAGATCGGCGCCATCAATGTCGAGAAGATCCTGCGCGAGTCCAGCACGGCCAAGGCCGTGTCGGCCAAGCTGGAGCAGGACTTCTCCAAGCGCGAGCGTGACATCCGGACGGCGGCCGACCAGTTCCGCTCCGCCGTCGAGAAGTTCGAGAAGGAAGGTCCGACCATGGCCGAGAGCCAGCGG
The DNA here is from genome assembly GCA_013823485.1 of Comamonadaceae bacterium. Taxonomy (GTDB): domain Bacteria; phylum Pseudomonadota; class Gammaproteobacteria; order Burkholderiales; family Burkholderiaceae_C; genus Hydrogenophaga. The sequence continues at coordinate 2,966 of PNMF01000106.1, forward strand.
GCCACCCGGCAGCGCCAGCTGGCCGAGCAGGAACGCGATATCCAGCGCCGTCAGCGCGACTTCCAGGAAGAGCTCAACCTGCGCCGCAACGAAGCTTTGCAGCAGGTGGTGGAAAAGCTGAACCGGGTGGTGCGCCAGATCGCCGAGTCCGACAAATACGACCTGATCGTGTCCGAGGCCTACTACATCAACCCGCGCGTGGACATCACCGACAAGGTGATGTCGGCCCTCGACAGCGCCAAGTGACGGGCGGCGCATGGCTGCGCTGCTGAACGACATCGTGCAGGCCCTGGGCGGGGACCTGCACGGCAATCCCGAACGCTGCATTGAACGGCTGGCCCCGCTGGACACGGCGGGCCCAGCCGATCTGTCGTTTGTGTCCCATCCCCGGTACGCGCGGCAGATCGAGACCACGCGGGCGGGTGCGCTGATTGTCCCGCCGGCCTTGCTGGCCCAGGCCGGCGCCCGGGGCGACTGCATCGTCACCGACGACCCCTATCTCTATTTCGCCCGCCTGACCCAGTGGTGGAAGCAGCGCCACTCGGCGATGCCGGTGGCCGGTGTCCACCCATCCGCCTGCGTCGACCCCGGGGCCGTTCTGGGACAGAGCGTGAGCATCGGTCCGTTCGCCGTCATCGGTCCAGACGTGCGGCTGGGGGACGGCGTCTCGCTCGGGGCCCACACGGTGCTGGAAGCCGGCGTGTCGGTGGGCGAGGGCAGTCGCCTGTACAGCCATGTCACGGTGCGCGAGGGCTGCTCGCTCGGGCAGCGTTGCACCGTGCACCCGGGGGTGGTGATCGGCGCCGATGGTTTCGGCTTTGCGCCCCACCAGGGCCAGTGGATCAAGATCGAGCAGCTCGGTGCCGTGCGCATCGGCGACGATGTGGAGATCGGGGCCAACTGCTGCATCGACCGGGGCGCACTGGACGACACCGTCATCGGCAACGGGGTGAAGCTCGACAACCTGATCCAGATCGGCCACAACGTGAAGATCGGCGATCACACGGCCATGGCCGGTTGTGTGGGGGTGGCCGGCAGCGCCACCATCGGTGCCCGCTGCACCGTGGGTGGCGGCGCCATCGTGCTGGGGCATCTCACCCTGGCCGACGGGGTGCACATCTCGGCGGCTTCGGTGGTCACGCGCTCCATCCTGCAGCCGGGCCAGTACACCGGCATGTTTCCCATCGACGACAATGCCGCCTGGGAAAAGAACGCCGCTTCGCTCAAGCAGCTCAACCGCCTGCGTGAACGCCTCAAGGCCGTTGAACAGGCCCTGGCGCAGGCCACCAACAACAAGAACACCGACTGACCACCATGGACATCCACCAGATCCTCAAGCTGCTGCCCCACCGTTACCCGATCCTGCTGGTGGATCGCGTGCTGGAAATCGAAGCCGGGCAGCGCATCAAGGCGCTCAAGAACGTCACCATCAACGAACCGTTCTTCATGGGTCACTTCCCGCACCGCCCGGTGATGCCGGGTGTGCTGATGCTGGAGGCCATGGCCCAGGCGGCTGCGCTGCTGACCTTCCACACCCAGGGCGTGGCACCGGACGACAAGACCGTGTACTACTTCGCCGGCATCGACGGGGCCCGCTTCAAGCGGCCGGTGGAGCCGGGCGACCAGCTGGTGATGGACGTGTCGCTGGAGCGCGCCAAGGCAGGCATCTACAAGTTCAAGGGCACGACCCGTGTGGGTGAAGAAGTGGCCTGCGAGGCCGAGCTGATGTGCACCATGCGCACCATCGCCTGACGCTGCGGAGAGATTCGACGTGAGCCTCATCCACCCGACCGCGCTGGTCGACCCCGCTGCCGAACTGGACAGTTCGGTGGCGGTCGGCCCGTACACCGTGATCGGCCCGAACGTCCGGATCGGCGCCGGCACCACCATCGGCGCCCATTGCGTGATCGAGGGCCACACCACCATCGGCCGCGACAACCGCATCTTCCAGTTCAATTCGCTGGGGGCCATTCCACAGGACAAGAAGTACGCTGGCGAGCCCTGCGAACTCGTCATCGGCGACCGCAACACGGTCCGCGAGTTCTGCACCTTCAACATCGGCTCGCCCGGCGACAAGGGCGTGACCCGGGTCGGCGACGACAACTGGATCATGGCCTACGTGCACCTGGCGCACGACTGCACCGTGGGCAACAAGACCATCTTTGCCAACAACTCGCAGCTCGCCGGCCATGTCGAGGTGGGCGACTGGGTGATCCTGGGGGGCTTCACCGTGGTGCACCAGTTCGTGCGCATCGGTGCCCATGCCATGACCGCCATGTGTTCGCTGCTGTTCGCCGATCTGCCGCCCTTCGTGATGTGCCAGGGGCAGCCGGCCCAGGCCCGGTCGATGAACTTTGAAGGTTTGCGTCGGCGTGGCTTTTCACCCGAGCGCATCGCGGCGGTGAAGGCCATGCACAAGGCCCTCTACCGCGACGACCTGACGCTGGAACTGGCCACGCAGCGCATCCAGACGTTGGCGGCCGACAAGCCCGAGTCGGCGCCCGATGTGGCCATGATGCTGGACTTCCTGCGCGGCACGTCCGCGCAGCGCGGCATCGTTCGCTGAGGCCCGCCGTGGGAGACGCGCTGCGCCTGGCCCTGGTGGCGGGCGAGACATCCGGCGACCTGCTGGCCGGCCTGCTGCTGGGCGGGGTGCGGGAACGCTGGCCCGGGCTGCGGTCGGTCGGCATCGGTGGCCCGCAGATGCAGGCCCAGGGATTCGAGGCCTGGTGGCCGAGCGAGAAGCTGGCGGTGCGCGGCTATGTGGAGGTGCTGCGCCATTACCGCGAGATCGTCGGCATCCGCCAGCAACTCAAGGACCGGTTGCTGCAGGGCCCGCGCCCGCAGCTGTTCATCGGGGTGGATGCGCCCGACTTCAACCTCGATCTGGAGGCCGGCCTCAAGGCGGCCGGCGTGCCGACCATGCACTTCGTGTGTCCGTCGGTGTGGGCCTGGCGGCCGGAGCGGATCGAGAAGATCCGCCGCAGCGTCGACCATGTGCTGTGCATCTTCCCGTTCGAGCCCGAACTGCTGGCCCGCCACGGCATTGCCGCCACCTATGTGGGCCATCCGCTGGCCCGGGTGATTCCGCTGGAGCCTGACCGTGCCGCAGCCCGCCGGCATCTGGGCTTGCCGCTGGAGGCGCCGGTGGCGGCGCTGTTGCCGGGCAGCCGGCAGTCCGAACTGCAGTACCTCGGTGAGCGATTCCTGGCAGCGGCGAGCCTGATGGCCCGGCAACGGCCCGAGGTGCATTTCGTGTTGCCGGCCGTGCCGGCCTTGCGCGCCCGGGTCGACGCGCTGGTGCAGCAAAGCGGCCTGGGCGACCGCATCACCGTGGTCACCGGCCAGTCGCATGCCGCGCTGGCCGCCTGCGACGTGACCCTGATCGCCAGCGGCACGGCCACCCTGGAGGCGGCCTTGTTCAAGCGGCCCATGGTCATCGCCTACAACATGAACTGGCTGTCCTGGCAGATCATGAAGCGCCAGCAGCTGCAGCCCTGGGTCGGTCTGCCCAACATCCTGAGCCAGGATTTTGTGGTGCCCGAGTACCTGCAGGACCAGGCCACGCCGGCGGCGCTGGCCCAGGCCACGCTGCGCTGGCTGGACGACGCGCCGGCTGCGGCCGCGCTGCAGGCCCGGTTCACCGAACTTCACCACCAGTTGAACCGGGACACCGCCCGGCTGGCCACCGATGCGATCGCGCAAGTCGTCGCTGCCTGAGCAGGCCTCGCTGGTCTGGGACGTGCCCGGTCTGGTGGCCGGGGTGGACGAGGCCGGGCGCGGGCCGCTGGCCGGCCCGGTGGTGGCCGCCGCCGTGATCCTGGACGACCTCCACCCCATCGCCGGCCTGAACGATTCCAAGAAGCTGAGCGCGTCGCGCCGCGAGGCGCTGTTCGACGAGATCCGCGCCAAGGCACTGTGCTGCAGCGTGGCGGAGGCGTCGGTCGAGGAAATCGACCGGCTCAACATCCTGCAGGCCACCCTGCTGGCCATGCGCCGCGCGGTGCAGGGCCTGCGCCTGAAGCCGGCCAAGGTGCTGGTGGACGGCAACCGGCTGCCGCCGCTGGAAGTGCTGGCCGAGGCCATCGTCGGCGGCGATGCGAAGGTGGCTGCCATTTCGGCGGCTTCCATCCTGGCCAAGGTCACGCGGGACCGGCAGCTGGTGGAGCTGCATGCACGGCATCCCGAGTACGGTTTTGATCGCCACAAAGGCTATGGCACGGCCGACCATCTGGCGGCCCTGCGCCGCCACGGTGCACTGCCGGTGCACCGGCGTTCCTTCGCGCCGGTGGCGCAAGCGCTGGCCGCCGGCCCCGGAGCCCAACCATGAACGAACCGCAGTCCATCACCTCGCGCGACAACCCGCTGCTGCGCCAGTTGCGGCAGCTCGCACAGGACAGCACCGCCTACCGCAAGGAGGGCCTGGTCTGGCTTGAAGGCGACCACCTGTGCCGCGCGCTGCTGGCGCGCGGGCATCGGCCCGAGGTGGCGGTGTTCACCGAGCCGGCGTGGCATGCCGCGTCCGATGCGCTCAAGCAGGCGGCGGCCCGCGTGGTGCTGCTGCCCCCGGCCTTGATGGCCGGCATCAGCGGGCTGGAGTCCCCGGCCGGCATGGGCTTCGTGTGGCGGCTGCCGGCAGGGCAGGGCGTCATGCCCGGTGTGGGCACCGTGGTGCTGGATCGGCTGCAGGACGCCGGCAATGTGGGCTCCATCCTGCGCAGTGCGGCGGCGTTCGGCTTCGCTCAGGTGCTGGCGCTGCGCGGCACCGCAGCGCTGTGGTCGCCCAAGGTGGTACGAGCCGGCATGGGCTCGCACTTCGCCCTGCGGCTGGTCGAGGGCCTGGAAGCCGCCGATCTGGACGCGCTGGCCGTGCCGTTGCTGGTGACCAGTTCGCACCGGGGCGATCTGCTGCACCAGGCACAGCTGCCCTGGCCTTGCGCCTGGGTGATGGGCCACGAAGGGCAGGGCGTGGGTGAGGCGCTCATGGCCCGTGCCGGCGGCTGGGTGCGCATCGCGCAGCCGGGTGGCGAAGAGTCGCTCAATGTGGCGGCCGCTGCCGCGGTCTGCCTACACGCCAGCGCCGCCGCCCGGGCGGGCTGAAGCGCGGCGGACGGCCCGAAAGCCCCTTCGCGCCGGGCTATAATTCCGCGGTTTACCCGCAATCAGCGCACGCCCAGCGCGCCCCGGCTTCTCACCCCAGGATTTCCCAGCCGCCCTCGCATCCGGTCATGCCGGGTCAGGTGGAAAACGATCCTGCGCGGCACCTGCCGCCGGCGCACCGGTCCTGCCGCCCCACAACTGGAGAACCCCGTGCTGCCCGTCCACCCGAAAGCCCTTCTCGCGCTCGCCGACGGCACGGTCTTTACAGGCATCTCCATCGGCGCTTCCGGTCAGACCACGGGTGAGGTGGTGTTCAACACCTCCATCACCGGCTACCAGGAAATCCTCACCGATCCGAGCTACTGCCGCCAGATCGTCACGCTGACCTACCCGCACATCGGCAACACCGGCATCAACCACGAAGACGTGGAAGCCGGCCGGGTGCACGCGGCCGGCCTGATCATCAAAGACCTGCCCCTGCTGGCCTCCAACTTCCGCTCCGAGGAGACGCTCAGCGACTACCTGCGGCGCGAGAACACGGTGGCCATTGCCGACCTCGACACCCGCGCACTGACCCGCCGCCTGCGCACCCACGGTGCCCAGAACGGCTGCATCGTCGCGCTCGCGCCCGGCGAGGACATCACCGAGGCTCACCGCACCGCCGCTGTGGCGGCTGCGAAGGCCGCGCCCAGCATGGCCGGCCAGGACCTGGCCCAGGTCGTGTCGGCCAGCGCACCGTTCGCCTGGACCCAGACCGAATGGCAGCTCGGCTTCGGTTACGGCGAACAGATCGCCCCGCGCTTTCATGTGGTGGCCTACGACTTCGGCGTGAAGCACAACATCCTGCGCATGCTGGCCGCCCGTGGCTGCAAGGTGACGGTGGTGCCGGCGCGCACCCCGGCGGCCGATGTGTTCAAGCTCAAGCCCAACGGGGTGTTCCTGTCGAACGGCCCCGGCGATCCGGAGCCATGCGACTACGCCATTGCCGCGGCCCGCGAGATCATCGAGGCCGGCGTGCCCACCTTCGGCATCTGCCTGGGTCACCAGATCATGGCGCTGGCCAGCGGTGCCAAGACCTTCAAGATGAAGTTCGGCCACCACGGCGCGAATCACCCGGTCAAGGATCTCGATTCCGGCCGGGTTTCCATCACCAGCCAGAACCACGGCTTTGCGGTCGACGAGGCTTCGCTGCCCGCCAATCTGCGTGCCACCCATGTGAGCCTGTTCGACGGCACCCTGCAGGGCCTGGCCCGCACCGACCGGCCGGCCTTCTGCTTCCAGGGCCACCCGGAGGCGTCCCCCGGCCCGCACGACATCGGCTACCTGTTTGACCGCTTCACCGCGCTGATGACCCAGGCCCAGGAGAAAAACTAATGCCCAAGCGCTCCGACATCCAGACCGTCCTCATCATCGGCGCCGGCCCGATCATCATCGGCCAGGCCTGCGAGTTCGACTACTCCGGCGTGCAGGCCTGCAAGGCCCTGCGCGAAGAGGGCTACCGCGTGGTGCTGATCAACAGCAACCCCGCCACCATCATGACCGACCCGGCCACGGCCGACGTCACCTACATCGAGCCGATCACCTGGCAGACGGTCGAGAAGATCATTGCCAAGGAGCGGCCGCTGGCCACCGGCGGTTTCGCCATCCTGCCCACCATGGGCGGCCAGACCGCGCTGAACTGCGCGCTCGACCTGTGGCGCAACGGCGTGCTGGAGAAGTACGACGTCGAGCTGATCGGCGCCACGCCGGAGGCCATCGACAAGGCCGAAGACCGCCTGAAGTTCAAGGACGCCATGACCAAGATCGGTCTGGGGTCGGCCCGCTCCGGCATCGCGCACAGCATGGACGAGGCCTGGGCGGTGCAGAAGACGGTGGGTTTCCCGGTGGTCATCCGCCCGAGCTTCACGCTGGGCGGCACCGGCGGCGGCATCGCCTACAACCCGGAAGAGTTCGAGACCATCTGCAAGCGCGGCCTGGAAGCCTCGCCCACCAACGAGCTGCTGATCGAGGAGTCGCTGCTCGGCTGGAAAGAGTACGAGATGGAAG
>PNMF01000107.1 GCA_013823485.1 Comamonadaceae bacterium
GGCGTCGGGGTTCTGCCAGTCTTCCGGCACGCGCTGGCCGTTGGCCACGCCGCGCAGCACCGCCTGGTGGCGGATGAGGGCATCGATCACCGGGCCGAGCTTGGCGGCTTCGTCCACCTTGGACATCACCACGCCGTGCAGGCCGCCGGCCTTGAACGAGGCCATGACCTCGTCGATGGTGTCGCCGTGCGCGCCGGCGTTGACCACCATGACCTTCTTGATGGCGGGCTGGTCGAGCACGTCGAGCATGTCCTGGATGCGCTGGTCGCGCTGGCCCAGGCCGGCGGTGTCGATGATGACCAGCCGCTTGCCCGAGAGCAGGTTGAGCAGGTCCTTGAGTGCGGCGCGGTCGTGGGCCAGGTGGGCCACCACGCCGAGCATGCGGCCGTAGGTGCGCAGCTGCTCATAGCCGGAGACGCGGTAGGTGTCCAGGGTGATCAGACCGACGCTGTTGGCGCCGTACTGCTTGACGCACTGGGCGGCCATCTTGGCGGCGGTGGTGGTCTTGCCCACACCGGTGGCACCGATCAGGGCCACCACACCGCCCTCTTCCACCAGGCCGGCGCCGGGGGCGGCGACCTTGAGGTTGCGGGTCAGCACATCCATCACCCAGCGCACGGCTTCGGCCGGGCCGGCTTCGGTCGGCACACGCTCCAGCACGGCGCGGGCCATGGCGGGCGAGTAGCCGGCACGGATCAGCTTGTGCATGAGCTGCGACTGGATCGGGTTCTGGCGCGAGGAGCCGATCCAGGCCAGGGTGTTGAAGCGCTCCTCGATCATTTCGCGCAGGGCCGAGATTTCCACCGCCATGCGGTTGTTGTCGTCCTTGGGGAAACGGGCCGGCTCGGAGTGGGCCCAGGCGGCTTCCTCGCGGGTGCGGATCGGCTGCGGGGCGGGCGCCATGGTGATCGGGCCGGTCGGGGCGTTGAAGCGCTGCACCGGGATGGCGGGTGCGGCGGGCTGGGCCACCGGGCGGGCAGCGGGACGCTCGGCGGGGCGGGCAGCTTCCTGCACCGGTGCGGCGGCGGTGCCCATTTCTTCCCGGCGCTTGCGCAGCATGCGTTCGCGCACATAGTCCTGGAACGACAGGGTGCTCATGGCCAGGGCTTCGGTGTCGCTCTCGACCGACTGGGCCACCGGTGCGGCCGGGCGGGCTGCCGGCTGGGGCGCAGCTTGAGCGGCGGGCTGGGGCAGGCCGCGGGCCGCGCCGGTCAGCGAGGCCAGGCTCTCTTCGGCGGCGGCCATCACTTCAAAACCCTCGGCGGTGTTGCGGGAGGACAGGATCACCGCGCTGTCGCCCAGGGCCCGGCGGGCCTTGGACATGGCTTCACGCGAGGTGGGGGCAAGGAATCGCTGGATGTTCATGCTGCAATCTCTCCAAGAATCGGGCCGATGCGGATCAGGTGGGTTTCAGGGATCTCGCCGTGTGCCAGCACCTGCAGCCGGGGGGCAGCGCGGCGCAGCAGGCGGGCCATGGCGGTGCGGATGGCGTCGGGCACCAGCAGGCAGGCGGGCACGCCCTTTTCTTCCTGCCGGATGGCGATGTCGGTGGCGGATTTGCTCAGCATCTCGGCCACGCCGGGGTCCAGGGCGGCGCCGCCCTGACCGGTCAGGGCCTGCATCAGCAGCCGCTCCAGACCGGGCTCGATGGCGATCACCTCGAGCTCTTTGACCGGGCCGTAGATCTGCTGGACGATGGCCGGGGCCAGGGCCAGGCGCACGCGGCGGGCCAGTTCGGCCGGGTCGGTGACCTGGGGAGCGTGTTCGGCGATCGCTTCGATGATGGTGCGGATGTCGCGCACATGCACACCTTCTTCCAGCAGCAGCTGCAGGACTTTCTGGAAGGTGGCCACAGGGATCATTTTGGGGACGACTTCTTCGATCAGCTTGGGGGCCAGGCGGGTCACGTGTTCGACCAGGTCCTGGGTCTCGGTCCGGCTGAGCAAGCGCGCGGCCTGGACTTGCATCAAGTGTGAGAGATGGGTGGCCAGCACAGTCTCGGAATCAACGACCGTAAAACCGGCCATTTGCGCGCTCTCCTTCTGCTTTTCGTCGATCCAGTGCGCGGGCAGGCCGAAAGCGGGGTCGGTGGTGGGGGTGCCGATCAGCGGGGTGCCGATGCCGCCCGGGTCGATGGCCAGGAACATGCCGGGGAACACCTCGCCCTGGCCCACCACCACACCGCGCAGGGTGATGCGGTAGGCGCTGGGGTGCAGCTCCAGGTTGTCGCGCACATGCACCGGGGGCGGCAGGAAACCGACCTCCTGGGCGAACTTCTTGCGCACGCCCTTGATGCGGGTCAGCAGGTCGCCGGCGCGGGCCTTGTCCACCAGCGCGATCAGGCGGTAACCCAGCTCCAGGCCAAGCAGATCGATGGGCTGCAGATCGTCCCAGGTGGCCTCGCCATCGGGGGCTGCGGCCGCGGCCGGTGCGTCTTCCGGCACCGGCTTGAGCGACTGCTGGTGGCGCCACCAGGCCAGACCGCCGGTCAGGGCGGCGAACGCCAGGAAGAACACATGCGGCATGCCGGGAATCACACCGAGCAGGAAGAGCACGCCGGCGGTCACGCCCAGCACCCGGGTGGACAGGAACATCTGCTCCACCACCTGGCCGCCCAGGTCCTCGCCCTTGCCCACGCGCGAGACCACCATGGCGGCGGCCACCGAGATCAGCAGCGAGGGGATCTGCGCCACCAGCGCATCGCCCACCGCCAGCAGGATGTAGCTGTCGGCCGCCTGCCCGGCCGACAGGCCGTGCTGCACCATGCCGATGATCAGGCCGCCGACGATGTTGATGACCAGGATCAGGATGCCGGCAATGGCATCGCCACGCACGAACTTGGAGGCACCGTCCATGGAGCCGAAGAACTCGGCCTCCTCGCCCACCTCGGCGCGGCGGCGCTTGGCCTCCTTCTCGTCGATCAGGCCGGCACCCAGGTCGGCGTCGATGGCCATCTGCTTGCCGGGCATGGCGTCCAGGGTGAAGCGGGCCGACACCTCGGCGATGCGCTCCGAACCCTTGGTGATCACCACGAAGTTGATGACCACCAGGATGACGAAGACCACGAAGCCGACCGCGAAGTTGCCACCGATCAGGAAGTGGCCGAACGCCTCGATCACCTGGCCGGCAGCACCCGGGCCGGTGTGGCCTTCGAGCAGCACCACCCGGGTGGACGCCACGTTGAGCGACAGCCGCAGCAGCGTGGTGAGCAGCAGCACCGTGGGGAACACCGAGAAGTCCAGCGGCCGCTGCATGTAGGCGGCCACCATCATCACGATCAGGGCCAGCGCGATGTTGAGCGTGAAGAAGGTGTCCAGCAGCCAGGGCGGCAGGGGCAGCACCATCATGGACAGGATGGTGATCACCAGCATGGGGGCGGCCAGGCCACCGGCCCAGCCGGCGTTGCGGCGGAACCATTGCTGCAGGGGCTCAAGAGCGTTCATGCAGTGATTGTGGAAATCTTGAGGGTTGGTGATCGCAGGAAAAGCAGGGGGAAAACGGCCAGATCCCCAGGGACGGGGGACGGCCCTGGGTCATGAGCAATTCATCACGTCACCGGCCGCTGCGGAACGGCCGGCGCCGACCGGGAACCCACCCTCTCCAACCGGATCACCCATGAAAAGAACTTCCTGCGCCCTGCCCTCCCCATCCGCATCCGCATCCGCATCCCCATCCCCGTCGAGCCCGCGCGTCCACGCCCCCGCCTCAGACCTTCGTGCGCACCTGCTGCCCGACCCGGATCTGTCCGACCACGACATCCAGACCCATCGCCACCAGGCCCTGCTGGACGGACAGGCGCAGGCGCTCCGCCACTGGCTGGCGGCCCGGCCCGCCTTGCCGTTGCACCTGACCCTGACGCCCGAGGTCGGGCCTGGCCAGCTCAAGACGCTGGCCGACGCACTCCCGGCCCGCGACGGGCCGCCGATCATCCTCAGCGGGCCGGTGCCGGAAGGGGCAGCACATCGGCAGCTCGCCCGGCTGTTCACCCACCCGGGGCTGGTCTGCCTGACCCTGGACGAACCGGCCCTGGACGACGCAGTGCTCGAAGCCATGGCCGACGCGGTGCGCAGGACCGGCAGCCCGCTGACATCGCTGACCTGGATCGACGACAGCGAGTGCCTGCTGTGCAGCGCCTTCGCCGGGCTGCTCGGGCAGCTCGGGCAGTTCGGCTCGCTGCGGCACCTGAACCTGGACGCGTCGTCCACCGACGAAGTCGGCGTGTCACAGCTCGGCGAGGGCGCCCTGCAGCTCGCCGAGGTGCTGCTGTCGCTGCGGCTCGACACCCTGCAACTGCACCAGATGGGCAGCCTCATGGATGCGCTGTGCCGGGCCTGGCCCACCGGACATCCGGTGGCCTGGCGCAGCCTGGGCATCCACGGCATCGATCTCGGCGAGCTGGAAGCCGCCTTCATCACACCGCTGGCGGTGTTCCTGGCCCGCTGCACCGTCTCCCCGGATCTGCAGGCGCTTCAGCTGGGCCACTTCTTCGTGGATCCGGGGATGGACCTGGACGGCGCCGGCACACCCCGGCTCTCCAGCACCGTTCTGGGGCTGGTGAACAGCCTGTCGATCGCGGTGCGGCAGCGCCACCTCCCGCTGGATCTGGCTGTGGGCACCGGCGACCTGGAGGTGCTGGGGCTCCTGATGGACGGGCTGACCGGCGATCCCCATGGCACCGCCCTCGACCCGAGCCAGGACGGCGAGGCCAGCGAATCGGTCGAAGCGGGTGTGACCTGCATCCGCTCGCTCCAGCTGGATTTTTCGCCCGACATCGACGGGCCGGCGGATGCCGAGCTGCTGTCCGGTGCACTGCAGACGCTGGCGGGCTGGATCGGCGAATGCCCCCGCCTTGAATCGCTGCACCTGGGCGTAAAGCCGCGGGTCGACGGCGGGTGCCCGGTGGCTCTCATCAAGGGGCTGGCCGAAGGCCTGGCGCAGCACCACACCATGCACGCGCTGGCCGGTGCGGTGCACCGCACCCGCATCACGCAGCTGGTGCTGGAGGGGCCGCTGCTGCAGCCGGTGCCGGCCGCCCTGCAGCCCTGTGTGCAGCGGGTGACCCAGCGCGCCCTGCTGGTCTCGCTGGAGGTCAGGGCCCTGGACAGCGCCTTCGGGTTCCTGCAACCCGGCCAGCACCTGCCGACCGACGTGGGGGCGTTGATCGTCGGTCACTGGCTGGCCGATCCCGGCCTGCGCCATCCGGTGGGGGTCCTGCCGCTGCTCGACCGCTCGGCGCTGCTGAACCATGTGGACCGCTGCAACGTGTTGGCGGCTGCGGCCCCGCCGGGGGATCGGCCGCTGCCCCACCCACTGACCCACCCGCTGACGTCGCTGGCAATGGAAATTCGCGGTCAGGCCGACGGCGCCACCGGCTTGCGGTAATGCGGGTCGAGCTCCTGCGGCACCTGCGGCACCGGCTCGGCCGGCATCACGCCCTCGCCGCGCAGTGCGGCCTTGAGCTGGTACACATAGGCCAGCACCTGGGCCACGGCGGTGTAGAGGGCCGACGGAATCTCCTGGTCGATCTCGGCGTGCGCGTACAGCGCACGCGCCAGCATGGGGGACTGCAGCACCGGCACCTGGGCGTCCTTGGCCACATCGCGGATCTTCAGCGCCAGCAGGTCGGAGCCCTTGGCGATGACGCGCGGGGCCGCCATGGTGGCTTCGTCGTAGCGCAGGGCCACGGCGTAGTGGGTCGGGTTCATGACCACCAGGTCGGCCTTGGGCACCGCCTTGATGCTCATGCGCTGGGCGATCTCGCGGGCGCGGGCACGGCGCCGGCCCTTCATCTGCGGGTCGCCTTCGCTTTCCTTGTGCTCGCGCTTGACCTCGTCGTGCGACATGCGCAACTGCTGCTTGTGCAGGAACTTCTGGGTCGGGAAGTCGATGGCCGCGACCACCGCCACCGTGACCATGAGACCGGCCACACCGGCCATCATCCAGCGCCCGAGCTGGCCCAGGCCGGACTCCAGCGGCTGCATGACCAGCGAACTGAAATCGCCCAGGTGGGACGACAGGAACTGCCAGCCCACCACGCCCACGATCAGCGTGATCACGCTGAGCTTGGCCGTCTCGACCAGCTGCTGCTTGGAAAACAGCCGACCGAAGCCGGACAGCGGGTTGATGCGCGACAGGTCGGGCGTGATGGGTTTGGTGGTGAGCGTCCAGCTGCCGGAGGCAAAGGCCACCGCCAGCACCAGCACCAGCAGCAGCACGCCCAGCGGCAGGTACAGCAGCAGGCCCTGGCCGAAGGCGTCGGCGGCGCGCTGCAGGCCCACCTCCGGGGCGACCACCGCCGCGCGGTCGAAACGCAGCTGGCCGCGCAGGCCGTCGCGCAGCAGGCCGAAGGCCCACGGAAGCGCCAGCATCAGCACGGCGGAACCGGCGCCCAGCACCGCCAGGTTGAGCAGGTCCTTGGACCGGGCGACCTGGCCATCGTCACGCGCCTTTTTCAGGCGCTGTGGCGTGGCCGGCAGGGTTTTGTCTTGGGCGGAATCGGACATGGATCGACCTGAGGGGAGTCAGGTCGATTCTGGGATGCCGCCGGCGGCTCAAAGGCGGGATAAACCGCCCCGCCGCGGCGCATTTGGCGCGATCAGAACCCCAGGCTGGCCAGCAGGTCGTCCACACCCTGCTGGTCGGTCACCACGTCGGTGCGGCCATCGGCGTTGACCACCGGACCGGCCAGGGCTTCGCACGACGCATCCTGGCCCGGCTGACCGCTGGGTGCGCTCTGCAGCAGCAGGCCCAGCAGCTGTTCCTCGATGGTGCCGGCCAGCTGCACCACACGGGCAATGACCTGCCCAGTGAGGTCGTGGAAGTCCTGGGCCATCATGATCTCGGTCAGGCGGCTGTCGGTCTTCTCGCTCAGGGCCACCACGTCGGTCGACCACTCCATGAGTTCGGGCATGGCGTGGCGCAGGCCGGGCACGCGGCGGATGGTGTCGGCCAGATCGCGGCCGCGCTGCATCAGCTGCTCCTGCTCGGACTTGGCCTGCTCGACCTGGCTGAGCACCTTGTCGGCGGCTTCGCCGGTGAGGCGTGCGATGTAGGACAGACGACTCTGCGCATCGGGCAGCTGGTCGACCGTGCCCTTGAGCTTGTCGGTGTAGCCCAGCTCCTTCAGCGCCTCGTGCAGCTGGCGGGTGATGGTGCCGAGCTGCTGGAACATCTCGCTGTTGCCGGCCTGGACAGCGTGGATTTCAGGGGTTGGCGTCATGGCTCTACTCCTTCACAGGCCAAGTTTCTTGAAGATGTTGGCGAGCTTGTCTTCGAGCGTGGCTTTGGTGAAGGGCTTGACGATGTAGCCGGCCGCTCCGTTCTGCGCGGCCATCACGATGTCTTCCTTGCGGGCTTCGGCGGTGACCATGAGCACCGGCAGGTGCTTGAGCTTCTCGTCCTGCTTGATGGCCGACAACAGCTCGAAGCCGTTCATGTTGGGCATGTTGATGTCGGTCACCACGAAGTTGAAGTTGCCCGCCTTGAGCTTGCTCAGGGCAATGGCACCGTCTTCGGCCTCGTCGGCGTCGGCATGGCCGATTTCCTTGAGCAGGTTGCGCACGATGCGGCGCATGGTGGAGAAGTCGTCAACGATCAGGAATTTCATCGGCGTGGACATGCAGAGCCTCCGCTGGCTGGGGGTAGGGTGGCCGGGCTCAAGGCCGCGGCGTTGCCTGGGTTTTCGTCATATCGACGGGAATCTGTAGCGCCGGACGCAACGGCGGCACCAGCACCGGGCCGGTGGCCGGGGTGGCCTGGAACACCGGCACGGCCGGGGCGGCCGGAGCAGCCGGCGCAGCGCTCTCCAGGCCAGCCTGGGTCACGGCCGGCTGCGGGGCGCCGGGGGCGGGCAGCATGCGCTCCTCGGCCTCGCGGGTCATGATGACGATGCTGATGCGCCGGTTGGCCGGGTCGGTGGGCCGACCCGGGTGCAGCAGCCGGCTCGATGCCAGCCCTTCCACCCGCACCAGCTTGTCGTCCGGCAGCCCGCCGGCCACCAGTTCGCGGCGCGTGGCGTTGGCCCGGTCGGCCGACAGCTCCCAGTTGCTGTAGCCCCGGTCGCCGTTGCCGTAGGGCGTGGCGTCGGTGTGGCCCGAGAGGGTGATGCGGTTCTCCACCTTGCCCATGGCCTTGCCGATGGTCTGCAGGATCTCGCGCATGTGGGGTTTCACCAGCGCACTGCCGGTGTCGAACATGGGCCGGTTCTGGTCATCGACGATCAGGATGCTGAGGCCGTCCGGCGTCTTCTGCAGCTGGATCTGGCCCTTGAAGGCGGCCAGCTCGGGCTTGCTTTCGATGAGGTCGCGGATGCTGGCCTCCAGCTCGTCCAGCCGGGCCTGCTCCTGGCGCATCTGCTCGCGCTTGACGTCGTCGGCACGGGCCATCTGGGCACCCATCATCTTGGCGGCGCGCTGGGCATCTCCGCTGTCGACCTGACCGGCCTGCTTGGAGAGGTCGCGCCCGCCACCGGGCAGGATGCTGTCGCTGTTGCCGGTGCCGGCCCCGCCCATGAGCGAGACCTTGATCGGGTTCTGGAAATACTCGGCAATGCCTTCGAGCTCGCCCTTGGCGGTGGAGCCCAGGAGCCACATGAGCAGGAAGAAGGCCATCATGGCCGTCACGAAGTCGGCGTAGGCGATCTTCCAGGCGCCACCGTGGGCGGCATGGCCGCCCTTCTTGACGCGCTTGATGATGATGGGCTGAAGCTGCTTGCCGCTGGCCATGTCAGCCTCCTGCCTGCGTCAGGGCCTTCATGCCTTCTTGCCCTTCACATGGCCCTCGAGCTCGCTGAAGCTCGGGCGCACGTCGGAGAACAACACCTTGCGGCCGAACTCGATGGCGGTGGCCGGCGAATAGCCCTGCATGCTGGCCAGCAGCGTGGTCTTGATGCACTGGAATTCCTTGCCGCTTTCCTCGACCTTCTGCTCCATCAGGCCGCCGATGGGCTCGAACACGCCGTAGGCCAGCAGGATGCCCAGGAAGGTGCCCACCAGGGCGGACGCGATCATGCCGCCCAGCACCGCCGGGGGCTGGCCGACCGAGCCCATGGTGTTGACCACACCCAGCACGGCGGCCACGATGCCGAATGCCGGCAGGCCGCCGGCCAGGCGGCCCACCGCCGCCACCGGGGCATGGGCCTCCTGGTGGTGGGTCTCGATCTCGGCGTCCATGAGCGCCTCGATCTCGTGGGCATTGAGGTTGCCCGAGACCATCATGCGCAGGTAGTCGGTGATGAACTCGACCACATGGTGGTCGGAGGCGATGGTGGGGTACTTCTTGAACACCGGCGACTGGTCCGGGTTCTCCACGTCCTGCTCGATGGCCATCAGGCCTTCCTTGCGGGCCTTCTGCAGCAGGTCGTACTGCAGCGCCAGCAGCTGGAGGTAGCGGTCCTTGGTGAAGTGGCTGCCCTTGAAGCAGCCGGCCATGCCTTTGAAGGCGGCCTTCACCACCTTCATCTGGTTGTTGATCAGGAACGCACCCAGCGCTGCACCGAGGATGGTGGTCATCTCGAAGGGGAGTGCCTTGAGCACGACGCCGATGTTGCCCCCGTGGCCGATGTACACCCCGAAGATGCAGGCCATCGAGAACAGGAAACCGATGATCACGAACATGGCGGAAGACCTGTCTGTTGTATGGGTGGAACGCGCACAAACGCGATGCGATGGGATGACTATCGGCCAGAACCCGGAGGGGCATGAACGCAAAAAAGCCCCCGTTGGGGGGCCTTTTCCGGCTTTGAGGGGGAATCGGGTTCAGTGCAGGCGCAGGCCGCCCTGGTTGCTGCCCTTGCCGGCGCGGGCCGGCGGCTGGCACAGGCCGCAGACGAACTGGCGGGCGTTCTCGTAGGGCTCGGTGACGAAGTGGCCGCCGCAGCAGGAGCACCTGGTCAGCGTCAGCATGCCGTTGTCGACGAACTTCACCAGGCGCCAGGCGCGGGTGATGGACAGGAGC
>PNMF01000108.1 GCA_013823485.1 Comamonadaceae bacterium
TGCCGGCAAAGGCCGAGAAGCCGGCGCCGAACAGGCTGAGCGCCAGCCCGGTGGCGTACTGGTTGGTGTTGAGCCAGATCACCAGCACCCCGAAGATGGCCGCCAGCAGCGCACCGGCGCCCATGCCGGCCAAAAAGCCCAGCGCCGTGCTGCCGGTGTGCACCACGGCGGCAAAGCCGGCGAGCGCGGCGCAGAGCATCATGCCCTCGGCACCCAGGTTGACGATGCCGGCCTTCTCGTTGATGAGCAGGCCCAGCGCGGCCAGGGCCAGCACGGTGCCGGCGTTGAAGGTGGCTGCCAGCAGCAGCGCGGTCGATTCCATGGTCAGGCCTTTCCGAAACGCACGCGGTAGGCGATCAGGGTGTCGCAGGCCAGCAGCGCAAACAGCAGCAGCCCCTGGAACACGCCGGTGATGGATTTGGGCAGCCCCAGGCGCGACTGCGCCAGTTCACCGCCGATGTAAAACATGCTCATCAGCAGGGCCGAGAACACGATGCCGACCGGGTGCAGCCGGCCCACGAAGGCCACGATGATGGCCGCAAAGCCGTAGCCGGCCGGCACATACGGCGTGAGCTGGCCGATCGGGCCGGCCACCTCCAGCGCCCCGGCCAGCCCGGCGGCGCCGCCGGACAGCAGCAAGGCCGTCCACAGCGCACGGCGCGACGAGAAGCCGGCATACCGCGCCGCTGCCGGGGCCAGGCCCCCCACCGTCTGCGCATAACCCGCCCGGGTGCGGAACAGGAACACCCAGACCGCTGCCACACTGGCCAGCGCCATCAGCAGGCCGATGTTGACGCGCGAACCGTCCATGAGGCGCGGCACCTGGGCCACCTTCTCGAAGGTCCTGGTCTGCGGGAAGTTGTAGCCCTGCGGGTCCTTCCAGGGACCATAGACCAGGTAGTTCAGCACCTGCACCGCCACATAGACCAGCATCAGGCTGACCAGGATCTCGTTGGCACTGAAGCGGTCCCGCAGCAGCGCGGTGATGCCGGCCCACAGCATGCCGCCCAGCACACCCGCCAGCAGCACCGCCCCCACGATCCACGGGCCGGTGCCCGGGCCGGCCTGCAACGCCACACCGCTGGCCAGCACCGCGCCGATGATGTACTGGCCCTCGGCGCCGATGTTCCACACGTTGGAGCGGAAGCACACTGCCAGACCCAGCGCAATGATCAGCAGCGGCGTGGCCTTCACCAGCAGTTCCGAGATGGCGTAGGCGTTGCGCAGCGGCTCCACGAAGAACACCTGCAGGCCACGCACCGGGTCCTTGCCCAGCGCGGAGAACAGGATCACGCCGATCACCACCGTGATCAGCAGCGCCAGCACCGGTGACGCCAGGCTCCACCAGCGCGACGGCTGGGGACGGGGCTCAAGCCGCAGCATGGTCCACCTCCCGGGCTGCAGGGTCCCACAGGCCCGACATCCATTCACCGACCCGCTCCACCGTGGCTTCGGCCCTCGGCAGCGAGGGCGACAGACGCCCCTTGGCCAGCACATGCAGCCGGTCCGACATCTCGAACAGCTCGTCCAGCTCCTCGCTGACCAGCAGCACCGCGCAGCCGGCGTCGCGCAGGGACAGGATGGCCGCACGGATCTGCGCAGCAGCGCCCACGTCCACACCCCAGGTGGGCTGGCTGACGACCAGCAGGCGCGCCCCGTCACGCGCCCGCAGCGCCTCGATCTCGCGACCGACGATGAACTTCTGCAGGTTGCCGCCCGAGAGCGACCGCGCCGCCGCGTCCGGCCCGTGGGCCTTGACCTGGTACTGCCCGATCAGCCCGGCCGCCTGCCGCCGCAGCGCCCCCATGTTCAGCCAGCCCAGCGGGCCGACCGATTCGCGCCGCGACAACAACAGGTTGTGGGCCAGCGACAGCGTGGGCACCGCACCGCGGCCCAGCCGTTCTTCCGGCACGAAATGCAGGCCCAGCTCGCGCCGGGGCTGGGGGCCGCGGGCCGCCACGTCCTGGCCGTCGAGCCGGATGCTGCCGGCCGGTGCGCGGGTGTCCTCGCCCGACAGCGCCATCAGCAGCTCGCGCTGCCCGTTGCCCGACACGCCGGCCAGGCCGACCACCTCGCCCGCACGCACCTCGAAGGCCACGCCGGCCAATGCGGTGCCGAACGGGTCCTGGCTGGGCAGGCTCAGGCCCTGCACCTGCAGCACCGGCGCGCCGGGCTGCGCCGGGCGCGGGTCCAGCCGTGGCGGCTCGGCGCCGATCATGAGGCGCGAGAGCGAGGCGTTGCTTTCCTGGCGGGGGTCGCAGGAGCCGCTGACCCGGCCAGCCCGCAGCACGGTGCAGGCGGTGCACAGGCTGCGGATCTCGTGCAGCTTGTGGCTGATGTACAGGATGCTGCAGCCCTGCGCCGCCAGCTGGCGCAGCACCTCGAACAGGCGCTCCACCGCTTGCGGCGTGAGCACCGAGGTGGGCTCGTCCAGGATCAGCAGCTGGGGCTGACCCAGCAGGGCCCGGATGATCTCCACCCGCTGCATCTCGCCCACCGACAGGGTGTGCACCGGCCGCTGCGGGTCGATGTCCAGGCCGTACTCGGCCGCCTTGGCCGCGATGCTGGCCGTCACTTCCGCCAGCGTCTGGCTGCGCTCCAGCCCCAGCCAGACGTTCTCGGCCACGGTCAGGGTCTCGAACAGGCTGAAATGCTGGAACACCATGCTGATGCCCAGCGCGCGGGCTTCCTGCGGGTTGCGCACCTGCACCGGCCGGCCGTTGAACAGCACCTGCCCGGCATCGGGCTTGACGGTGCCGTAGATGACCTTCATCAGGGTCGACTTGCCGGCGCCGTTCTCGCCCAGCACGGCATGGATCTCGCCGGGCTGCACGGTCAGGCTCACGCCGTCGTTGGCCACCACGCCGGGGTAACGCTTGGTGATGCCGTCAAGCCGCAGGCGCGGCGGTGGGGGTTGCGTTGTCATGGGGTGTCAGGGGGGATGCGCCGGCCGGCTGCTCGCCCGGCGAAGCCGGGCAATGTAACACCCGGGCGGGTACCCGATGGTGCCGGCGCCCCAGGCGCGGAAAAACCGCCGAAATCACCCGGAGAAGGGGTTTCCTCATACCCCGGTCGGTAACACAATGACACACAGCACGACACAACGCGCCTTCGGGTGCAGAGAGGTCCCAGTGCCAGCGTTCCTTGGTGCCGACCCCGGCGATTTCGGCTCGTTTGCCGACCACCTGCCGGGCGCCTTCTTCCGTTTCCGGACCAGCCCGGACGGCCAGCGCCGGCTGGAGTACATGTCGCGCGGCTGCGAAGACGTGTGGGAGCTGCCGCTGGAGCAGCTGGAGGCCGACATGGCCTCGCTCTGGGCCATGGTGGAGCCGGCCGACCTGCCCGCCATGCGGGCCAGCATCGACGCCTGCGTGCTCGGCGGCACCGACTGGGACTGGGAGTGGCGCATCCGCACCCCGTCGGGGCGGCGCAAGTGGCTGCACGGCCTGGGACGGGTGCAGCGCGCAGCGGACGGCAGCGTGATCTGGCACGTGTTCGTGGTCGACCAGACCGACAACCTGGTGGCCCGCGAACAGCTGCGGGCCAGCGAGGACCGGCTGCGCCAGCTGATCGAGGGCATTCCGAACGTGGCCGTGCAGGGCTACGACGCCAACCTGATCTGCCGTTTCTGGAACGGCGCCTCGGAACGGCTGTACGGCTTCACCCGGGCCGAAGCGGTCGGCACCAGCCTGCTCGACCTGATCATTCCGGACGCCATGCGCGAGGCGGTGGTGGGCGCGGTCGAAGAGATGCTGCGCACCGGCCAGGCCATACCCGCCGAGGTGCTGACCCTCAAGTCCTGCGACGGCTCGCCGGTGCATGTGCATTCCGGCCATGTGCTGGTGGACGTGCCGGGTCAGCCGCCCATGTTCTTCTGCATCGACTTCGACCTGACCGAGCGGATGGCCGCCGAGTCGACCCAGCCGGCCCTCACCGAGCAGCTGCAGCAGGCCCAGAAGATGGAAGCCCTGGGCACCCTGGCCGGCGGCATTGCACACGACTTCAACAACATCGTGGCCGCCATCCTGGGCAACACCGAACTGGCGCTGGGGGATGTGCCGGCCGACTCGCCCGCCCATGTGAGCCTGAGCGAGATCCGCAAGGCCGCGCGCCGGGCCCGCTCGCTGGTGCAGCAGATCCTGACCTTTGCGCGCCGCCAGGCCCAGGGCCGGGTGGCGCTGGACCCGGGCGAGGTGCTGCGCGAGACCCACGGCATCCTGCGCTCGACCCTGCCGCCCGGCGTGCAGCTGCGCTTCTCGGTGCCGCCGCAACTGCCGGCGGTGCAGGGCAACGCGACCCAGCTGGCCCAGGTGTTCCTGAACCTGGTGACCAACGCCATCCAGGCGGTGCGGGGCCGCGAAGGTGCCGAGGTGGTGGTCGAGGCCACCGCCTGCCCCGGTCCGCCGACCGCGCCCGAGGGCGGTCTGGAGGTGATGATGCCGGCTGACCGGACCCTGCGACCCGGCCTGAAGGTGCAGGTGCACGACAACGGCCACGGCATCGAGCCGGCGGTGCTGGGCCGGGTGTTCGAGCCGTTCTTCTCGACCAAGCCGGCCGGCCAGGGCTCCGGGCTCGGGCTGTCGGTGGTGCACGGCGTGCTCATGGAGCATGGCGCCGCGCTGCAGCTCAGCTCGCACCCCGGGGCAGGTACCCGGTTCGTGCTGTGGCTGCCGGCGACCACCGAGCAACCCGCCGCAGCCGAGGAAGCGGCGCCGCATCCACCAGCGCCCCATGCCGGTCGGCACACGCTGCTGTACGTGGACGACGACGAGGCGCTGATCTCGCTGATGTCGCGCATGCTGGCCCGGCAGGGTTATCAGGTGGAGTCGATGGACAACCCGCAGGAGGCCATCGACCGACTGCGCGAGGCGCAGCGGCGGCCGGACCTGGTCATCGTCGACTACAACATGCCGCAGATGTCGGGCATCTCGCTGGCGCGGGCCATCCGCACGCTGGACGCCAGCCTGCCGATCATCCTGACCTCCGGCCATGTGACCGACGAAATGCTGGCCGACGCCCGTCTGGCCGGCATCGACCATGTGCTGGAAAAACCCGACACCGGCCGCGAGCTGGCCGGGCTGATTGCCGGCCTGGTGAACCAGCACGCGAACGGCTGATGCCGGTCGCACGGGCATCGGCATCGGCATCGACCCGGATGGTGGCGCCCCACCCCCGCGGGTATTCTTCGAGCCATGCGCCCGCTCGCCCTGCTCCTCATCGCCCTGTGCTGTGCCAGCGCCCTGGCCGGCGAGCAGGACCAGGTGCGGCGCGAGGTGGAGGCCGGCCGCATCCGGCCGCTGGCCGACATCCTGCAGGCGGTGCAGGCCAGCCACCCGGGCAAGCTGCTGGACGTGCAGCTGGTGCCGGGCCCGGGCGGGCAGCGCTGGTATGCGGTGCGGCTGCTGCAGAAGGACGGGTCGCGCACCGAAGTGCATGTGGATGCGGTGACCGGGCAGGAGGTGTCGGTGCCGTCGCGCCGACCGGTCGGCGTGCTGCCCATGGCCGAGCTGTTGCGCCGCTCCGACGCCCTGCGCGCCGGCACCGTGCTTGAAATGGAGCTGGAGTCGTCGCCGGGCCTGCGGGCGGTGTATGAAGTCCGGCTGCTGCTGCCGTCCGGCGCCCGGCAGGTGCTGCGGCTGGACGCCTACAGCGGCGAGGTGCTGGACCTGCCGGTGCCCGATCGCGGCACCATTAGCCGCCTCAAGCCGATGGCAGCCCTGCTCGAACAACTTGAATCGCGGTACGCCGGCCGGGTGACCGAACTGGAGCTGCGGCGCGATCCGGCCGGCCCGCTGTACTACGACATCGCCCTGCAGACCCCGCAGGGCCGCCGCCTGAGCCTGCTGGTGGACGCGACCAGTGGCCAGGTCATCCCTGAAGCCGATCCACGTCGATGAAAGTCCTGCTGGTTGAAGACGACGCTGCGCTGGCGCGGGGCATCACCGAGGCCCTGGTGCGCGAGGGCATGGTGGTGGAACACTGCGCCGACGGCGTCCGGGCCAGCGAGCTGCCGGCGTCCCCCGGCGGTCCCGGCCAGGCAGGCGGCACCGGCGATTTCGACGCCGCCGTGCTGGACCTCGGTCTGCCGGGCATCGACGGCATGGCCGTTCTGCGGCAGTGGCGGGCCCGGGGGCGGGGCTTTTCGGTGCTGGTGCTGACCGCGCGCAGCCGCTGGAGCGACAAGCTCGAGGCCTTCCAGGCCGGCGCCGACGACTACCTGACCAAACCCTTCCTGATGGAAGAGGTGGTCACCCGGCTGCGGGTGCTGCAGCGCCGCCAGGTCGGGCTGCCGCGCCCGGTGGTGCAGCAAGGTCCGCTGAGCTACGACACGGTGGCCGCCACCTTCGCGCTCGACGGCGCACCGCTCGCCCTCACCGCCCAGGAACAGCGCATCCTGGCGCACCTCATCACCCGACCGGGCGCCCTGGTCACGCGGGAAGACCTGGTGCGGCATGTGTATGCGCGCGACCTCGACCCGGACTCGAACAGCCTGGACGTGCTGATCGGCCGCATCCGCCGCAAGCTGGCGCCGCACGCACTGATTCACACCGAACGCGGACGCGGCTACCGCCTGCAGCACGAACATGCCGGCGCCGCGCTGGACTGAGCGCGTCAGCCTGGCCGGGCGCCTCACGGTGCTGGGCCTGCTGGCCGCCCTGCTCTGCTCGGCCGCTGCCGGCTGGTGGCTGCGGACCGAACTGCACGGCGTGGTGCTGCGCAGCCTGGAAGGCGAACTGGCCGACCGGGCCGAGCGCATCGAAGCCGAGCTGGTGGCCGACGGCCGCCTGAACGACCCCAACTTCAGCAGCCAGCTGCTGGAGTTCAACGCCATCTTCTCCGGCTGGTACTGGACCATCGAACACCAGGGGCGCGAACTGCGCTCGCGCTCGCTCTGGGACGCCACCCTGAACCTGCCGCGCGACACCGCGCTGGCCGGCCGCTCCGGCCTGCTGCTGCAGACCCGCGGCCCCCGCCAGGAACGCCTGCTGGGGCTGGAACGCCGGGTGGATGCCCTGGGCGAACCGACCACCTTGCGGGTGTTCGGCCCGATGGACCAGGTGCTGGCCGACCTGGACCGCATCGACCGCGTGCTGCTGCTGGCGGCCACCCTGTTCCTGCTGGCGGTGGCCGGCACCACCTGGCTGCAGGCCCGGCTGGGCTTGCGACCGCTGCAACGCCTGCAGACCGCGCTGGCCTCGGTACGCGAGGGCCGGGCCCGCGCCGTGGCGCACGGCGATGCGGCCAGCTACGGCCCCGACCTGCGGCCGCTGGTCGACACCATCGACAGCGTGCTCGACCGCAACGCCCGCGTGATCGAACGCTCGCGCCACCAGGCGGCCGACCTCAGCCACGCTCTGAAGAAACCGCTGGCGGTGCTGTCGCTCGAACTGCAGTCGCCGGCCTGCGACACCGCCGTGCTGCGCGACCAGCTGGGCGCCATGGGCCGGGTGATCGACCGGCACCTGGCGCGATTTGCCAGCGGCGCCGGCAGCGTCGAGGTGGTGAACGCCGCTGGCGCGCTGCGACAGGTGGTCGGGCTGATGCAGCGCCTGCATGCCGGCCGCGGGCTGGACTGGGTCGTCCAGGCGCCCGAACACCTGCCCTGGAACGGTTCGCCGCCCGATCTGGAGGAGATGCTGGGCAACCTGCTCGACAACGCCGGCAAGTGGGCACGGCGGCAGGTGGTGGTGCAGATGCGGGCCAGCGGCGGCGGCATCGAGCTCCGGATCGACGACGACGGCCCCGGCCTCCCGCCCGCCGCCCGCGAGGCGGCCGTGCAGCGGGGCCAGCGCTTCGACCAGCAGGCCGAGGGCCACGGCCTGGGCCTGACCATCGTGAGCGACATTGCCGATACCTACGGCGGCTCGCTGACCCTGGAAACCGCCCGGGCCGGCGGGCTTTGCGCGGTGCTGCGGCTGCCCTGAACTACACTGCGCCCTGCTCCGGGGTGCACGGGCCGCAAGGTCCGGCGCTGAGACGGCTGAATGCCGAACCCGAGAACTTGATCCGGTCAGTACCGGCGTAAGAAGAGCGCATGCCCTCCCGGGCATGTGGATGCGGCCCCGTCCCTGCGACGGGCCGCTCCACGGTCGGGCGGGTGGACCTCCGGAGCACCCTTGCCACCGCGAAGCCCACCCAGGAGCCCACCATGAACGCACCCGACCGCCTCGACGCGATCACCCGCGAACCCTTCCCGCAGTCCCGCAAGATCTTCGTGCCCGGCCAGCAGCCCGGCGTGCAGGTGCCGATGCGCGAGATCGCGCTCACCAACGGCGAGCAGGTGGTGGTCTACGACACCTCCGGGCCGTACACCGACCCGGCGGTGCACATCGACGTACGGCGGGGCCTGCCGCCGGTGCGCGCCTGCTGGGTCGAGGCCCGGGGCGACACCGAAAGCTACGCCGGCCGCGCGCCCCAGCAGCTCGACGACGGCGTGCGCGGCGACACGCCCGACGCGGTGCAGCTGCAGCGCATGGCCGAGCTGCGCGCCCAGGCCGCCGGCCTGCAGCGCCCGCCCCGCCGCGCCCGCAGCGGCGCCAACGTGACCCAGATGCACTACGCCCGACGCGGCATCGTCACGCCCGAGATGGAGTACATCGCCATCCGCGAGAACGGCCGGCGCGAATGGATGGCGCAGTACCTGAACGATGCGGCCCGTGAAGCCCGGCTGCGCGGCGACCCGCGCGGCGCCCGCATTCCGGACGTCATCACCCCCGAGTTCGTGCGCGACGAAGTGGCGCGCGGGCGTGCGGTGATTCCGGCCAACATCAACCACACCGAGCTGGAGCCGATGATCATCGGCCGCAACTTCAAGGTGAAGATCAACGCCAACATCGGCAACTCGGCGGTCACCTCCAGCATCGAGGAAGAAGTGGAAAAACTGGTCTGGTCGATCCGTTGGGGCGGCGACACGGTGATGGACCTCTCCACCGGCCGCAACATCCACACCACCCGCGACTGGATCGTGCGCAACAGCCCGGTGCCCATCGGCACCGTGCCGATCTACCAGGCGCTGGAGAAGGTGGGCGGCGTGGCCGAAGACCTGAGCTGGCCGCTGTTCCGCGACACGCTTATCGAACAGGCCGAACAGGGGGTGGACTATTTCACCATCCACGCCGGGCTGCGGCTGGCCTTCATCCACCTCACCGCGAACCGCCGCACCGGCATCGTCAGCCGGGGCGGATCGATCCTGGCCAAGTGGTGCATTGCCCACCACCGCGAGAACTTCCTGCACACGCATTTCGAGGACATCTGCGACATCATGAAGGCCTACGACGTCACCTTCTCGCTGGGTGACGGGCTGCGCCCCGGCTCGCAGGCCGATGCCAACGACGAAGCCCAGTTCGCCGAACTGCGCACCCTGGGCGAGCTCACCCAGCTGGCCTGGAAGCACGACGTGCAGACCATGATCGAAGGCCCCGGCCATGTGCCCATGCACCTGATCCAGGCCAACATGGACGAGCAGCTCAAGCACTGCCACGA
>PNMF01000109.1 GCA_013823485.1 Comamonadaceae bacterium
GGCGCACTCGCGTGCCCTGCCGCTGCAGGACGGACGCCACGCCGTGGCCGTGCGGCGTTTCGACCGCGAGCCTGGCGGAAGGCGGCGGCACGCCCTGTCTGCGCAGGTGGCGCTGCGCGCGGCGGGCGAGGTGTCGGGCTACCCCGAACTGGCCCAGCTGCTGCGCCGGCGCGGCATCGTGGCCGACGGCGTGCTGCGGCAGCAGATGCGGGAGCTGTTCCGGCGCATGGTGTTCAACATCCTGATCGACAACACCGACGACCACGACCGCAACCATGTGTTGCTGACCGCCCGCAGCGGCGAACTGGAACTCTCGCCGGCTTTCGATGTGTTGCCTGCGGGCCAGAACCTGGGCTACCAGCAGATGCGTGTGGGCTCGCAGCAGGCCGATGCCACGCTGGACAACGCCTTGAGCGAGTCAGCGCAGTTCGGCCTCACGCCGGCCGAAGCCGGTGACGAGCTGCGGACCGTGGTGCAGGTGGTGGCGGGCTGGGCCGACCACCTGCGCCGCTCGGGTGTTGCGGCGCGCGACCTGGAGGTGCTGGCCACCAGCATCGACCGGCCGTTCCTGCGTGAACAGCGTGCGGCCTGGCAGGACCGCTGAAGGTTCGGCGAGCCGGTATCGCGCCACGCCACCGCCGGTGCTGCGGCGTCGGACAGCGGCAGACACCCGGGGGTTGAAGGCGGGGCGGCCGGTCAGCATCCGCACCGTGTTCCACCACCCATCGAGGTTTTTCATGTTCCGCACCCGCTTTCTGCACCACACCCTGCTCGCCGCAGGCCTGTCCCTGTCCTTGTTGACCACCCCCGCCGCCCATGCCCGGAGCGAGGCATCGGTGGCCGTCTCGGCACTGCCGGTGGCGTCGCTCGTCGGCGCCTCGGCCGTGGCCGCCTCGGGCGCCGCATCCGCCGTGACCACCGTGCCGCTGGCCCTGTCGGCGGGTGGTGCGGTGCTGGTGGTCAAGACCGTTGAACTCTCGGCCCAGGGCACCGTATGGGTGCTGGAGCGGCTGTCCGATGGCGCGCGGGCCAGCGTGCGCCTGTCCAGCCGGGCGGCCGGGGCAACGTCGGTCGGTGTCGGCACGCTGGTCACGGTCAGCCTGACCGGTGCCGGCGTGCTGCTGTCGGCTGCCGGCCAGGTGCTGGCCTTCATCCCCAACGCCATGGGCGAAGCCCTGCTGGCCAACGAGCAGGTGACCCGATGAAGGTCTGTCCGATCGTTGTCGCGCTGATGCTGGCCGCGTCGGCCGGGGCCGCCCAGGCCGGCCAGTCCTGCGAGCAGAAGCCGCTCACGCCGCAGGCGCTGCAGCGGGGCCTGGAGCTGGCCCTGCAGACGCAGGCCGCGCTGGATGCCGCCCACCAGCGCGACGGCACCCGCGTGGTGGTGCTGGCCCGGGCCGGCCAGGACCTCAGCGCCCACGGCCTGCGCCATTCGCACCTGGGCTGGGCCTACCGGTGGCCCGACGGCACCTGGCGTGTGCTGCACAAGCTCAACGACTGCGGCACGGCCCAGGGCCAGTTGTACCGGCAGGGCCTGGGGGTGTTCTTTCTGGACGATCTCTGGCGGCACGAGGCGGCCTGGGTGGTGCCCGCTGCCGAACTGCAGGCACCGCTGCACGCCGCGCTGTCCGCCGGTGAGCGCCCGCTGCGGGTGCACCAGCCGGCCTACAGCATGGTGAGTTACGCCTGGGGCACGCGTTACCAGCAGTCCAACCAGTGGGCGCTGGAGGCCCTGGCGGCCATGCTGGAGCCGGGCGTGACGGCCACCGCGAACGCCCGCGAGCCGGCCCAGGCCTGGCTGCGGTTCAAGGGCTACCAGCCGACGCGGCTGACGGTGCGCCCGCTGCAGCGGCTGGGTGCCCGGGTCGGCACGGCGCACATTGCTTTCGACGATCATCCGAACGAACTGCGGTTTTCCGACCGCATCGACACGGTGACGGTGGATTCGGTGTTCGCCTGGATGGCGGCGTCCGGCCTGTCCGGCCCCGTGCAGACGCTGGCCCTGCCGGCAACGAACTGATCGTCATTCCCCCAAGGAGCATCCGATGAGCAAAGCCTTGCGCTGGTCCGAAAAATGGTTCCGTCGTGGCCTGTGGCTGCTGGCGTTCGTGTTCGCCTGGTTCCTGATCGGGCTGGGCAGCACCATCGTCGGCGACCTGCCCCAGGTCGAGCAGCAGCGCACGCTGGACGACTTTCTGGACCCGCAGCGCGCACCGGCGCTCAAGGCCGCCATCCGCGAGGCCGACCGCAGCGAGCGCGACCTGCAGGCCGAGCTGGAGCAGCTGCAATTGCAGCAGCAGGCGGCCCAGGCCAACCACCGCGCCGCGCGCGACAGCTTCCAGCAGTGGCTGGCCACCCGCACCGCCACCCAGCGGCCGGATCAGGACGACGAACTGGTGGAGCGCACCCGCACCCTGGATGGCCTGCGCAAGGCCGAACGCGAGGCGCTGGCGGCGGTCGAGGCGCGGCAGCAGTCGCTGCTGGACACCCGGCAGGGCCGGGACCGCGCCCAGACCGAGCTGCAGCAGATGACCGAAGACGCCCGCCAGCAATTCGACAGCGCCCGCCGCGCCCAGGAGTTGCGCGTGTTCGCCTACCGGCTGGCCCTGACCCTGCCGCTGCTGGCTCTGGCCGGCTGGCTGTTCGTGCGCAAGCGCCACACCAGCGCCTGGCCGTTCGTGTGGGGCTTCATCATCTTTGCCGGCTTTGCCTTCTTCGTGGAGCTGGTGCCCTACCTGCCGAGCTACGGCGGTTATGTGCACTACCTGGTGGGCATCGTCATCACGGTGCTGGGCGGGCGGCATGCCATCGCGGCCCTGCAGCGCTACCAGGAGCGCCAGCGCCAGGCCGAGACCCTGCCCGACACCGAGCGGCGCCAGGCGCTCGACTACGACCTGGCCCTGACCCGGCTGGCCAAGGGCGTGTGCCCGGGCTGTGAACGCACCGTCGACCTGAAGGACCCGGCCAACGATTTCTGTCCGCATTGCGGCATCTGCCTGCACAACCGCTGCACCGCCTGCCAGACGCGCAAGAACGCCTTCGCCCGTTACTGCCACGGGTGCGGCGAGGCCGCCGCCGTGCAGGGCTAGACGCCGCGCACCCGGTCGGCCGCGAACTGCGCCCGGAAGGCGCTGAAGCAGCCTGCCTCCAGCGCCTCGCGCACCTCGCGCATGAGGTTCAGGTAGTAGTGCAGGTTGTGGATGGTGGCCAGCATGGGGCCCAGCATCTCGCCGCAGCGGTCGAGGTGGTGCAGGTAGGCGCGGCTGAAGCCCTCGCGGCCGCCGTCGTCCCAGCTCACGCCCGAACGCCCGGCGCAGGCGTGGCAGGTGCAGGTGGTGTCGAGCGGGCGGTGGTCGGTCTTGTGGCGGGCGTTGCGGATCTTCAGGTCGCCGAAACGGGTGAACAGCGTGCCGTTGCGGGCATTGCGGGTGGGCATGACGCAGTCGAACATGTCCACCCCGTCGGCCACGCCCTGCACCAGGTCTTCCGGCGTGCCCACGCCCATCAGGTAACGCGGCTTGTGCGCCGGCAGCCGGTGCGGCGTGTGGGCCATGATGCGGCGCATCAGGTCTTTCGGCTCGCCCACGCTGACACCGCCCACGGCATAGCCGGGGAAGTCCATGGCCACCAGCGCGTCCAGCGACTCTTCGCGCAGCGACTCGAACATGCCGCCCTGCACGATGCCGAACAGCGCGTTCGGGTTGCCCAGGCGCGCAAATTCGTCCTGCGAGCGCTTCGCCCAGCGCAGGCTCATCTCCATGCTGCGGCGGGCCTCGTCGACCGTGGTGATGTGGCCCTCGGTCTCGTAGGGCGTGCACTCGTCGAGCTGCATGACGATGTCGCTGTTGAGCCAGGTCTGGATCTGCATGCTCACCTCGGGCGACATGAACAGCTTGTCGCCGTTGACCGGGCTGGCGAAGTGCACGCCTTCTTCGGTGATCTTGCGCATGTTGCCCAGCGACCAGACCTGGAAGCCGCCCGAGTCGGTCAGGATGGGTTTGCTCCAGCGCTCGAAGCCATGCAGGCCGCCGAAGCTCTGCATCACCTCCTGGCCGGGGCGCATCCAGAGGTGGAAGGTGTTGCCCAGGATGATCTGCGCGCCCATGTCTTCCAGGCTGGCCGGCATCACGCCCTTGACCGTGCCATAGGTGCCCACCGGCATGAAGATGGGGGTCTGCACCACGCCGTGGTTGAGCGTGAGGCGGGCACGCCGGGCGTGGCTGTCGGGGTCGGTGTGGAGCAGGTCAAACTGCAGCATGCGGATTCCTTGAAAGCAGCATGGCGTCGCCATAGCTGAAGAAGCGGTAGCGCTGCGCAATGGCGTGCGCATACAGGTCCATCACCCGCTGGTGACCGGCCAGGGCACTGACCAGCATCATCAGGGTGGACTTGGGCAGGTGGAAGTTGGTGATCAGCACATCGACCACCTGGAAGGCAAAGCCCGGCGTGATGAAGATGCTGGTGTCGCCTTCGGTCTGGCCGCTGCGGGCCCAGCTCTCCAGGGTGCGCACGCTGGTGGTGCCCACGGCCACCACCCGGCCGCCGCGCGCGCGGCAGGCCTCGATGGCAGCGATGGTGGACGCCGGCACCCGGTACCACTCGGCGTGCATGGTGTGTTCGGCGATGTTCTCGGTCTTGACCGGCTGGAAGGTGCCGGCGCCCACATGCAGGGTGACCTCGGCGGTATGCACGCCGCGCTCGCGCAGGGCGTCCAGCACGGCCGCGTCGAAGTGCAGCGAGGCGGTGGGGGCGGCCACCGCGCCGGGGTTTCTGGCGAACACCGTCTGGTAGCGGCGTTCGTCTTCGGCGGTGTCTGCGTGGGTGATGTAGGGCGGCAGCGGCACATGGCCGTGGGCCTGCATCACCGCGTGCGGCTCCTGGCTGAAGCGGAAGCGGAACAGTGCGCCGTTGTCGTCCGGCCAGCGGCCGGTCAGGGTGGCGGTGCAGCCGCCGGCCAGGTGGATGACGCCGCCCACGGCCGGCTTCTTGCTGACCTTCATGTGGGCCACCACCTCGTGGTCGGCCAACACCCGTTCGACCAGCAGCTCGACCTTGCCGCCGGTGGATTTTTCACCGAACAGGCGGGCCTTGATCACCTGTGTGTCGTTGAACACCAGCAGGTCGCCCGGCTGCAGCAGGCCGGGCAGGTCGCGGAACACGCGGTCCACCGGGGCGGGGCCGGTGCCGTCGAGCAGGCGCGAGGCGCTGCGTTCGGCGGCGGGGTGCTGGGCGATCAGTTCGGGGGGCAGGGTGAAGTCGAAATCACCCAGGGTGAAGGCGCGGGGCGCCGCAGGAGAAGTGCTCATGCTGCTTGAGGGCCGGACGGACCCGTTCCAAGTGGTGGGGGAAAAGAGGGGAAGCGCGAAGGGCACAATTATCCGATGCCCGCCACGACCATCGCCCCGGCCGACAAAAAGCCGCTGTCCGCGCCCCAGAAGGCGCTGCAGCGCCTGGGCCTGGTGCGCGACATCGACCTGGCGCTGCACCTGCCGCTGCGCTACGAGGACGAGACCCGCATCACCCCGCTGAACGAAGCCCGCGAGGGCCTGCCGGTGCAGATCGAGGGCACCGTGACCCACAGCGAGGTGCAATACCGGCCGCGCAAGCAGCTGGTGGTCACGCTGGACGACGGCACCGACACCTGCACCCTGCGCTTCTTCAGCTTCTACCCGGCACACCTCAAGACGCTGGCGGTGGGCCAGCGCGTTCGCGCCCGGGGCGAGCTGCGCGGCGGGTTTCTCGGCTGGACCCTGCTGCACCCGGCCTTCCGTGGCGCCGAGGGCGAGCTGCCGCAGGCGCTCACCCCGGTCTACCCGACCAGTGCCCAGCTGCCGCAGGCGTATCTGCGCAAGGTGGTGGCCAGCGGCTTGAAACGTGCCGACCTGAGCGAGACCCTGCCGGCCGAACTGCTGGACAGCCTGCAGGCCGTGGTGCGCGGTGCCTGGACGCTGCGCCAGGCGCTGCAGTTCCTGCACCAGCCGGGGCCGGAGGTGGCCCTGGCCGCGCTGGAGGACCGCAGCCACCCCGCCTGGCAGCGCCTGAAGGCGGAAGAACTGCTGGCCCAGCAGCTCTCGCAGGCCATGGCCAAGCGCGAGCGCGACGCCCTGAACGCGCCGGTGCTGCCCCTGCGCCGGGGTGGCCTGCAGGAACAGTTGCTGGGCGCGTTGCCGTTCGATCTGACGGCGGCGCAGCGCCGCGTGGTCGGGGAGATCGTGACCGACCTCGGCCGCCCGGTGCCCATGCACCGCCTGCTGCAGGGCGATGTGGGATCGGGCAAGACGGTGGTGGCCGCACTGGCCGCCATGGTGGCCATCGACGCCGGTCGCCAGTGCGCCCTGATGGCGCCCACCGAGATCCTGGCCGAGCAGCATTTCGGCAAGCTGGTGGGCTGGCTGGAACCGCTGCTGCAGCCGCTGGGCAAAAAGGTGGCCTGGCTCACCGGCAGCCAGAAGAAGGCCCAGCGCCAGGCCATGCTGGCGCTCATCGCCAGCGGCGAGGCCGCGCTGGTGGTGGGCACCCACGCGGTCATCCAGGACCAGGTTCAGTTCGCCGATCTGGCGCTGGCCATCATCGATGAACAGCACCGCTTCGGCGTGGCCCAACGGCTGGCGCTGCGCGCCAAGACCACCGCCGAACCGCACCTGCTGATGATGAGTGCCACCCCCATCCCGCGGACCCTGGCCATGAGCTATTACGCCGACCTCGATGTGTCCACCATCGACGAACTGCCGCCCGGGCGCACCCCGATCGTCACCAAGGTGGTGAGCGACAGCCGTCGCGCCGAGGTGGTGGAGCGCATCCGCGCCCAGCTTGACCAGGGTCGGCAGGTGTACTGGGTCTGCCCCCTGATCGAGGAGAGCGAGGCGCTGGACCTGTCCAACGCCACCGCCACCCACGCCGAGCTGAGCCAGGCCCTGCCCGGCGTCATGGTGGGCCTGCTGCACTCGCGCATGCCGGTGGCCGAGAAGAAGGCGGTCATGTCGCTGTTCGTCGGCGGGCAGATGGGCGTGTTGGTGTCGACCACGGTGATCGAGGTGGGCGTGGACGTGCCCAACGCCTCGCTGATGGTCATCGAGCATGCCGAGCGCTTCGGCCTGAGCCAGCTGCACCAGCTGCGGGGCCGGGTGGGCCGGGGCGCTGCGGCATCCGCCTGCGTGTTGATGTACACCCCGCCCGATGGCGGCCGGCTGGGCGAGACCGCCCGCGAACGGCTGCGGGCCATGGCCGAGACCAATGACGGCTTCGAGATCGCCCGGCGCGACCTCGACATCCGCGGCCCCGGCGAGTTTCTGGGGGCTCGCCAGTCGGGTGCGCCGCTGCTGCGTTTTGCCGACCTGGCCACCGACACCCACCTGCTGGAGTGGGCCCGCGAGGCCGCTGCCCTCATGCTGAACCGCTACCCAGAAGCCGCCGACCGCCACGTCGCCCGCTGGCTCGGCAGCAAGGCCGAATACCTGAAGGCTTGATCCCTGAAAGCCTGATCGGGCGGCGCAGGGGGGCACAATAGCTTCATGACGCTGACCGAACTCAAGTACATCGTCGCGGTGGCCCGCGAAAAGCACTTCGGCAAGGCCGCCGAAGCCTGCTTCGTGTCGCAGCCCACGCTGTCGGTGGCCATCAAGAAGCTGGAAGAAGAGCTGGAGCTCAAGATCTTCGAGCGCAACGCCACCGAGATCGCGGTCACTCCGCTGGGCGAAGAAATCGTGCGCCAGGCCCAGACGGTGCTGGAGCAGGCGGCGGCCATCAAGGAAATCGCCAAGCGCGGCAAGGACCCGCTGGCCGGGCCGCTGAAGCTGGGCGTCATCTACACCATCGGCCCCTACCTGCTGCCCGACCTGGTGCGCCACGTGATCGACCGCACGCCGCAGATGCCGCTCATGCTGCAGGAGAACTTCACCTCGCGCCTGCTGGAGCAGCTGCGCCTGGGCGAGATCGACTGCGCCATCCTGGCCGAGCCCTTCCCCGACACCAACCTGGCCCTGGCCCCGCTGTACGACGAGCCCTTCCTGGCCGCCGTGCCGCACACCCATCCGCTGGCCTCGCAGGACCACATCACCAGCGAGCAGCTCAAGCGCGAGACCATGCTGCTGCTGGGCACCGGCCACTGCTTCCGCGACCATGTGCTGGAGGTCTGTCCCGAATTCGCCCGCTTCTCCAACGACACCGAAGGCATCCGCAAGAGTTTCGAGGGCTCGTCGCTGGAGACCATCAAGCACATGGTGGCCGCCGGCATGGGCGTGACCCTGGTGCCGCGGCTGTCGGTGCCGACCTCCGCGCTCGAAGGTGCGCCCAACCCGGGGCAGGACTTCGGCGACTCGGCCTATGTGCGTTACCTGCCGTTCCAGGGCGAGGCGCCGACCCGCCGCGTGGTGCTGGCCTGGCGGCGCAGCTTCACCCGCTACGAGGCGATTGCCGAGCTGCGCAACGCCATCTACGCCTGCGAACTGCCGGGCGTCAAACGGCTTTCCTGATGGCCACGGTACCGATGGGCCAGCCCTCCCGCCTGGCGCTCTACCTCGACCTGATCCGCTGGAGCCGGCCGGCGGGCTGGCTGCTGCTGCTGTGGCCCACGCTGGCGGCGCTGTGGCTGGCCGCCGGCGGCTTCCCGGGCTGGCACCTGCTGGCGGTGTTCACCCTGGGCACGGTGCTGATGCGCAGCGCCGGCTGCTGCATCAACGACGTGGCCGACCGCGACTTCGACCGCCACGTCAAGCGCACCGCGCAGCGCCCGGTCACCAGCGGCCGCATCGGCGTGCGCGAGGCGCTGGCCGTGGGCGCGGTGCTGGCGCTGGCGGCCTTCTGCCTGGTGCTCACCACCAACACGGTGACGGTGCTGTGGTCGTTCGCGGCGCTGGCCGTGACGCTGGCCTACCCGTACGCCAAGCGCTTCGTCTCGATGCCGCAGGCGGTGCTGGGCGTGGCCTTCAGCTTCGGCATCCCCATGGCGTTTGCCGCCGTGCAGCA
This sequence comes from Comamonadaceae bacterium, assembly GCA_013823485.1. Lineage (GTDB taxonomy): Bacteria > Pseudomonadota > Gammaproteobacteria > Burkholderiales > Burkholderiaceae_C > Hydrogenophaga. The sequence goes on from PNMF01000109.1 coordinate 8,965, forward strand.
GCAGGTGCCGCCGCTGGCCTGGGGGCTGCTGCTGGCCAACCTGTTCTGGGTGCTGGCCTACGACACCGAATACGCCATGGTCGACCGCGACGACGACCTGAAGAT
>PNMF01000110.1 GCA_013823485.1 Comamonadaceae bacterium
GACGTGAAGGGCGTGCGCCGCCGCATCGAGCTCATCAGCAGCGACGACCGCAGCGACGTCGAGACCGTGGTCCGCACCTACCAGAAGCTGATGGGCAGCGACAAGGTTGACCTGGTGCTGCCGCCCTGGGGCAGCAACGCCAACTTCGCCACCGCTCCGCTGGCCAACCGCTTCGGCTACCCGTTCCTGGCACCCACCGCGCTGTCGCGCCGCCTGATCGAGATGAAGCTGCCGTACTTCTTCTCGCTGCTGCAGCAGCCCAAGCCGATGTGCGACGCGGTGGTCGACATGCTTAAGGCCAACGGCGTGAAGACCGTGGCCTGCATCTATGTGGACGACCTGTTCGGGCTGGAGAACTACGCCGCGCTCAAGGTGGCGCTGCAGGGCACCGGCATCCAGCTGGTGGAGGACAAGAGCTACCCCGGCGGCGTCAAGGACCTGTCGCCCACGCTGCGCTCCATCAAGGACAAGAACCCGGATGCCTTCGTCGGCTTCACCTACCCGCCCGACACCATCCTGGCCAGCCGCCAGGCCAAGGAGATCGGCTTCAACCCGAAGTTCTTCTACGCCTCGGTGGGCACCGCCTTCCCGCTCTACAAGAACGTCATCACCGCCGCCGGTGCCGAAGGCGTGCTGGGCATGGGCAGCTGGAACAGCAAGACCAGCGCCGGCGCCAAGGCCTACTTCGATGCCCACGTGGCCAGCCAGAAGAAGGAACCGGACCGCTGGGCCAGCGGCGCCTGCTGGGCCGGCCTGGAGATCCTGACCTCGGCGGTCAAGGCGCAGGGCCTGGACCGCAAGGCCATCCGTGACTACGTCGCGGGCACCACCCACAAGACCATCCTGGGCGACATCCGCTTCGAGGGCAGCGAGAACGTGGGCACCCCGGGCAGCGTGGGCCAGTGGCAGAACGGCGAGTTCGAGGTGGTGTGGCCGGCGAAGATCGCCACCGCCAGGCTGAATCCGAACAAGCCCGCCTGGAAGTGATGTCCTTCTCGTCCTGGATCGAGCTGATCGCCTCCGGTCTCATCACCGGGGGCATCTATGCCCTGGTGGCGCTCGGGCTGAACCTGCAGTACGGGCTGATGCGCATCCTGAACATCGCGCACGGCGAGTTCCTGATGGTCGGCGCCTTCATCACCTGGATGGTGCAGACCTCGTTCGGGCTCTCGCCACTGTGGATGATCCCGGTCTCGTTCGCGCTGCTGATGGCCATCGGCGTGGCGGTGCACTGGCTGTGCTTCCGCCGCCTCACTGCCACCTCGCCCAACCTCGACGTGTTCGAGGCGCGCGGCCTGATGGTGGCCTTCGGCCTGATGTTCCTGGTGCAGAACGCCATCTCCTGGATCTGGGGCGGTGACCTGCGGGGCTATGACTTCCTGACCCAGCCGGTGGCCATTCCGCTGCCCGGCGGCCAGGCCCAGTTCGCGGTCAACAAGCTGCTGGTGTTCGCGCTGGCCCTGCTGTTCGCCGGCGGCCTGATCGCGCTGCTGCGCATGACCCTGCTCGGCAAGGGCGTGCGGGCACTCATGCAGTCGCCGGTGGGCGCGCAGCTGGTGGGCATCGACACCCGGCGCCTGCACCCGCTGATGTTCGGCATCGGCCTGGGCCTCTCGGGCGTGGCCGGCTGCCTGCTGTCCATGGCCTACACCATCAGCCCGTCCATGGGCGAGCCCTACACCGTCACGGCGCTGATCGTCATCACCCTGGGCGGCTTCGGCAGCATGGGCGGTGCGCTGGCCGGCGGCCTGCTGCTGGGCGTCATCGAGGCGCTCGGCATGCACTTCACCAACCCGTCGCTCAAGGCCCTGCTGAGCTATGTGGTGTTCATCGGCGTGCTGCTGCTGCGGCCCGAAGGACTGTTCGCCCGAAAGACCCGCAAAGCATGAACGCCCGCCAGATCCTCATCCGCGACCTGCTGGTCCTGTTCGGCCTGGCCGGCTGGGCGGTGGCGCTGCCCGGTTTCGCCAGCGAGTTCGTCACCTCCATGGCACTCACCTGCCTGATGTACGTGGCGCTTTCGTCGAGCTGGGCGATGTTCTGCGGCACCACCCGGTACCTGTCGCTGGCCACCTCGGCCTTCTTCGGCATCGGCGCCTACACCAGCGCGTTGTCGCTGGAGCACATGCCCTGGGCCCAGGCGGTCATGCTGGGTGCCCTCATCGCGGCCGCCGTGGCGGTGGTCATGGGCGCGGCGGTGCTGCACCTGCGCGGCACCTATTTCGCGGTGCTCACCTTCGGCATGACCGAACTCATCCGCCATGCCATCAGCTACTTCGAGAAGAGCGTGACCGGCACGGTGGGCCGGGTGCTGATGGTGGTACCCGAGGCCAGCACGGTCTACTACACGGTGCTGCTGCTGGCGGTGCTGGCGGTGGCCCTGTCCATCGTGGTCCGGCGCACCCGCTTCGGCCTGGCCATGCTGGGCATCGGTGCCGACGAGCAACGTGCCCAGACCCTGGGCGTGAACACCCGCATCATCAAGATCGCCGGCTTCGCCCTGACCGCCGCCGTGGCCGGTGCGGTGGGTGCGGCCATGAGCGTGCGCTGGACCTACATCGACCCGCACACCGTGTTCAACCCCTTCATCGGTTTCCAGACGGTGCTGATCGCCCTCATCGGCGGTGCCATGACGCTGTGGGGCCCGCTGATCGCGGCCATCGTGTTCAGCGTGCTGGCCGAGACGCTGCGCCTGCAGGTGCCGCAGATCTACATGATGTCGCTCGGCCTGCTGCTGATCCTGTCGGTGCTGTACCTGCCGGGTGGCCTCGCCTCGGTGCGGGCCGACACCTTCCGGGGCTGGGGCCGCGACCTGCGGGCCTGGTGGGCCGACCTGCGCGACGAGGTCAGCGGCGAGAAGCGCCGCCGCGAGGCGCGCGAGAAGCAGTTGCGGGAGCGTCGCCATGGCTACTGAACCCCTGCTGCAGGCCGGCGAGGTCACGGTGCGCTTCGGCGGCCTGACCGCCGTGGACGCGGTATCGGCCACCTTCATGCCGGGCGAGCTGGTGGGCATCATCGGGCCCAACGGCGCCGGCAAGACCACCTTCTTCAACGCCATCTCGGGCGTCACCCGGCCCACCAGCGGCCGGCTGGTGGTGGCCGGGCGCGACCTGAGCGGCCGGGGCCCGCACCGCTTTGCGGCCAGCGGTCTGGCCCGCACCTTCCAGACGCCGCGCACCTTTGCCGACATGGCGGTGCGCGAGAACATCGAGTTCGGCCTCCAATTCGCCGGCCGCCGGCGCCGCCGTTACTGGCTCTGGGGCGAAGAAGCCTCGGTGCCGTGGGCCCTGCGCACGGCCGACAGCATCCTGGCCCTCATCGGCCTGTCGGCCCAGGCCGATCTGCCGGCTGCGGCCATCACACCCTCACAGCAGCGCCTGCTGGAAATCGGCATGGCCCTGGCCACCCGCCCGCGCATGCTGCTGCTCGACGAAGTGGCCGCCGGCCTGACCGAGAGCGAGGTAGAAGAGATGGCCCGGCTGATCCGCCGCCTGCGCGACGAGCTGGACCTCACCGTGGTCTGGATCGAGCACGCCGTGACCACCCTGCTGCGCCATGTGGAGCGCGTGATCGTGCTGCACCAGGGCCGCAAGATCGCCGACGGCAAGCCCGCCGACGTGGTGCGCGACCCCGAGGTGATCGAGGCCTATCTGGGCGACGAGATGACCACCGACCCCACCGAAGCCGCCGCAGGAGCCCCCGCATGATGTGGTACCGCCCACAACCGTTCGAGCTCGGCGGCTCCAGCCGAGCCCACCTGAAGATCGAAGGCCTGAGCGCCGGCTATGGCGCCTTCCTGGTGCTGCGCGACATCGAGCTCGACATCCGCCCCGGCCTGACCGTGGTGCTCGGCCCCAACGGCGCCGGCAAGACGACACTGCTCAAGGCGTTGAACGGCCTGATCCGCCGCCAGGGTGATGTGCGCCTGAACGGCGTCGACCTGCCGGAGAAGACCCACGAGATCGTGCAGGCCGGCGTGGCCCTGGTGCCCGAAGGCCGCCAGCTGTTCCCGCAGCTCAGCGTCACCGAGAACCTGGAACTCGGCGGCTGGCTCTGCCCCAAGGTCGAACGCGCCCGCCGGCTGGAGCAGGCCTTTGCCGACTTTCCCAAGCTGCGCGAACGCGCCCAGCAGCTGGCCGGCACCATGAGCGGCGGCGAGCAGCAGATGGTGGCCGTGGCCCGCGCCATGATGTCCGCCCCGCGCCTGCTCATGCTGGACGAACCCTCGCTCGGCCTGGCGCCGCGCATGGTGGACGAGCTGCTGACCATTGCCCGCCGCATCGCGGACGCCGGCACCACCGTGCTGATGGTCGAGCAGAACGTGCGCAAGGCGCTCGCCGTGGCCGACCGGGGTTATGTGCTGGAGCGCGGCACCCTGGTGGCCAGCGGCCCGGCCCGCCTGCTGGCCCGCTCCAGCGTCATCCGCGAAGCCTACCTGGGCGCCGGCAGCGAGCCTGCGAAGAAGCCCGCCGCTGCCGCCGCCTGAACCTCACCCGAATATCCCCGTACATCCATCAGGAGAACACCATGTCCGATCTGTCCATGCTCATCAACGGCCTGAAGGTCACGGCCGAAAAAGGCGCCACCTTCGAACGCCGCAACCCGCTCGACGGCAGCGTGGCCACCCGCGCCCCGGCCGCCAGCGCGGCGGACGCGGTGATGGCGGTGGAGGCCGCCGCCGAAGCGTTCAAGACCTGGGGCGAGACCGGCCCCGGCGCCCGCCGCGCCCTGCTGCTCAAGGCCGCCGATGCGCTCGAATCCAAGACCCCGCGCTTCATCGAGGCCATGGCCGCCGAGACCGGTGCCACCGCCATGTGGGCCGGCTTCAACTGCATGCTGGCCGCCGGCATGATCCGCGAGGCCGCCGGCCTCACCACCCAGATCAGCGGCGAGCTGATCCCCTCCGACGTGCCCGGCTCCATGGCCATGGCGGTGCGGCAGCCGGCCGGCGTGGTGCTGGGCATCGCGCCCTGGAACGCCCCGGTCATCCTGGGCGTGCGCGCCATCTGCGTGCCCATTGCCTGCGGCAACACGGTGGTGCTCAAGGGCAGCGAGAACTGCCCGCGCACCCACCAGCTGATCATCGAATCGTTCGAGGACGCCGGCTTCCCGCCCGGGGTGGTGAACTACATCACCAACGCCCCGGCCGATGCGGGCGCCGTGGTCGAGGCCATGGTGTCGCACCCGGCGGTGCGCCGGGTCAACTTCACCGGTTCGACCAAGGTCGGCAAGATCATCGCCGCCACCTGCGCCCGCTACCTCAAGCCGGTGGTGCTGGAGCTCGGCGGCAAGGCCCCCATGGTGGTGCTGGACGATGCCGATCTGGACGACGCCGTCAACGGCGCAGCCTTCGGCAGCTTCGCCAACAGCGGCCAGATCTGCATGAGCACCGAACGCATCATCGTGGACCAGAAGATCGCCGACGACTTCGTGAAGAAGTTCGGTGACAAGGCCCGCAACCTGCCGGTCGGCGACCCGCGCAAGCCCGACCCGGTGGTGCTGGGCTCGGTCATCGGCATGGCCACGGTCAACTTCTGCAACGAGCTCATCGACGACGCCCTGGCCAAGGGCGCGAAGCTGGTGTGCGGCGGCAAGAGCCAGGACACGCTGATGCCGGCCACCGTGCTAGACCATGTCACGCCGGCCATGCGCGTCTACCGCGAAGAAACCTTCGCGCCGCTCAAGTGCATCGTGCGGGTGAAGAACACCGAAGAAGCCATCGCCTGCGCCAACGACAACGAGTACGGCCTCTCGGCCTCGGTATTCGGCCGCGACATCGCCCGTGCCTACAACGTGGCCCGCAAGATCGACAGCGGCATCTGCCACGTCAACGGCCCCACGGTGCACGACGAAGCCCAGATGCCGTTCGGTGGCGTCAAGGGCAGCGGTTTCGGCCGTTTCGGTGGCAAGGCCGGCGTGGCCGAGTTCACCGAGCTGCGGTGGATCACCATCCAGACCACGCCGCGGCATTACCCGTTCTGATCGGGACTCAGGGTGCGGCTGTCACGTGCAGCCGCACACCCAATGCCCTGGTCACCCTGAGGACGGTCAGGAAGCTGGGATTGCCGGTCGGGCTCAAGGCACGGTAGAGGCTCTCGCGGCTCAGACCGGCATCTCTGGCGACCTGGCTCATGCCCTTGGCCCGTGCGATGTCGCCCAGCGCGCGGGATATGCCCGCCACGTCATCCGGTGCATCGGTCAGCCAGGCGTCCAGGTAAGCGGCCAGGGCTTCGGGCGAATCAAGGTACTCGGCCACATCGAATGGACCGATGTCGCCACATGGTGCGGCGTCTGGGTGTTTGCGGATCGGCATCGGTCAGTTCCTCGGTAAGCGGGCCAGCGACAACGCCAGCCGGATGTCGCTGCTCTGGGTCGACTTGTCTCCCCCGGCCAGCAGGAGCAGCAGCGTCTGCCGGTGCCGCAAGTAATAAACGCGATAACCCGGACCGAAGTCGATCCGCAATTCGCAGACTCCCTCCACAAGGTGGCGGTGGTCGCCCGGATTGCCGTGCATCAGCCGGTCGATGCGCATCAGGATCCGGGCCTTGCCCGAAGGATCCTTGAGGTGCATCAGCCAGTGTCGGAACTCGGCAGTCTGGTCGGCGCGTTCGAAATCAGTGTATCCCATGGGCTACATTCAATGCGCTGCCGGCGCTTGAATCCCTGGGGGGTATGGGCGGCGGGCCGGGTTACGGCGGTGCGACCGGTCACCGTGGTCAGGCCCCGGTGAGACAATCGCCGGCATGAACGCCAGCAACACCACCGAACTCATGCACACCCTGGGCCAGCAGGCCCAGGCCGCCTCGCGGCACATGGCCCGGGCCGGTGCGGCCACCAAGGTGGCGGCGCTGCAGGGCCTGGCACGCCTGCTCCGCAGCAACCTGGCCAGCCTGCAGGCCGCCAATGAGCTCGACCTGACCCGGGCCCGCGCCGCCGGCCTGGCCGAACCGATGGTCGACCGGCTCAAGCTCACGCCCAAGGTCATCGAGACCTGCGCCCTGGGCTGCGAACAGCTGGCCGCCATGGCGGACATGATCGGCGAGATTTCCGGTCTGCGACAGATGCCCAGCGGCATCCGGGTGGGGCAGATGCGGGTGCCCATCGGGGTGTTCGGCATGATCTACGAGAGCCGGCCCAACGTGACCATCGAGGCCGCCAGCCTGTCGATCAAGAGCGGCAATGCCTGCATCCTGCGTGGCGGCTCGGAAGCCATCGACTCCAACCGGGCCCTGGCGGCCCTGGTGCAGCAGGCCCTGACCGATGCCGGCCTTCCGCTTGAGGCGGTGCAGCTGGTGCCCACCACCGACCGCGCCGCTGTGGGTCAGCTGATCACCATGCCGCAGTACGTGGACGTGATCATCCCGCGCGGCGGCAAGGGCCTGATCGAGCGCATCAGCGCCGAGGCCAAGGTGCCGGTCATCAAGCACCTGGACGGCAACTGCCACACCTATGTGGACGACCCGTGCGACATCGACATGGCGGTGCGCGTGGCCGACAACGCCAAGACCCAGAAGTACAGCCCCTGCAACGCCACCGAAAGCCTGCTGGTGGCGCGCGGCGTGGCGCCAGCCTTCCTGCCCCGCATCGGTGCGGTGTACGCGGCCAAGGGTGTCGAGATGCGGGCCTGCCCCGAAGCCCTCGCGCTGCTGGCCGCCGTGCCCGGTGCCGTCCTGACCCCGGCCTCGGAGGCCGACTGGTCGGAGGAATACCTGGCGCCGGTCATCAGCATCAAGGTGGTCGACGGACTGGATGAAGCAATCGCTCACATCAACCGCTACAGCAGCCACCACACCGAGTCCATCCTGACCACCCACCATGGGCATGCCCAGCGTTTCCTGCGCGAGGTCGATTCGTCCAGCGTGATGGTCAATGCCAGCACCCGCTTTGCCGACGGCTTCGAGTACGGGCTGGGTGCCGAAATCGGCATCAGCACCGACAAGTTCCACGCCCGTGGCCCGGTCGGTGTGGAGGGGCTCACTTCGCTGAAGTACGTGGTGCTGGGCGAAGGCGAAATCCGAACCTGACGCCGCGCCACCGGCGCCGCCAGGGACTTGCAAGCACGGCCACAGGCCCCAAGTACACCCGACCATGGTCCCTCACCTTGTCACCGCCCTGACCGGCCCCATCAACGAACTCGAGCAGCGCATCCTCGAATCCACCCCGGTGATCGAGCGCTGGTTCCGTCTGGAGTGGATGGAGCACACGCCGCCGTTCTACACCTCGGTGGATGTGCGCAATGCCGGCTTCAAGCTGGCCCCGGTCGACACCAACCTATTCCCCGCCGGCTGGAACCACCTCACCCCGGAGATGATTCCGCTGGCGGTGCAGGCCGCCATGGCGGCCATCGAGAAGATCTGCCCCGAGGCCAAGAACCTGCTGCTGGTGCCCGAGAACACCACCGACAGCTTCTACCTGAGCAACCTGGCCACGCTGCAGCAGATCTTCTACATGGCCGGCCTGAATGTGCGGGTGGGCTCCTTGTCCAACGACATCACCGAGCCGGTCACCAAGGAGCTGCCCGGGGGCGGCAGCATCGTGCTGGAGCCGCTGCTGCGCAGCAAGCGCCGCCTGGGCCTGAAGAATTTCGACCCCTGCACCATCCTGCTCAACAACGACCTGTCGGCCGGCGTGCCGGGCATTCTGGAAGAGCTGCACGAGCAGTACCTGCTGCCGCCGCTGCATGCCGGCTGGGCCACCCGGCGCAAGAGCACGCACTTCAAGGCCTACGAGGAAGTGGCCAAACGCTTCGGCAAGCTGCTGGGCATGGACCACTGGCTGATCCACCCCATGTTCAGCCAGTGCGGCGAGGTCGACTTCAACGAGGCGCAGGGCCTGGAATGCGTGCGCAGCCATGCCGATGCCCTGCTGACGAAGGTGCGCCGCAAGTACAAGGAATACGGCATCAACGAG
>PNMF01000111.1 GCA_013823485.1 Comamonadaceae bacterium
GGCAGCGCGGCCACTTCGCTGAGCAGTTGTTCGGAATGAGCCTCGGACATGGCGCGTATTGTGGCGCGGGGCCGAACCCGCTTGCGGCAAGATGCGCAGCCATGCAGGCCCCTTCTTCCCCCGAACCCGAACCAGCCCTGCGCTGGGACATCTTCTGCCGCGTCATCGACAACCTCGGTGACATCGGCGTGTGCTGGCGCCTGGCGGTGAACCTGGCCCGCCAGGGTCAGCGGGTGCGCCTGTGGATCGACCAGCCTGCCCCGCTGGCCTGGATGGCGCCGCAGGACCACCCCGGCGTCACGGTGCAGCCCTGGAACGAGCCGTTCGAGGCCACGGCACTTCAACCACCGCCGGGCGATGTCTGGATCGAGGCCTTCGGCTGCGAGCTCCCGGCGGCCTTCGTGGCGGCCCGCCAGCGCGACCCGGTGTGGCTGAACCTGGAGTACCTGAGCGCCGAGGACTGGGTGGAACGCCACCACCGGCTGCCTTCGCCGGTGCTGCACGGCCCGGGTGCGGGCCTGACCAAGTGGTTTTTCTACCCCGGCTTCACCGCCGGCACCGGCGGGCTGCTGCGCGAGCCGGAAGCCACCGCCCCGGACCCGCAGGCCGACGCCTGCTGGCTGCACGGCCTGCAGCTGCCGCTGCGCCCGGACGCACGCCGGGTGCTGCTGTTCTGCTACGAGCCGGCCAGCCTGGCGCCGGTGATGGCCCAGGCCCGGCAGATTGACTGGCTGGTCACGCCGGGCCGGGCCGAGGCGGCCAGCCGCGATCTGCCGCTGCCCCCGGACAGTCGCCGCCACCGGCTGCCCGCCGTGCCGCAGCCCGACTTCGACCGCCTGCTGCGCAGCGCCGACCTGAACTTCGTGCGGGGTGAAGATTCGCTGGTGCGCGCCCTGTGGGCCGGCCGCCCGTTCGTGTGGCACATCTACCCCCAGCACGACGACGCCCACCATGCCAAGCTGCTGGCCTTTCTGGACTGGCTGCAGGCACCGGCCAGCCTGCATGCCTTCCACCTGCACTGGAACGGCCTGACACCGGCCGGGGCCGATGGGCTCTGGCCGGACGGCGCCACGCTGGCCGAATGGCAGAACACGGTGCTGGCCGCCCGCGACCGCCTGCTGGCGCAGACCGATCTGGTCGGCCAGCTGCGGGCCTTCGTGGGGGAGCGCCGGCCCGGGGGCCCGGACACCGAAAAGCACTAAAATCCGAGGCTTTGCGAAATCTTGGCCGACCCGCATCCGTCGAAACCCCGCTGATCGTCGAGCCAGGCCCCGGACACCCCCAACGGAACCTCTTATGAAAATCGCCCAAGAAATCCGCGCCGGCAACGTGATCATGCACGGCAAGGACCCCATGATCGTCCTGCGCACCGAATACGCCCGTGGCGGCCGTGGCGCGGCCACCGTGCGCATGAAGCTCAAGGCCCTGCTGAACAACATGGCCACCGAGGTGGTGTTCAAGGCCGACGACAAGATGGACCAGATCATCCTGGACAAGAAGGAGTGCACCTACTCCTACTTCGCCGACCCGATGTATGTCTGCATGGACGCCGACTACAACCAGTACGAGGTGGAAGCCGAGAACATGGGCGACGCCCTGAACTACCTGGAAGACGGAATGGCCGTCGAGGTGGTGTTCTATGACGGCAAGGCCATCTCGGTGGAACTGCCCACCAGCGTCGAGCGCGAAATCACCTGGACCGAACCCGCCGTCAAGGGCGACACCTCGGGCAAGGTGCTCAAGCCGGCCAAGATCGCCACCGGCTTCGAGATCCCGGTGCCGCTGTTCGTCAGCCAGGGCGACCGGATCGAGATCGACACCCGCACCGGCGAATACCGCAAGCGCGTCTGATGACCACCCGGTCTGCCGCTTGATCCGCACCGAAGGCTCCGCAGGGAGCCTTCGCCGTTTCTGAATCACCCACCCCTTCTTTCGAGAACCGTCCATGGCTCCCCACAACCTGAACGAACGCCGACTTGCCGATGCCTGGGCCGAACTGCAGGCCCATGCCGACAGCGGCCAGACCCTGGAAGCCGACGCCTACCGCCTGGCCTTCAACGACCCCGAATTCCTGCTCCGGCGCGAGACGCGCGGCATCCGCCTGCAGCTGGAAATGCTCAAGCCCGACATCGCCCAGCAGGCGCTCGGCATCGAGAACACGGTGGTGGTGTTCGGCAGCGCCCGCTTCCGCGACACCGAGGAGGCGCAGGCCCTGCTGGCGCAGGCCCGTTCGGGCAACGATCCGCAGGCGGTGAAGAAGGCCGAAGCCCTGGTGCGCAACGCGCGCTACTACGACCAGGCCCGCGCCTTCGCCCGCATCGTGGCGCGCCACAGTGCCGCCTGCGCGCCGGACCAGCGCCTCTACATCTGCACCGGGGGTGGCCCGGGCATCATGGAAGCGGCCAGCCGGGGCGCGCACGACGAAGGCGCGCTGAATGTCGGCCTGAACATCGCGCTGCCGCACGAGCAGTCGGCCAACCCCTATGTCACGCCGGAGCTCAGCTTCAAGTTCCACTACTTCGCGCTGCGCAAGATGCACTTCATGATGCGGGCCAAGGCGCTGGTGGCCTTCCCGGGCGGCTTCGGCACGCTGGACGAGCTGTTCGAGGTGATCACGCTGGTGCAGTGCCGCAAGTCCAAGCCGGTGCCGATCGTGCTGTTCGGCACCGACTACTGGAAACGCCTGCTCAACCTGGACCTGCTGGTCGAGGAAGGCACCATCTCCCCCGAAGACCTCGATCTGTTCGTGTACGTCGACGACGCCCAGGCGGCCTGGGACGCCATCGGCCGGTTCTACGACCTCAAGACCTGATCACTCGGCCCAGCCGCCGCCCAGGGCGCGGTACAGGGCCACCCGGTTCTGCTGTTGCGCCAGCCGCGTCTGCACCAGGGCCTGCTGCGTGGCAAACAGCGACCGCTGCGCATCCAGCACATCGAGGAAGCTGGCCACGCCGTTGCGGTAACGCAGCTCGGCCAGCCGGAAGCGGTCGGCCTCGGCGGTGGCCTGGGCTTCCTGCGCCCGCAGCTGCTCGCCCAGCGTGGCCTGCCCGGCCAGCGCGTCGGCCACCTCGCGGAAGGCGGTCTGGATGGCTTTTTCGTACTGGGCCAGCGCAATGTCGCGGCCGGCACGGGCCGACTCCAGCCCGGCCTGGTTGCGACCGGCATCGAAGATCGGCAGCAAGGCCTGGGGCGCCAGGGTGAAGCCCCAGCTGCCGTCCCTGAACAGACCCGAGAGGTCGCTGCTGGCGGTGCCCACGCTGGCGGTCAGCGAGATGCGCGGGAAAAAGGCCGCCCGCGCCGCACCGATGTTGGCATTGGCCGCCACCAGCTGCTGCTCGGCCTGGCGCACGTCGGCGCGGCGGGTCAGCAGGTCGGACGGCAGGCCGGCCGGCACCTCGGCCAGCACCGCCAGCGGCAGCGCGGCGTCCGGCGTGGCCGGTGCCAGCAGGCTGGCCGGCAGCGGCTCGCCCACCAGCAGGTTCAGGGCGTTCACATCGAGCAGGCGGGCGCGCTCGGCCTGGGCCAGGGCGACCTGGGCTGCGGCGGTGAGCGATTCGGCCTGGCGCAGGTCCAGGGCCGATGCGGCGCCGTTGTCGAAGCGCAGCTTCGTCAGGCGCAGCGAGTCCTCGCGGGTCTTGAGCGTCTGGCGGGTGAGTGCCAGCAGCGACTCGTTGGCCTGCAGGCTCAGCCAGGTGCTGGACACGGTGGCCACCAGGCTGGTCTGCGCGGCGCGCCGGGCTTCCTCGGAGGCCAGGAACTGGGCCAGGGCGGCTTCCTTCAGGCTGGCGAGCCGGCCGAAGAAATCGATCTCCCAGGCGCTGGTGGCCAGACCGACGCTGTACAGGTCGGTGATGCCGCCGCTGGCGTTGGGCTGGCGGTTGCCGGTGGCGGCCAGGTTGATGGTGGGGAACTGGTTGGAGCGCTGGATCTGGTACTGGGCGCGCACCTGCTCGATGTTGAGCGTGGCCACCCGCAGATCGCGGTTGTTGGTCAGGGCGCGCTGCACCACGTCGCTCAGGCGCGCATCGGTGACGAAGCCGGACCAGGCCAGATCGGCGCCCGACGGCGCGGTGCCCGCTGCGGCGGCGGCCATCGGGTAGGCCTGCGGCACCCCGGCCTGGGGCTGGGGGCGCTCGGGGATCATCGAACAGCCGGCCAGCAGGGCGGCAGCCGCCAGTGCCGACAGGCGAAGGAAGGACGGGTATCGGTTCATGTCAGTGGACTCCGTGCTCGGCGGCGGCCTCGGCATCGCGCAGGCGTTGCCGCTCGCTGCCCTTGAAGATGGAACGCACCACCACGAAGAAGACCGGGACGAACACCACCGCCAGCACGGTGCCGGTGACCATGCCACCGATCACACCGGTGCCGATGGCACGCTGGCTGGCCGATCCGGCGCCGGAGGCGATGAACAGCGGCACCACGCCCAGCGTGAAGGCCAGCGAGGTCATGATGATGGGACGGAAACGCAGGCGGGCCGCCGCCAGCGCCGCCTCGATCGCGGTCTTGCCCTGGGCCTGCAGGTCCTTGGCGAACTCGATGATCAGGATGGCGTTCTTGGCCGAGAGGCCGATGATGGTGATCAGCCCGACCTGGAAGTACACGTCGTTCGCATAGCCCCGGGCCAGCGTGGCCAGCAGCACCCCGATCACGCCCAGCGGCACCACCAGGATGACCGAGAGCGGAATGCTCCAGCTCTCGTAGAGCGCGGCCAGGCAGAGGAACACTGCCAGGATGGCAAAGGCGTACAGCACGATGGCCTGCGCGCCGGCCAGCTTTTCCTCGCGCGACTGGCCGGTCCACTCGTAACCGAAGCCCTGCGGCAGCTGGGCCGCCAGCCGCTCCATCTCGGCCAGCGCCGCACCGGTGCTGTAGCCAGGTGCCGCGCTGCCGCTGATGCGGATCGACGGGTAGCCGTTGTAGCGCACCGTCTGCATCGGGCCATTGGCCCATTCGGTGGTGGTGAAGGCCGACAGCGGCACCGCCTTGCCTTCGCGGTTGACCACGTTCAGGCGCAGCACATCGTCGGGCTGCATGCGGGCGGCGGCATCGGCCTGCACCACCACGCGCTGCAGACGCCCGGCGTTCGGGAAGTCGTTCACATAGCTGGAACCCAGACCGGTGCCGATGGCGGCACTGATGGCGTCGAAACCGACGCCGAGTGCGGCCGCCTTCTCGCGGTCGATGTTCAGGCGCAGCTGGGGTGCATCTTCCAGGCCGTCGGGGCGGACCTGGGTCAGCACCTGGCTCTGCGACGCCGCACCCAGCAGCTGGTTGCGCGCGGCCAGCAACGCGTCGCGGCCCAGACCGGCGCGGTCCTGCAGGCGGAAGCTGAAGCCGGACGACGAACCCAGCTCGGGAATGGGCGGCGGACTGAGCGGGAAGATGGTGGCGTCGCGGATGCCCGAGAGCGCACCGAAGGCGCGACCCGCCACCGCTTGCGCAGAGCTGCCGGGGTCGGTGCGCTCGGACCAGTCCTTGAGGGTGATGAAGGCCAGCGCGGCGTTCTGGCCCTGGCCGGAGAAGCTGAAGCCCAGCACGCTGACCATGCTCTGCACCTCGGGCTGCTTCAACATGAAAGCTTCGACCTGCTTCATCACGTCCAGCGTGCGCTCGCGGGTGGCGCCCGGGGGCAGCTGCACGTTCACCAGCATGGTGCCCTGGTCTTCCTGCGGCAGGAACGAGGTCGGCAGCCGCATGTAGACCACGGCGGCGGCAGCGACGATGGCCAGGTACACGATCAGGGTGCGACCGGCGCGCGGCAGCAGCCGGCCCACGCCGGCGGCGTAGCGGTCGGTGGTGCGGTTGAAGAAGCGGTTGAACCAGCCGAAGAAGCCCTTCTTCTCGGCATGGTGGCCGGCCTCCACCGGCTTGAGCAGCGTGGCGCACAGCGCCGGTGTGAGCGAGAGCGCCATGAAGGCCGAGAAGGCGATCGACACGCCCATGACCGCCGCGAACTGGCGGTAGATGTTGCCCACCGAGCCGCTGAAGAAGGCCAGCGGCACGAACACCGCGATCAGCACCACGGTCACGCCGACGATGGCGCCGGAAATCTGGCCCATGGCCTTGCGGGTGGCCTGCAGCGGCGGCAGGCCCTCCTCGCTCATGATGCGTTCGACGTTCTCCACCACCACGATGGCGTCGTCCACCACGATGCCGATCACCAGCACCATGCCGAACATGGTGAGCACGTTGATCGAGAAGCCCATGGCCAGAAGCGTGGCGAAGGTGCCCAGCAGGGCCACCGGCACCACGATCGTGGGAATCACCGTGTAGCGGAAGTTCTGCAGGAACACGAACATCACCAGGAACACCAGCAGCACGGCCTCGGCCAGGGTCACCGCCACCTGCTCGATGGAGATCTTCACGAAGCGCGAGCTGTCGTACGGAATCGCCCAGCTCATGCCCTCGGGGAAGAAGCGCTCCAGCTCGGCCATCTTGGCGCGCACCGCGGTGGCGGTGGCCAGCGCGTTGCCGGTGGGCGAGAGCTGCACGCCGATGCCGGTGGAGGGCTGGCCGTTCAGCCGCGCCGAGGTGGCATAGACCTGCGCCCCCAGCTCGATGCGGGCGACATCCTTCAGGCGCACGGTCGAGCCGTCGGCATTCGCCCGCAGCACGATGTTGCCGAACTGCTGGGTGGAACTGAGCTGGCCGTCCACCACGACCGTGGCCGAGATGCCCTGACCGTCGACGATGGGCAAGGCACCGATCTCGCCGGCCGACACCTGGGCGTTCTGGGCCCGGATGGCGGTGGTGACGTCGGTGGCGCTCAGGTTGAAGCCGAGCAGCTTGGCCGGGTCGATCCAGATGCGCATGGCGCGTTCGGTGCCGAACAGCTGGGCCTGACCGACGCCGGGCAGGCGCTGGATCTCGGGCAGCACGCTGCGCGAGGCGTAGTCACCCAGGGCCACCGGGTCCCACTCGGGGTTGCTGCTGGAGAGGATGGCGAACAGCAGGAAGTTGCTGCGCGACTTGTCCACCCGCACGCCCTGCTGGGTCACGGCCGAGGGCAGGCGCGGCGAGGCGCGCGAGAGCCGGTTCTGCACATCGACCTGGGCCAGGTCCGGGTTGGTGCCGGGCTGGAAGCTCAGCGTGATGGTGCCGGTGCCGTTGGCCTGGGCCACGGCTTCCATGTAGATCAGGCCCGGCGAGCCGTTCATTTCCTGCTCGATGACCGACAGCACGCTGTCTTCCAGCGTCTTGGCCGACGCACCCGGGTAGGTGGCGGTGATCACCACCGAGGGCGGCGCCACCGGCGGGTACTGGTTGATGGGCAGCTGGGTGATGGACACCGCGCCCAGCACCATGATGAAGAGCGCGATCACCCACGCAAAGATGGGCCGCTCGATGAAGAACTTTGCCATGTGTGCGCCCCTCAGCCGGCCTTGGCTGCCGGTGCGGCCGGCTGGCCTGCGGGCTTGGCGGTCTCACCGGTGCCGGGTCTTGTCCAGGGCACCGGCTTGACGGTGGCGCCCGGTCGCAGCTTCTGAAAGCCGTCGACCATGACCTGCTCGCCGGCCTTCAGGCCGTCGAGCACCACCCACTGCCCGTCCTGCTGGCCACCCACCTTGATGGTGCGGCGCACCGCCTTGCCTTCGGCGTCGACCACCATCACCGAGTCGCCCTGGGCCGAGCGGGTCACCGCCTGCTGCGGCAGCGTGATGGCGTTGCCCGCCGTGGCCTGCTCCAGCCGCACCCGCACATACATGCCGGGCAGCAGGGTGCCCTCGGGGTTGGGCACCTCGGCCCGCAGCGTGATCTGGCCGGTGGTCGGGTCGACGGTGAGGTCGGAGAACAGCAGCTTGCCGGGGCGGCCGAATTCGGTGCCGTCTTCCAGCACCACCCGCACGCTGGCGGCCTTGTCGCCGGCGCCCTTCAGACGCCCTTCCTTCCGGGCTTTCTGCAGGCGGTACACCTCCGACACCGACTGGGTGAAGTTCACATACATCGGGTTGATCTGCTGCACGACGGCGAGCTGGGTGGCCTCACCCTGCCCCACCAGCGCGCCCTCGGTCACCAGCGCACGGCCGATGCGGCCGGCAATCGGCGCGGTGACGCTGGCGTAGTTCAGGTTGATGGTGGCTGTCTGCACGGCGGCCTTGCCGGCAGCCACGTCGGCCTCGGCGGTTTTCTGGGCGGCCACCGCGCTGGCGTATTCCTGCTGGCTGATCGCGTTTTCCTTGACCAGCGGGGCGTAACGCTCGGCCAGCGCGCGGGCCTGGGCCAGGTTGGCCTCGGCGCGGGCCTGGCTGGCCTGGGCGGTCTGCAGCGCCGCCTGGTAGGGCGCCGGATCGATGGTGAACAGGCGCTGCCCGGCCTTCACATCGCTGCCCTCGGTGAACTCGCGCTTGAGCAGGATGCCGGCCGCCCGCGCCCGGACCTGCGCGGTGCGGGAGGCCTCCAGCCGGCCGGGCAGTTCGGTCTGCAGACCGACATCGCCCGGGCTCACGGTGACCACCCCGACCTCGGCCGGCGGCATGCCGCCACCGGGCGGGCCACCGGCGGCGGGCTGGCCGCCACCGCAGGCCGCCAGCAGAGCTGCCAGGGCAACGGCGCTCAGGGTGCGGGCACGGGTCAGGGAACGGGACGTCGGGATCGGTGGCATGGAAACCTCGGCTGGATGGGCGGTGGCGCTGGGCGCCGGACCGGAAAGCCGCGCAGTATACATACACTCACGAATGTATGTATATTCGCGGGCTGTTTCCCCCGACCCCGATCGCCCCACCCGACCGCCCCACCCTGACTGCCCCATGGTCCGACGCACCAAATCCGAGGCCCTGGCCACCCGCAACA
>PNMF01000112.1 GCA_013823485.1 Comamonadaceae bacterium
GGGGAGGGCGCCGGCCGGCTGCGGGGCGATCTGGTAGGCCGGAGCGCCGTTCTTGGGTGCCACGTCGATGGACTGGGTCTGGCCCCCCACGCGCAGCTCCTGGATGCGGGTGAGCGCGTCTTCGTTGGTGATGCGCTCGATGCGGTCGCCCGGTGCGCTGGTGGCAGGGCTGCGGGGCGCGTCGGCGGCCGGCGCGACCTGGGCGGACGCGGGAGCGGCGGCCAGGGCCGACAGGGTGCCGAGCAGGGCCGGCAGGAGGAGGGCAGGGAGGTTCGGGCGCATGCGGCATTGTAGGCAGCCAGGGCGCTTCTGCGCCGATGGCCGGGCGAGTTGGCCCACAATGCGCGGATGTCTGAAAACGCCACCCTGCTGCTGATCGACGGCTCCAGTTACCTCTACCGCGCCTTCCACGCCATGCCCGACCTGCGGGCGGTGCCGGGCGACCCGACCAGCCCGGCCACCGGGGCCATCCGCGGCATGGTCAACATGATGCAGAGCCTGCAGAAAGAGGTGCCCGCCGCCTATGTGGCCTGCGTGTTCGATGCCTCCGGCCCGACCTTCCGCGACGCCATCTACCCCGACTACAAGGGCCACCGCAGCCCCATGCCGGACGACCTGCGGGCCCAGATCCCCCCCATCCACGAGGTGGTGCGCCTGCTCGGCTTCCCGGTGCTGGACGTGCCCGGCGTGGAGGCCGACGACGTCATCGGCACGCTGGCCGTGGCCGCGTCGCGCCAGGGCCTGAACGTGGTCATCAGCAGCGGCGACAAGGACCTGGCCCAGCTGGTGGACGAGCGCATCACCATCATCGACACCATGAACGGCAAGAAGCGCGACCTGGCGGGTGTGCAGGCCGAGTTCGGCGTGCCGGCGAACCTGATGATCGACTTTCAGACCCTGGTCGGCGACGCGGTGGACAACGTGCCGGGGGTCGAGAAGGTCGGCCCCAAGACGGCCGCCAAGTGGCTCAATGAATACGGATCGCTCAACGCCCTGGTGGCGCGGGCGGGCGAGATCAAGGGCGTGGCCGGCGAGAACCTGCGCAAGGCGCTGGACTGGCTGCCCACCGGCCGCCAGCTGCTGACCATCAAGACCGATTGCGACCTGAACGGTTTCGTGCCCGGCCTGCCTTCGCTCGAATCCATCCGCGTCGGCCAGGCCGATGCCGAGGCTCTGAAGGCGTTCTACGAGCGCTACGGTTTCAAGGGCCTGGCGGCCCGCACCGGCGAGAAGCTGGCGGCGGCCAGCCCGGCGGCCGAGCCCGGCCTGTTCGACGAACCGGTGGCCCCGCCGGCACCGGCCCGCGAGCTGCGTTACGACACCATCCTCACCTGGGAGGCGCTGGACACCTGGCTGGCCCGCCTGCAGGCCGCCGAGCTGGTGGCGCTCGACACCGAGACCACCTCGCTGGACGAGATGCGCGCGACCATCGTCGGCATTTCCTTCAGCGTGGAGCCGGGTGAGGCGGCCTATGTGCCGCTGGCCCACGAAGGCCCGGATGCGCCCGAACAGCTGCCGCTGGACGAGGTGCTGCAGCGCATGAAGCCCTGGCTGGAAGACCCCGCGCGCCACAAGCTGGGCCAGCACATCAAGTACGACCGCCATGTGTTCGCCAACCACGGCATCGAGGTGCGCGGCTATGTGCACGACACCATGCTGCAGAGCTATGTGCTGGAAGTGCACAAGCCGCATGGCCTGGAAAGTCTGGCCGAGCGCCACACCGGCCGCAAGGGCATCAGCTATGAAGCCCTGTGCGGCAAGGGCGCGCACCAGATTCCGTTCTCGCAGGTGGACGTGGCCAAGGCCGCCGAGTATTCGTGCGAGGACAGCGACCAGACGCTCGATGTGCACCGCGTGCTGTGGCCGCGCCTGCAGGCCGACGAGCGCCTGCGCTTCATCTACGAACTGGAGATCGCCAGCAGCGAGGCGCTGTTCCGCATCGAGCGCAACGGCGTGCTGATCGACGCGCCCACCCTGGCCGCGCAAAGCCATGAACTGGGCCAGCGCATCGTGGCGCTGGAGCAGGAGGCCTACGAGATCGCGGGCCAGCCCTTCAACCTGGGCAGCCCGAAGCAGCTGGGCGAAATCTTTTTCGACAAGCTGGGTCTGCCGGTCATCAAGAAGACCGCCACCGGCGCCCGCAGCACCGACGAAGAGGTGCTGGAGAAGCTGGCCGAGGACTACCCGCTGCCGGCCAGGATCCTGGAGCACCGCAGCCTGTCCAAGCTCAAGGGCACCTACACCGACAAGCTGGCGCAGATGGCGCTGCCGCGCACCGGCCGCGTGCACACCCACTATGCGCAGGCGGTGGCGGTGACCGGGCGGCTGTCGAGCAACGATCCCAACCTGCAGAACATTCCCATCCGCACCCCCGAAGGACGTCGTGTGCGCGAGGCCTTCGTGGCCCCGCCCGGCCATGTGATCGCCAGCGCCGACTATTCGCAGATCGAGCTGCGCATCATGGCCCACATCAGCGGCGACGAGGCCCTGCTGCGCGCCTTCCAGGACGGCCTGGACGTGCACCGTGCCACCGCCGCCGAGGTGTTCGGCGTGGCGGTGGACCAGGTCAGCAGCGAGCAGCGGCGTTACGCCAAGGTCATCAACTTCGGCCTGATCTACGGCATGAGCGCCTTCGGTCTGGCCAAGGCCCTGGGCATCGACAACACCGCGGCCAAGAACTACATCCAGCGCTACTTCGAGCGCTTCGCCGGCGTGCGCCAGTACATGGACGACACCCGTGCCCAGGCCAAGGCCCGGGGTTATGTGGAAACCGTCTTCGGCCGCCGCCTCTACCTGCCCGAGATCAACAGCCCGAACGGCCCGCGCCGCAGCGGCGCCGAACGCGCCGCCATCAACGCGCCCATGCAGGGCACCGCGGCCGACCTGATCAAGCTCAGCATGGTCGCGGTGCAGAAGGCCCTGGACGAACAGGGCCGGGGCACCCGGATGATCATGCAGGTGCACGACGAACTGGTGTTCGAGGTGCCGCAGGCCGAGGTGGACTGGCTGCACACCGAAGTGCCCCGCCTGATGGCCGGCGTGGCCGCCCTCAAGGTGCCGCTGCTGGCCGAGGTGGGCGTGGGCGCCAACTGGGATCAGGCGCATTGAACTCGGACACATCAACGACAGGGAGACAACCCATGCATCGCACCTACACGCAAGACCTCTCCGCCCTCCTGCCCGGCCAGTCCGGCGCCGAGGGCACCACCCGCCGCATGGCGCTCAAGGCGGCGCTTGGCGTCGGTTATGCCGCTGCGGCGGCGCCGGTCATGGCGCAGACCGCCATCCGCACGCCGGCCGACGGGCTGACGGTGGGTGAGGTGATGATCGATGTGGCCGGCTTCTCGATGCCGGCCTACCGGGCGGCGCCGGCCGGGCGCACCGGCCTGCCGGTGGTGCTGGTGCTGTCGGAGATCTTCGGGGTGCACGAGTACATCGCCGACACGGCGCGGCGCTTCGCCCGTGCGGGTTACCTGGCCATCGCGCCGGAGCTGTTCATCCGCCAGGGCGATCCGCAGTCGTATGGCGAGATGGCGCGGCTGATTGCCGAGGTGATCTCCAAGGTGCCGGACGCTCAGGTCATGTCCGATCTGGACGCCACCGTGCGCTGGGCCGGTGCGAATGGCGGCGACGTCTCGAAGCTGGCGGTCACCGGTTTCTGCTGGGGCGGCCGCCAGACCTGGCTGTACGCGGCGCACAACCCGCAGGTGAAGGCCGGTGTGGCCTGGTACGGCCGGCTGGTCGGGCAGACCAGCGACCTCAACCCGCGCCACCCGGTGGACATTGCCGGCGCGCTGAAGGCGCCGGTGCTGGGGCTGTACGGCGCCGCCGACACCGGCATTCCGCTGGACACGGTGGAGGCGATGAAGAAGGCGCTGGCCACCGGCAGTCCGGCGGCGAAGCAGTCCAGCTTCGTGGTCTACCCGGACGCGCCGCACGCCTTCCATGCCGACTACCGGCCCACCTTCCGGGCCGAGCCGGCCCGCGATGGCTGGAACCGGGCGCTGGCCTGGTTCGCCCGCCACGGCGTGGCCTGAGGCCTCAGCCGTCGGCCGGCGGGGGGCCGAAGTCGAACCGGAACTCGGCGCCTTCGCCCCGCACGCCCTGGCCTTCGATGGTGCCGCCGTGGCGTTCCACCACGCGGCGCACGGTGGCCAGGCCGATGCCGGTGCCCTCGAACTCGCTGGGCCGGTGCAGGCGCTGGAACGGCTTGAACAGCAGGCCGGCGTGGGCCATGTCGAAGCCGGCGCCGTTGTCGCGGATGAAGAAGCGCTCCCGGTCGGCATCGGCCGTGGCCGGCAGGCGGCCGATGTGCACCACCGCGTCACTGCGGTTGCGGGTGTACTTCAGGGCGTTGCCGATCAGGTTTTCCAGCGCCACCCGCACCAGCCTCGCATCGCACCAGGCCTGCAGGCCGGGCTCGATGTCGATCTGCACCTGCCGTTCACCGTACTTGCGCAGCTCTTCCCGGGCCACATGGGCCGCGAGGTCGCTGAGGTCGACCGGGTTGCGCTCCAGCATGCCCTGGCTGACCCGGGCCAGCGCCAGCAGGTCGTTGATGATGGAGCCCATGCGGCGGGTGGAGCCCACCACGCGTTCCAGCAGGTCGCGGTCGTCCGGCTCCAGCCGGGGGGCGGCCTGTTCCAGCAGCAGCTGGGTGAAGCCGTCGATCGAGCGCAGCGGGGCCTTGAGGTCGTGCGAGACCGAGTAGGCGAAGGCATCGAGCTCGGCATTCAGGCGCTCCAGCTCGGCGGTGCGGTCGCGGACCCGCTGTTCCAGCGTGGCCTGCAGGCGCTCGATGTCGCGGTCGCGCTGCAGGCGCTGCAGCTCGGCTTCGGCCCGGCTGACGAAGATGGACAGCAGGGCGCGTACATCGTCGGTCAGGGTGGCCGGCTGCTTCCAGAGCACGAACAGCACGCCCACCGGCCGTTGCCCGTCATCGCGCAAGGCCTGTCCGGCGTAGGCTTCGTAGTGGCCGGCCACCAGGCCCCGGGCGCGCGGGTAGATGCGGGTCACCGCCTCGGGGTACACCACCAGGCCGCTCTGCTCCAGCGTGTCGGCGCACGGGGTGTCGGGCAGCTGGAACTGGAAGTTGTCGGCCTGGCGCCCGTCGCGCCACACGGCCAGGGTCTGCATGCCGCCATCGGGCTGGCTTTCGCAGACCACCACCGAATCGGCCTGCACCACACGCCCCAGCTGTTCGGTGAGGGCATGGAAAAAGGCTGCGCCGGTGGCGGCGGCCACGCCCCGGGCCACGTCGGTGAGCTGCTGCTGGTGGCGCCGTTCGGCGCTGACGTCGGTGACGGTGCTGATGATCAGGGTGTCCTCCGGGTCGTCGCCCAGCACCGACGACACCCGGACCTCGAAGCGGCTGCCGTCGCTGCGTTTGCCCAGGCATTGCATGCCGTCCACGCGCCGGTCGCTGAACAGCTTGTGCACATGCCGTTCGCGGTCGAGCAGGTCGATCCACAGGAAATGGTCGGTGTGGCCAAGCACCTGATCGCGTCGCCAGCCGTAGCAGTGCTCGAAGGCGGCGTTGACGTCCAGGATCATGCCGGTGGTGGCCGACTGCGCCACCATGGGGCTCGGGCAGAGCCGGAAGATGCGGGCGAAGCGGTCGAGGTTGCGGTCGCGCTCGGCTTCGGTCTGGCGGCGGCGTTCGAGTTCCTGCAGCTGCCGGTCCAGGGCCTGCTGGGTGGCCTGACGGCTGTGCGTGACCAGCATGGCCACCACCAGCAGGGCCGCCGACTGGGCGATCCAGGTGCGAAGGCCGACCGAGAAGTCGGGCGTCGGCCCCAGCAGGCCGCGCATTTCGGCGGCGGTCAGGATGCCCAGCGCGCCGATACCGCACGCCGCCACGATCACCAGCGCCTGCCGGCCCAGCAGCACGCCGGCCCCGGCCACCGCGCCCACGAACAGGAAGTTCACCGCGGTGCGGACCGAGCCGAAGGACAGCACCGATATGAGGGCCGTGACCAGGACCGCGGTCACCATCATCACCGCCACGGTGCGGTTGGCCCAGCGCCGGGTGCGCAGCATGAAATGAGCGACGGCACTGACCGCCGCAATGAAGCCGGCCACCACCGTCTCGCGGGTGTCGCTGGTGGCCAGCACCTGCTCCAGCAGCATGACCACTGTTGCGGTGATCGCGATCATGGCGGTGAGGGTCAGCAGCGTGGTGCGGACCGCCAGCGCCTCCACGCCGGGCGCGATCACCGGGGGGCGGGAGGGATCAGCCTTGGGCACGGGCCGTCCCCGGCGTGTTGCACCAGGCGCTCCAGCTCCCGGGGTACAGCGGTGCGCGGCCGAGCCCGGCCAGCTCCATGGCCAGCAGGTTGGGCACCGCGCTCACGCCGCTGCCGCACTGGTGGACCACGCCGGCCGGGTCGCGGCCGGCGAGCAGCCGGTCGAATTCGGCGCGCAGCACCTCGGCGGGCTTGAAGCGGCCGTCGGGCAGCAGGTTGTCGGAGAAGGGGCGGTTCAGGGCCCCCGGAATGTGGCCGGCCACCGGGTCCAGCGGCTCGGTCTCGCCGCGGAAGCGGGCGGCTGCGCGGGCGTCCACCAGCGTGCGGTCCGGTCGGCCGAGCAGGGCCTGCACATCGGCCGTGGTGAGGGCGGTGGCAGCGGCCGGGCGGAGCTGGAAGTCGCCGGCGGGAACGGCCGGGGCGGGACCGCTGTCGACGGCACCACCGGCGGCCTGCCAGGCATTCAGCCCGCCGTCGAGCACGGCCACCGCCTCATGCCCGCACCACTTGAGCATCCACCACAGCCGGCCGCTGAACATGATGCCGGCGCGGTCCAGCACCACCACCTGGGATCGGGTGTTGACCCCCAGGCGCTGCAGGGTGGCGGCGAAGGCCTCGCGCGAGGGCAGCGGATGGCGGCCGGCGCTGGCCGGGTGCGACTTGTCGCTCAGGTCGGTGTCCAGGTCGGCGTGCAGCGAGCCGGCGATGTGCAGCTGCTCGAACAGGCGTCGGCCGGCGCCGGGATCCATCAGGTCGGCGCTGCAGTCGAGCACGCGGACGTCGGTGTCGGTGCGCTGCAGCTGCAGCAGCTCGGGGACAGAGATCAAGGTGGTGAACATGGGGCTGAGCGAGAGATGCGACCGGCGCATTGTGCGACAGCCGGGCCCGGTCAGTGTTCTTCGGCCGGCGCCTGCGGCACAGCCCGGTTGCGCAGCACGGTGGCGGTGATGCCGCTGGCCACGATCAACGCCATGCCCAGCCAGCCGATCAGGGGCAGCTGGTCGCCGAAGATCAGCAGGCTGTAGAGCGCCGCAAACACGATGCCGGCGTACTGTAGGTTGGCCACCAGCAGCGTGGCGCCGCTGGAGTAGGCGCGCGTCATGCAGAGCTGGCCCAGGGCCGCCAGCACGCCGATGGGCAGCAGCCACAGCGCCGAGGGCCAGTGCCAGGCGCTGGCACCGGTGAACAGCATGCCCACCGCCCCCACCACCACCGCACCGAGCGAGAAGTAGAAGACGGTGCGGCTTTCGGGTTCGCCGGCCCGGGCCAGCGCGGCCACCTGCAGATAGGCCAGGGCCGCGAACAGGCCGGACATCAGCCCCACCAGCGAGCCCAGCGCCTGCTCACCGCTGAAGGTGGGGCGCAGCAGCATGGCCACGCCGGCAAAGCCGGCCAGCACCGTCATGAACAGCGGGCCCTGCGCCCGCACCGCTGCGCCCTGCCGTTGCATCAGCAGGGCACCCCCGAGCAGGAAGGTGGCGATCCAGACGCTGCTCATGTAGTTCAGCGTCATGGCGGTGGCTAGTGGCAGCACGGCAATCGCATAGAACCAGGCGGTGAGCGAGATGGTGCCCACCACGCTGCGCCACAGGTGCATGGAAGGCACCCGGGTGCCGAGCGAGACGCCCTGCGCACGGGCCAGGCCGACCAGGAAGATCACGCCCACCACGCCCCGGTAACAGACGATCTCGAAGCTGTTGAAGTGGCTGGAGGCGAACTTGATGCATACCCCCATCGTCGCGAAGAAGAGCGACGCCAGCACCATCCACAGCGCCTGCCGGCCCACGCTGGCGGCCGGATCGGCTGCTGCGGCGCTCAACCCTGCACCGCCGGACCCATCTGGCGCCGGTACCACTCATGGAAGTGCTGCATGCCGTCTTCCATGGGGCTCTGGTAGGGGCCGACCTCGCTGGTGCCGCGCTTGAGCAGGGCGGCCCGGCCGGCGTCCATGCGCTCGGCGATCTCGTCGTCTTCCACGCAGGTCTCCATGTAGGCAGCCCGCTGCGCCTCGACGAAGTCGCGCTCGAAGGCGGCGATTTCCTCGGGGTAATAGAACTCGACCATGTTGAGCGTCTTCGTGGGGCTCAGCGGGTGCAGGGTCGAGACGGTCAGCACGTGCGGATACCACTCCACCATGATGTGCGGGTAGTAGGTCAGCCAGATGGCGCCGTGCTCCGGCAGCTGCCCCTGGCGGTACTGCATCAGCTGTTCGTGCCAGCGCTGGTACACCGGGCTGCCGGCCTGTCCCATGAGGTTCTGCGCCCCCACGGTCTGCACCGAGTACTCGGGCCGGAACTCCCAGCGCAGGTCCTCGCAGGTCACGAAGTTGCCCAGCCCGGGGTGGAACGGGGCCACGTGGTAATCCTCCAGATAGACCTCGATGAAGGTCTTCCAG
>PNMF01000113.1 GCA_013823485.1 Comamonadaceae bacterium
GTGTAGAACTGCTCGGCCTGCAGGAACAGCGCTTCGGGGGGCAGCACCGGGCGGTCCGGGTCGCCCTGCAGCAGGCGGTGGCGGTCGCGGGTGTCCTGCCAGAAGCGCTGGAAGGCCGGCTCCAGGTCGCCGTGCAGCACCACGGTGGCCTGGCCGCCGAGGTAGTCGAAGACGGTGGCGGTTTCCTCGAAGAACAGCGGCAGGTAGTACTCGATGCCGGCGGTGGCCACCCCGTTGCCGATGTCCTTGTAGATGCGGCTCTTGGTCGGGTCACCTTCCAGCAGCTCGCGCCAGCGGCTGCGGAACAGGGCGCGCGCCGCGTCGTCCATCGGGAATTCGCGGCCGGGCAGCAGCCGTACCTCGGGCACCGGGTAGAGGCTGCGCTGGCTGTCGGGGTCGAAGGTGCGGATGCTGTCGATCTCGTCGTCGAACAGGTCCACCCGGTAAGGCACCAGGCTGCCCATGGGGAAGAGGTCGATCAGGCCGCCGCGCACCGCGTATTCACCGGGGCTCACCACCTGGGTGACATGGTTGTAGCCGGCCAGCGTCAGCTGGGCCTTCAGCCGCGCCTCGTCCAGCTTCTGGCGCACCTTGAACTCGAAGGTGTAGCCGGCCAGGAAGGAGGGCGGCGCCAGCCGGTAGAGCGCGGTGGTGGCCGGCACCAGCACCACGTCGGCGCCGGCTTCGTGGTCGCGCTGCGAGATGCGCCACAGCGTGGCCAGCCGTTCGCTGATCAGGTCCTGGTGCGGCGAGAAGGTGTCGTAGGGCAGGGTCTCCCAGTCGGGAAACAGGGTGACGCGCAGGTCCGGGGCGAAGAAGGCCAGCTCGTCGATCAGGCGCTGGGCGTCGTTGGCGTCGGCGGTGACGATGGCGGTCAGGCGTGAGGCCGCGCGCTCGCGCGTGGCCAGCCGGGCCAGCAACAGGGCGTCGGCCGATCCGCCGGGGTGGGGCAGCGTGTGGCGTTTGCCGGGGGAGAGTTTGGGCAGGTCCATGGGAAGGGGCCGGGTGCGGCCTGAGGCCGTGCAAGACAAACACCCCCTGCGCGGTCCGCAGGGGGTGTGATGGCGCGATTTTAGAATGGCCCACTTCATGACCGCACCCAACCCGCCCATACCCGACCCCGACCTCGGCTCCCCGGCCTGCCATGCGGTGCTGCCCTGCGCCGGCAACGGCTCCCGCGCCGGCACCCCGGTGCCCAAGCAGTACCAGACCGTGGCCGGCCAGCCGATGGTGCTGCACACCCTGCAGGCCCTGGCCGCGGTGGACCGGATCGTGTCCACCCTGGTGGTGGTCCAGCCCGGCGATGCTTTCTGGCCCCCGCTGGCCGATGCCCTGCCGCCGAGGGTGGGCGTGGTGGAGCGGGGCGACCTGACCCGGGCGGGCAGCGTCTTCAACGGCCTGCTGGCCCTGCGCGAACGCGGCGTGCCCGACACCGACTGGGTGCTGGTGCACGACGCGGCCCGCTGCCTGATCGAGCCGGCCGCCATCGACCGCCTGATCGATGCCTGTCTGGGTGATGCGGTGGGCGGCTTGCTGGCCCTGCCGTTGCCCGACACCCTGAAGGCCAGCGCCGCCGGCCGTGTGAGCGCCACGGTGGACCGCAGCGACAAATGGCTGGCTCAGACCCCGCAGATGTTCCGCCTGGGGCCGCTCATCGAGGCATTGCAGGCCCGCCGCGCTGAAGGCTTTGCCGGCATCACCGACGAAGCCAGCGCCATGGAGCAGGCCGGCCACCGGCCCTTGCTGGTGCCCGGCCCGGCCCGCAACATCAAGATCACCTACCCGGAAGATTTCGCACTGGCCGAGGCCGTGCTCAGGAGCCGAACATGAATCCCCTGTTGTCCCTGCGAGTGGGCGAGGGCTGGGACACCCATGCCCTGGTGCCTGGTCGCCCGCTGGTCCTCGGTGGCATCACCGTGCCCCACACCCACGGCCTGCTCGGCCACTCCGACGCCGACGCGCTGCTGCACGCCATCACCGACGCCCTGCTGGGCGCGGCCGCACTCGGCGACATCGGCCGCCACTTCCCGGACACCGACCCGGAGTTCAAGGGCGCCGACTCGGTGGTGCTGCTGGCCGAAGCGGCCCGGCGCGTGCGGGCGGCCGGCTTCGAGATCGTGAATGTGGACAGCACGGTGGTGGCGCAGGCCCCCAAGCTGGCGCCCCACATCCCGGCCATGGTGGCGCGCATCGCCCAGGCGCTGGGGCTCGATGCGTCGCGTGTGAACGTCAAGGCCAAGACGGCCGAGCGCCTCGGGCCGGTGGGGCAGGGCCTGTCGATCGAGGCCCGGGCGGTGGCGCTGCTGGCCTCGGTCTGAGCCTTGTGGCCCGGGTGCCGGGCCGCAGCCCGTTCAGCTGGGTGCCTTGACCAGCTTCATGTGGGCGGCCAGGCCGCCGGTGCTGCTGTTGGCCAGTGCAAAACGGCCGCCCATGCGGGCCACCGCCCGCTCCACGATGGCCAGGCCCAGGCCGGTGCCGGTGGCCGAGGTGCGCGAGGTGTCGCCCCGGTAGAACGGCTGGGTGAGCTGGGCCAGCTGGTCGGCCGGCACGCCCTTGCCGTGGTCGCGCAACTTCACCAGCACCGTGTCGTCCATCGACTTGGCGGCAATGTCGATCTGCAGCACGCCGGTGACCGGGTTGCGCCCATAGCGCTGGGCGTTTTCCACCAGGTTGGTGAACACGCGCTGGAGCTCGACCGGGTCGCCCATCACCCGGGTGTCGGCCGGGATGTTCACATTGATCACCTGGCCGTCGTTCTGGCCGAGTGAAAACACGGCGGCTTCCACCACCTGGTTCAGGCTCACCTCCTGCAGCTGGATGTGGTCCGGCCGGGCGTAGTCCAGGAACTTGTCGATGATGGCGTTGACCTGGTCGATGTCGGCCGCCATGTGTTCGCGGGCCTGGGCATCGGCCACGCTCATCTCGGTTTCCAGCCGCAGACGGGCCAGCGGCGTGCGCAGGTCGTGCGAGATGCCGGCCAGCATCAAAGCCCGGTCCTGCTCGATCTTGGACAGGCGCTGCGCCATGCGGTTGAAGCCGATGTTGACCTCGCGGATCTCGCTGGTGGCCACTGCCTCGCTGAGCTGGCTGGCGTTGAAGTCGCCTTCCCGCACCCGGCTGGCCGCGAACGACAGCATCTTCAGCGGCCGGTTGATCAGCCGGGCAATGAGCGCCGCGCCGGTCAGCGAGAGCAGGGCGGCGGTGGCCAGCCAGATCAGCCAGGTGGTGCCGGCCACCGGCCCGACCCGCGACGGATCGGTCAGCAGCCAGTACGGATCGCCGTCGATGCTGAAACCGACCCACAGGCCGGGCTGCCCGTTCACTTCGCGGGCCACCACGGTGTCGGGCCCCAGCCGGGCCTTCAGCCGGTCGGCCACGCTGCGGCTGAGCGGGTCGCTGTCGTGCAGCTCGAAGGTGTCGGTGGGTTCGCGCGGTGCGATGTTCAGGCCTTCTTCGGTGGCCAGGGTCTTGACCAGCGAGACCCGGGCGATCGAGTCGGAGTGCACCAGCGCCGCGCGGCTGAGGTTGACCAGCGAGGCCAGTTGTTGCGCGCTCTGCAGGGCGCGCGGCTCGTATTCCAGGGCCCGGAAGGTCTGCAGCCAGGCCACGATGCAGCCGATCAGCAGCAGCGTGAGGAAAAAGAAGGTGCGCCAGAACAGGCTGAAGCCACGCGTCGGCCGCACCTCCAGCGGAGCCGGCGCGGTTTCCAGGTTGCCGTTCTCCGATGGCTCGAAGGAGATGCGCGACTCGAAGCTCATCAGGCGTTGCCGTCCGGAACGAACACATAGCCCACGCCCCAGACCGTCTGCAGGTAACGGGGTGAGGTGGCGTCTTCTTCGATCAGCTTGCGCAGGCGGGACACCTGAACGTCCAGGCTGCGGTCGAAGGGCTCGAATTCGCGGCCACGGGCCAGCTGGGCCAGCTTCTCGCGCGACAGGGGCTGACGCGGGTGCCGCACCAGGGCCTTGAGCATGGCGAATTCGCCGGTGGTCAGGGGCAGGTCGGCGCCTTCCTTGCGAAGGGTGCGCAGGCTCAGGTCGAACTCGAACGGCCCGAACTTGACCACCTCCTGGTCCTGCGACGGGGCCCCGGGCACCTCGGTCGGCGGGCGGCGGCGCAGCACGGCGTGGATGCGGGCCAGCAGCTCTCGCGGGTTGAAGGGCTTGCCCAGGTAGTCGTCGGCGCCCACCTCCAGGCCCACGATGCGGTCCACGTCCTCGCTCTTGGCGGTCAGCATGATGATGGGGGTGCGGTCGCCGTTGGCACGCAGTCGCCGGCAGATCGACAGCCCGTCTTCGCCCGGCATCATCAGGTCGAGCACGATCAGATCGACCGAGTCGCGCTGCAGCACCCGGTTGAGCGCCTTGCCATCCTCGGCCAGCATCACCTCGAACCCTTCCTGCATCAGATAACGGCGCAGCAGGTCGCGGATGCGGACGTCGTCGTCGACGACCAGAACCTTGTTGGGACGGGTGTTGTTGGTGGCCATTCCTTGACTCTCAAAAATGTAACAAACGCGAGTATGGCAGCGCCAAGTGCTTGTCAGCCATGGGAATTTGTTTTTTTGACAGGCTGTTACAGAAGTTGCGGGTACACCCTCCAGTGTCAACCATCGGCCTCGCACAATGGCGCCGTCACACCCCGCAAGGCGCACACGATGAAAGCAACAGCATGGATGGGCGCAGGCCTTCTGGCACTGCCCCTGCAGATGGCCTGGGCCAACGGCGAACGCACGGTGCCGGACATTCCGGCCGCCGCCGCCGAGACCTCGGTCCCGACCCCGGCTCACACTCCGGCCACCAGCCCGATCACCGAGCCGGAGGCCACCACGGCCGCGCCGGCGCAGCCGGTCCAGCCGGTCCAGCCGGTCCAGCCGGTGCGTCTGCGCGACTCGTTGCGCCAGTCCGCCGACAACGGCAGCGAGCCGTTCCAGCCCTACCGCCTTTCCCTCGAAGAGCGGCAGCGCATGCGCGAGCAGCTGCGCCACCATGGCACGATCGAGTTCCGCATCAAACCCTGAAGGACCGCATGAACCGTTTTTGTATTTCTGCCTGTCTGGCAGGGCTGCTCGCCGTGCAGGCCCCGGCCTGGTCTCAGACCGCTGCGCCGGTGCAGCAGCAGATCAGCCTGAGTGCCAGCGGGCATGTCGAAGCCCCGCAGGACTGGCTCACGGTCCGCCTGGGCCTCACGCGCGAGGCCGCCGATGCCGCCACGGTCCAGAACCAGCTGCGTCGGCCATCGACACGGCGCTGGCCACGGCCCGCCCGCAAGCCCGCAGCCAGCAGATGGAGGTGCGCAGCGGCGCATTCGGGGTGTCGCCCCGGTACGGCCGTGATGGAAAGATCAATGGCTGGCAGGGCTCTGCCGAGCTGGTGCTGGAAGGGCGCGACGTGCCGCTGATCACCGCGACCGCCGGGAAACTGTCCGGCCTGACGGTCAGCAGCATGGGCTTTTCGCTGTCGCGTGACGCGCGTCGGCAGCTCGAATCGGCGGTGCAGGCCCAGGCCATCGAACGCTTCCGGGCCCGTGCGGCCGAAGTCACCCAGGCGTTCGGCTTCAGTGCCTACACGCTGGGTGCGGTCAGCATCTCGTCGACCGACGAGGGCGCCCGGCCCATGCCGCGCATGATGGCCATGGAAGCCAGGGCGGCCGTGGCCGACGCGCCGCTGCCGGTCGAGGCGGGCACCGACACGGTGTCGGTCACCGTGTCGGGCTCCATCCAGGTCCGTTGAGTCCGGCCTTACTGGGCGGCCCAGCCGCCGTCCATGTTCCAGGCCACGCCGCGCACGTTGCCCGACGCAGGGCCGCACAGGAAGACCGCCAGTTCGCCCAGCTCGTCCGGGGTGGTGAACTGCATCGACGGCTCCTTCTCGCCCAGCAGCAGCCGGGTGGCTTCCTCGTTGCTCACGCCCAGCGCGGCGGCCCGGGCATCCACCTGTTTCTGCACCAGCGGGGTCAGCACCCAGCCCGGGCAGATGGCGTTGCAGGTCACGCCGGTGGTGGCGGTTTCCAGGGCCGTGACCTTGGTCAGGCCGACGATGCCGTGCTTGGCCGCCACATAGGCCGACTTTTCGGCCGATGCGACCAGGCCGTGCACCGAAGCGATGTTGATGATGCGACCCCAGTTGGCTTCGCGCATGGCGGGCAGGGCCAGCCGGGTGGTGTGGAAGGCGCTGCTGAGGTTGATGGCGATGATCGCGTCCCAGCGCTCGACCGGGAAGTTTTCCACCTTGGCCACATGCTGGATGCCGGCGTTGTTGACCAGCACGTCGACGCGGCCGAAGGTGCTGGCGGCAAACGCCATCAGCTCCTCGATCTCGGCGGGCTTGCTCATGTCGGCGCCGTGGTAGGCCACCTTCACGCCGAGTGCCTCGACTTCGGCCTTCGCGGCCTCCACGTCGCCGAAGCCGTTGAGGACGATGTCGGCACCCTGACGGGCCAGTGCCTTGGCAATGCCGAGGCCGATGCCGCTGGTGGATCCGGTGACGAGGGCGGTCTTGCGCGCGAGCATGGGGTTCTCCAGTTCCTTTACGATGGGGACAGCTTTCTGCGGCCGATTATCAAGGACCGCCGATACCGCCACCGGTAACTCTCACGCCATGACCGAACCCGTTCTCCAGCACCTTGTCGTTGTCCCCGAAGGCACGGCCGGCGGCCCGCGCCGCATGGCCTGGTGGGACTGGCCCTGCACCGGCAGCGATGCCTCCCGTGTGGTGGTCTGCGTGCATGGCCTGTCGCGCCAGGGACGCGATTTCGATGTCCTGGCCCGGGCGCTCCAGCCGCATGCGCGCGTGGTGTCGGTCGATGTGGCGGGCCGTGGCCACAGCGACTGGCTGGCCGACCCGACCGGCTACCAGGTGCCGACCTACGCCACCGACATCGCCCAGCTGCTGATGCAGCTGCGCCAGCAGCATCCGCACTGCCTGATCGACTGGGTCGGCACCAGCATGGGCGGGCTGATCGGCATGGCGCTGGCGGCCCAGCCGGGCCTGGGCATCCACCGTCTGGTGCTCAACGATGTGGGGCCGGTGATCCAGTGGGAGGCGCTGCAGCGCATCGGCAGCTACGTCGGCACCAACCCGTCGTTCGACACCGAGCAGCAGGCCATCCACTACCTGGCCACCATCTCCACAGGCTTCGGACCGCACACGCCCGAGCAATGGGCGTCGCTCTCGCGGCCCATGCTGCGCCAGCGCGAGGGCCGCTGGTGGCTGCATTACGACCCCGCCATCGCGGTGCCTTTCCGGCAGATGGCCACCGATGACCAGGCCGCCCGGCAATCTGCCCAGGCTGGCGAAGCCATGCTCTGGGCCCTGTTCGACGCCATCACCTGTCCGACCCTGCTGCTGCGCGGCGCCGACTCCGACCTGCTCTCGGCGGCCACGGCCGAGGCCATGAGCCGGCGCGGGCCGCGCCCGAGCGTCGTGACCTGGCCGGGCGTGGGCCATGCGCCCACGCTGGTGGCCGAGTACCAGGTCGCGGCCATCCGCGATTTCCTGCTGGCGGCCTGAGCCCCGTTCCATGAAGCGCGCCACACCCTCCGGGCCGAACGAGGCCCCCGCCGCTGCATCGGCCATCGTGGCCGCCACCGCCTCCAGCCTGCCCGGCGGCGAACAGTCCCTGCAGCGCGCCCGCGCTTTCGCGGAGCCGCTGTTGTCGGGCGAGTCCCTGGACACCGGCGAAAACACCCTGGCCCATGCCGATGCGGTGGCCCGCATCCTCGCCGACATCGGCGGCTCCGAGGCCATGCAGGCTGCGGTGTATCTGGTGTACGCGTGTCAGCACCTCAACCGTCCGCAGGAGGTGATCGCCAAGGCCTTCGGTGAACACTTCGCCGCGCTGGCCGTGGAGACCACCAAGCTGGTGCAGCTGCAGCGGCAGGCCCGGCAGAAGACGGCCGAGCAGCAGGCCCAGCCCGACGCGCCCGCCGCCCGGGGGTTCACGGCGGTGCTCACCGCCGGCCAGACCGAGAACATCCGCAAGATGCTGCTGGCCTTCTCCCGCGACCTGCGGGTGGTCATGCTGCGGCTGGCTTCGCGGTTGCAGACCCTGCGGCATCACGCCGCCACCCGGACCGACCCCGGCGATGCGCTGGCCAGCGAGTCGCTGCACGTGTTCGCGCCGCTGGCCAACCGCCTGGGCATCTGGCAGCTGAAGTGGGAGATGGAGGATCTGGCCTTCCGCTTCCTCGAGCCACAGACCTACAAGGACGTGGCGCGGCTGCTGGACGAGAAACGGGTCGAGCGAGAAGCCCACGTGGACCAGGCCCGGCAACAACTGCAACTGGCCTTGCTGGAGCAGGGCATTGCGGCCTCGGTGCAGGGGCGGCCGAAGCACATCTACAGCATCGTCAAGAAGATGCGCGGCAAGGGCCTGGGCTTTGACCAGGTCTTCGACATTCGGGCGTTGCGGGTCATCGTGCCGCAGGTGGACCACTGCTATGCCGTGCTGGCCTGGGTGCACGCGAACTTCACGCCGGTGCCCGACGAGTTCGACGACTACATCGCCAAGCCCAAACCCAATGGCTACCAGTCGCTGCACACGGTGGTG
>PNMF01000114.1 GCA_013823485.1 Comamonadaceae bacterium
CAAGAGAAAGTCTTCAGCGACCTGGGCCGCATCAAGCACCTGAAGGCGCGCGGCGTGAAGATTGGTGTGGGCGGCTGCGTGGCCAGCCAGGAAGGCGCCGAGATCATCAAGCGCGCACCCTTCGTCGACGTGGTGTTCGGTCCGCAGACCCTGCACCGCCTGCCCGAGCTGCTGAACCAGCGCCAGCGGCAGGAGCGGCCGCAGGTCGACATCAGCTTCCCCGAGATCGAGAAGTTCGACCACCTGCCGCCGGCCAAGGTGGAGGGGGCTTCGGCCTTCGTCTCCATCATGGAAGGCTGCTCCAAGTACTGCAGTTACTGCGTGGTGCCCTACACCCGCGGCGAAGAGGTCAGCCGGCCGTTCGACGACGTGCTGGTGGAGGTGGCCGGGCTGGCCGACCAGGGCGTGCGCGAAGTGACGCTGCTGGGTCAGAACGTGAACGCCTACCGGGGTGCGATGGGCGACACGGCCGAGATCGCCGACTTCGCCCTGCTGCTGGAATACGTGGCTGCCATTCCCGGCATCGAGCGCATCCGCTACACCACCAGCCACCCGAACGAGTTCACGCCGCGCCTGATCGAGGCCTATGCCCGCATACCGCAGCTGGTGAACCACCTGCACCTGCCGGTGCAGCACGGCAGCGACCGCATCCTGATGGCCATGAAGCGCGGCTACACCGCCATGGAATACAAGAGCACCATCCGCAAGCTGCGTGCCATCCGGCCGGACATCTCGATGAGCAGCGACTTCATCGTCGGCTTCCCCGGCGAGACCGACGACGACTTCCAGAAGATGATGAAGCTCATCGAGGACGTGGGCTTCGACAGCAGCTTCAGCTTCATCTTCAGCCCGCGTCCGGGCACGCCGGCGGCCAATCTGCCGGACGACACCCCGCACGAGGTCAAGCTGCAGCGCCTGCAGCACCTGCAGGCCACCATCGAGGCCAACGTGCGCCGCATCAGCGCCAGCCGCGAAGGCACGGTGCAGCGCATTCTGGTGGAAGGTCCGTCGCGCCGGCCCGGGCCGGACGGCGCCGCCGAACTGATGGGCCGCACCGAGTGCAACCGCATCGTCAACTTCGACGGCGGACCCCACGGCACCCGGCTGGTCGGCCAGATGATCGATGTGCACATCACCCAGGCCCTGCCGCATTCACTGCGCGGCGAGGTGCAGGTCGCACGGGTCTGAAGCCGGGTCAGCGCATGCCGGGCAGGCCCTTCATGCCGCCCATGCGCTTCATCATCTTCATCAGGCCGCCGCCCTTCATCTTTTTCATCATCCCCTGCATCTGCTCGAACTCCTTGAGCAGGCGGTTGACCTCCTGCACCTGAACGCCGGCACCGGCGGCGATGCGGCGCTTGCGGGTGGCCTTGATGATCTCGGGCTTGCGGCGCTCCTGCAGGGTCATGCTGCAGATGATCCCTTCCTTGCGCTTGATGTCGCGCTCGGCCCGGTTGAGGTCGGCCTCGGAAGCCTTGGCGGCCATGGCGCTGGGCAGCTTGTCCATCAGGCTGGAGAGGCCACCCATCTGCTTCATCTGGCGGATCTGGTCGAGGAAGTCGTTGAGGTCGAAGCCCTCGCCGCTCTTGACCTTGGCCGCCAGCTTCTGCGCCGAGGCCATGTCCACCCCGGCGGTGACCTGCTCGACCAGGGCCACGATGTCGCCCATGCCCAGCACCCGGCCGGCATGGCGGTCGGCGTCGAACACCTCCAGGCCATCGAGCTTTTCGGAGGTGCCGGCGAACTTGATCGGTGCGCCGGTGATGGCACGCACCGACAACGCGGCACCGCCGCGCGAGTCGCCGTCGAGCTTGGTGAGCACGATGCCGGTCAGCGGCAGCGCCTCCTTGAAGGCCCGCGCCGTGTTGATCGCGTCCTGACCCTGCATGGCATCGACCACGAACAGCGTCTCGACCGGGTTCAGGATGGCGTGGAGTTCCTGGATCTCGCGCATGAGCGCTTCGTCGATGGCCAGGCGGCCGGCGGTGTCGACCAGCAGCACGTCGAAATAGTGGCGCCGGGCATGGTCGATGGCGGCCCGGGCGATGTCGGCGGGCTTCTGATCCGGGGTGCTGGGGAACCACTCGGCCCCGGCCTGGGCCGTGACGGTGCGCAGCTGCTCGATGGCGGCCGGGC
This sequence comes from Comamonadaceae bacterium, assembly GCA_013823485.1. GTDB lineage: Bacteria > Pseudomonadota > Gammaproteobacteria > Burkholderiales > Burkholderiaceae_C > Hydrogenophaga. The sequence continues at coordinate 2,137 of PNMF01000114.1, forward strand.
GGTAGACGTCGCCTGACACCGTCAGCACCTTCTTCTTGCGCTTCTCGATCAGGTGGCGGGCCAGCTTGGCGGTGGTGGTGGTCTTGCCGGCACCCTGCAGGCCGGCCATCAGGATCACCGCCGGCGGCTGTGCCGCCAGGTTGATGTCGGCCACGCCCTCGCCCATGGTGGCCGCCAGCTCGCGGTTGACGATGCCCACCAGCGCCTGCCCCGGCGACAACGAACCCACCACCTCGGCGCCCAGCGCCCGCTCCTTGACCCGTGCAATGAAGTCGCGCACCACCGGCAGGGCGACATCGGCCTCCAGCAGCGCCATGCGCACCTCGCGCAGCATGTCGGTGATGTTGGACTCGGTGATGCGGGCCTGGCCACGCATCTCCTTGACGATGCGTGACAGGCGTTCGGAGAGGGCTGATGCCATGCGGGGCTCGGGGAAGTGGGGGGAACGGCCAGCACAAAGGGGCCGTTAAACTGTGCGGATGATTTTAGCCGCGCCCCCATCTCCAGCCCTGCCGGCGCGCGGCCTTCCCGAGGCCTGATGCCCATGCTGTCCAGTCCGGCACCCACCCTCATCGTCTCCGGCCTGACCGCCCTGACCTACGGGCTGATGCTCTGGGCCCACGCGCGCATGTCGGCTGCGCAGCTGCGCAGCCTGCTGGTCCTGGCCTGGCTGATGCATGCGGTGGTGCTGCTGCGGGGCCTGCTCAACCAGCCGGCCTCGTTCGGTTTTGCCCCGGCACTGTCCATCACGCTGTGGCTGGTGCTCACCGTCTACCTGCTGGAAAGCCGGCTGTACCCGCAGCTCAAGGCCCGCCGCGCGCTCGGCTGGCTGGGCATGGCGGTGGTGCTGCTGGCGCTGGTGTTTCCCGGGGCCACCTACCCGGCGCTGTCGTCACCGTGGATGCCCCTGCACTGGGCGCTGGGCATCGCGTCGTACGGGCTGATCGCGGCGGCGGTGGCACACGCCTGGCTGATGCAGCGGGCCGAGCGGGCCATGCGGCAGGGCCGCGCCAACGACACCGACATGCCGCTGCTCACGCTGGAGCGCCTGACCTTCCGCCTGGTGGGCGCCGGCTTCGTGCTGCTGACCGCCACCGTGCTGGCCGGCGGCTGGTTCGCCGAATCGCTCAACCACCGCTGGACCTGGAACCACAAGACGGTCTTCTCGGTGCTGGCCTGGGCCACCATGGGCGTGCTGCTGCTCGGACGCTGGCGCCTGGGCTGGCGTGGCGGCATGGCTGCCCGCATGGTGTACCTGGGCGCCGGCCTGCTGCTGCTGGGCTATGTCGGTTCGCGCTTCGTGATCGAAGTCTTCCTGCAGCGCTGAGCACCTCCCCACACACCCCCGCATGAAATACCTGCTCGTTCTGGCCGTGGTCCTGGTGGCCATCCACATCTGGCGCAAGAACCGCCGGGAGGCACTCGAAGAGCGCAACCGCCAGCAGCCGCCCGCACCCCGGCCGGTGCCGGCCCCGGTGGCCATGGTGGCCTGCCGGCACTGCGGCACCCACCTGCCCCGGTCCGATGCGGTCGAGGGCAGGCTGGGCATCTACTGCACCGCCGAGCACCGGCTGCTCGACGAACCCGCACCGCGCTGACCATGGCCCAGGAGCCGGCATCCCACTTCGCGCCGTCGTGGTACTCGGCCTTCGAATCGGCCGGTGACGAGGGCCGACAGCAACAGCAGCGGGCGTTCGAGCGGCTGTGGCGGGCGTTCATGGGGGCGCGGGTGGTGGTCGCCGTGGTGCTGCTGGCGCTGCAGGTCTTCCTGCTCATGTCGGGCACCAGCGGCTCGCTGCCATTGACCGTGGTCAGCGGCCTGCACCTGCTGATGTCGCTGGGCATGCTGACGCTCTGGCAACCCCGGCAGCACGGTCGGGCACCGACCATCCAGTGGCTGCTGACCATCGGCGTCGACGTGGCCACCTTCGCCGTCATGCAGTCGATGCAGTCCGGGGCCATCAACTACACGCCGCTGTTCGCGCTGCCGGTGCTGCTGGGCGCCATCCTGGGCCCGCTCACCCTGGCGCTGGGCACGGCGGCTTCGGTCACGCTGGTGCTGCTGCTCGATGCCTGGCTGGCCAGCAGCGGCCTGAGCGCGCAGGACACCACCCGCTTCGTGCAGACCGGTCTGGCCGGCACCGGTCTGTTCCTGGTGGCCTTGCTGGCCCACCAGCTGGCCATCCGGCTGGCGCGCGAGGAAGCGGTGGCGGCCAGCAGCCAGGCGGCGGCCCGTGCCCAGTCGCGGGTGAACGAGGTGATCATCGACAACCTCAGCATCGGCGTGTTGGTGGTCGACCTGCACGGCGTGGTGCGCAACGCCAACCCGGCGGCGCAGCACATGCTGATGGGCGACCGGTACCCCGAGGGCGCCCGCCTGCTGCTGTCGGCGCGCAATGGCTGGGAACACCTGGCCGCGCTGGTCAGCGACACCTTTGCCGCCGGCCAGCCGCTGGAAACCGAGACCACCATCGAACACGACGACCGGCCCAGCCAGCGCCTGCTGGCCCGCACCCGCCTGACCGCCTCCGAAGGCAGCCGGGCCGGGCTGTGCGTGCTGTTCCTGGAAGACCTGCGCGAGGTGGAAGCCAGGGTCCGCACCGAAAAGCTGGCCTCGATGGGCCGCATGTCGGCCGCCGTGGCCCACGAAATCCGCAACCCGCTGACCGCCATCACCCAGGCCAATGCCCTGCTGGACGAAGAGGTGAAGGAGCCGACCCAGAAACGCCTCACCGGCATGATCGAACAGAACGCGACGCGGCTCTCCCGCATCGTCGACGACATCCTGAATGTGGCGCGTGTGCAGCCCTCCCAGTCGGCCGGCGCTGCACCGGTGGTGCCGCTGGACACCTCGGTGCGGATCATCACCGGCGAGTGGAACGCGCAGATGCAGACCGGCGCCCGGCTCGGCGTGCACACCCACGCTCCCAAGGCGCAGGTGGCGTTCGAGCCCGAACACCTGCGGCGCCTGCTGGTGAACCTGCTGGACAACGCCGAGCGCCATGCCAGCAACCAGGCCGCGGCCATGCGGGTCATCACCCAGCCCAGCGGACCGGAGCATGTGCGCCTGTCGATCTGGAGCGACGGACCGCCCCTGGAAGCCACGGTGCTGCGCCACCTGTTCGAACCCTTCTTCTCGTCCGAGAGCCGTTCCAGCGGGCTCGGGCTGTTCATCTGCCGCGAGCTGTGCCAGCGCTACGGCGCCCACATCGCCTACCAGCGCACCCAGCTGGACCTGCGCGAGGGCAACGAGTTCTTCGTGCTGCTGCCGCTGGCCACGCCGGCGCCACGCACCCGACCGCCCCATTCCCCGGCCTGAGACACCACAGCCCATGCCGACCCCCAGCCAGAACCCGATCGCTTCCATCCTGGTCGTCGACGACGAGCCCGACCTGCGCACCCTCTACGAACTCACGCTGCTGCGCGAGGGCCATGCGGTGGTCGCGGTCGGCGACCTGACCCAGGCCCGCGATGCGGTGAAGCGGGAGCGTTTCGACATCGTCATCTCGGACATGCGGCTGCCCGACGGACTCGGGCTGGAGCTGCTGCGCGAACTCACCGGTGCGCAGCGCACCGAAAAGTGCATCGTCATCACCGCCTACGGCTCGGCCGAGAACGCGGTGGAGGTGCTCAAGGCGGGCGCCTTCGACTACCTGACCAAGCCGGTCGACCTGAAACAGCTGCGCAGCGCGGTGGCCTCTGCCCTGCGCAGCCAGCGCGCGCCGCTCACCCTGGGCGCAGCGGGCGAACCGCTGCGGGCGGCGCCCCCCCCGCCCGCCGGGGTGCATTCGCTGGCCCGCATCGTGGGCCGGTCGCCGAGCATCCTGCAGATCAAGTCGCGCATCGAGAAGGTGGCCACCAGCATGGCGCCGGTGCTGATCCTGGGCGAGTCGGGCACCGGCAAGGAACTGGTGGCGCGGGCCGTGCACGACTGCAGCCACCGGGCCAGCGGGCCTTTCGTGGCGGTGAACTGCGGGGCCATCCCCGAGAACCTGATCGAAGCCGAGTTCTTCGGTGCCCGCAAGGGCGCCTACACCGGCGCCACCGCCGACCGCGAAGGCTATTTCCAGGCCGCGCGCGGGGGCACGCTGTTCCTGGACGAAATCGGCGATCTGCCGCTGGCCATGCAGGCCAAGCTGCTGCGCGTCATTCAGGAACGCCGGGTGCGGGCCCTGGGCGGCGTCCAGGAAGACCCGGTGGACGTGCGCCTGGTGAGTGCCACCCACCGCGACCTGCCCGCCCTGGTGCAGTCCGGCCAGTTCCGCCAGGACCTGTTCTACCGGCTCAACGTGATTGGCCTGCGGACCCCCGCGCTGCGCGAGCGGCGCGAGGACCTGGACGACCTGGTGCAGGCCCTGCTGGAGCGCCTGTGCCAGGACATCGGGCAGGCGGTGCCGCAACTCAGCCCGCGCGCCCGTTCCTGGCTGGCCAGCCGCGAGTTGCCGGGCAACGTGCGCGAGCTCGAGAACCTGCTGCAACGCGCGCTGGCACTGAGCGACGGTCAGCAGCTCGACGTGCCGGACTTCGGCGAGTCCTCCGACGAGGAACCCACCGACCCCATGCCCCTGAACGGTCAGGCCACGCCGGAACGCCCGGAGGCCCAGGCACCCGAAGGCATACCCACCGACCTGCAGCGCTACCTCGACGAGAAAGAACGCCAGGTGCTGCTCAAGGCGCTGCGCGAATGCGACTACAACCGCACCGCAGCCGCGGCCCGGCTGGGCCTGAACCTGCGCCAGATGCGCTACCGCATCCAGCGGCTGGGCATACCCATGCCCTCAGGCGCGTCGGGGCCGGAAACCGATGACGACGACACCCGCTGACCTGTCCCGGGCCAGCCCCGCCGACTGGGACGGCGGCTGGCTGCGGGAGGCGCGGCACTGCCCCTCCCCGAACTTCGGCCCGCGGCCGGCCGGTGCCGCCATCGACCTGCTGGTGGTGCACTCCATCAGCCTGCCGCCCGGCCAGTACGGCGGGCCGGAGGTCGAGCAGCTGTTCACCAACCGGCTCGACTGGGATGCCCATCCGTATTTCGGGCAGATCCGCGGCCTGGAGGTGTCGTCGCATTTCTTCATCCACCGCGATGGCGGGCTGGTTCAGTTCGTCGACACCTTCGAGCGCGCCTGGCACGCAGGGCGGTCCTGCTGGCGCGGCCGGGAGAACTGCAACGACGACTCGGTGGGCATCGAGCTCGAAGGCCTGGAAGGCGACACCTTCGAGCCCGCCCAGTACCGGCGGCTGGTGCGGCTGATGGCGCAGCTAGCCCATCGGCATCCGGTGCGGCATGTGGCGGGCCATGAACACATCGCGCCGGGTCGCAAACTTGACCCCGGCACGGGGTTTGATTGGGCACTTCTGCAACAGCTCGCGCAGCAGGCGATCGGCTGGGACACCTCGTATTTTCCCGAGGTGGTCCGCAGCGCGGCGCAGCAGCCGTCACCCCCTCACCAGGACGGTGCATCGGCCTGAGCACGGAGCCATGCGGTCTGGCGCGGCAAAGCGGGCCGCAGACCGCATGAACACAGGCGTCCGGCACGGCACATCAGGCCCCGCCAGCGATACCGACCGAGGTATGCGGGCAGACCGGATCGCCGCGTTTTACCCAGCGAAATCCGCTCGTGCGGCGCATGCCCCCGAACATCGCCGCACACCATAGGTAGTGGGTTGAAGGGGTGGCAGACACCAGATATAGTGTGCTCTCGCCACGCGCCCACAAGGCCGCAACGTCCCGGACAAAGGCCTCGCAAAGCCCCCGCGACCGCACCCTGACATCCCACAACAACACCCAAGAGGAATCATGCTGACCGCCACCACCCCCCAGACCAACCACAGCCCCTCGGCCATGCCGAGCGGCAGCATGAGCCCCGCCGCTGCGCCCGTGAGCGCCTCCGTGCTGGCCCATTACCAGATCATCCGCCGCAATGGCGCGGTGGTGTCCTTCGAGCCCAGCAAGATCGCCGTGGCCATGATGAAGGCCTTCCTGGCCGTGCACGGCACCCAGGGCGCGGCATCGGCCAGCGTGCGCGAGACGGTGGACGAACTCACCCAGGCCGTGGTGCGCGCCCTCATGCGTTCGCGCCCGGGCGGCGGCACCTTCCACATTGAAGACGTGCAGGACCAGGTCGAACTCGGCCTGATGCGCGGCGGTCACCACGAGGTGGCCCGCGCCTATGTGCTGTACCGCGAGCGCCGCACCCGCGAGCGCGCCACCCAGGTGGTTGCACAGCCGGTGGAGCCCCTGCTGCACGTGATCGACCGCGGCCAGCGCGTGCCCCTGGACCTCCAGGCCCTGCAGGACCTGATCGCCAACGCCTGCGCCGGTCTGGGCGCCGACGTC
>PNMF01000115.1 GCA_013823485.1 Comamonadaceae bacterium
TGGCGCGCCCAGGAGCTGCTGCTGCTGCGCGAAGTCATGAAGCTGGTCGGGCGCAGCCTGGCGCCGGGCTTCGTGCTGCGGGAGATGCTGCACCTCATGAGCGAGCTGCTGGGCCTGAACCGGGGGCGCATCGTGCTGCGCGACGCCCACGACGGGGACGGCCAGTCACCGGTGGCGCGCATCGCCCATGCCTACGGCCTGACCGCCGAGGAAGCGGCGCGCGGCGTGTACCGGCCGGGCGAGGGCATCACCGGCCGGGTGCTGGCGACCGGCATGCCGGCCATCGTGCAGGACGTGGACGCCGAGCCCGGCTTCCTGTTCCGCTCGGTGCCCCGCGACCGCCTGCCGCCGCAGACCGTGGCCTTCGTGGCCCTGCCGGTGGTGGTGGATGGCCGCACCCAGGGCGTGCTGGCCTGCCACCGCATCCGCAGCCGGCAGCGCCACCTGAACGACGATCTGGCCGTGCTCGGCCTGCTGGCCACCCTCACCGGTCAGCTGCTGCAGCTGCAGCGCCTGGTCGACGAGCAGACCCGTGTCCTGCAGGAGCGCAATCAGGAGCTGGCCCGGGCGCTGGAGGTGAACACCGCCCGCTACGGGCTGATCGGCCGCTCGCCCCCGCTGCTGCAGGCCCTGGGCGAGCTGGAGCGGGTGTCGTTGTCGCAGGCCACGGTGCTGCTGCTGGGCGAATCGGGCACCGGCAAGGAGCTGTTCGCCCGCGCGGTGCACCTGGCCAGCGGACGGCACGCCCAGCCCTTCATCAAGGTGAACTGCGCGGCCATTCCCGAGACGCTGTTCGAGTCCGAGCTGTTCGGTCATGAGAAGGGCGCCTTCACCGGTGCGGTGGGGTCGCGCGCCGGCTGGTTCGAGCAGGCCGAGGGCGGCACCCTGTTCCTCGACGAGATCGGCGAGCTGCCGCTGGCCCTGCAATCGAAACTGCTGCGCACCCTGCAGGAAGGCACGCTGGTGCGCCTGGGCGGACGCCGCGAGGTGCGGGTGAACGTGCGGCTGGTGGCCGCCACCCACCGCGACCTGGCGCAGGACGTGCAGACCGGCCGCTTCCGCCCCGACCTGTTCTACCGCATCAACGTCGTGCCCATCCGCCTGCCGAGCCTGCGCGAGCGCCGCGAGGACATCCGGGCGCTGGCGCTGCACTTCATCAGCCGCGCCAACCAGGCCCACCAGCGCAATGTGCACCTCACGCCGGGTGCACTGGAGCGGCTCGATGCGCACGACTGGCCCGGCAACATCCGCGAGCTGGGCAACCTGATCGAGCGGGTGGTGCTGCTGGCCGACCGCACCCCGGTGGACGAAGCTGCGCTGCGGCGGTTCATGCCCGGCGGGCCGACGCCCTCGGCGCCCTCCTCGCTCTCTGTGACTGGCGCCGCCCCGACGCCGCCCGACCCGAACCGCACCGGCTCGGCGCCGCTGGTGCGCGACTACCAGAGCGCCGGCTCGCACGGCGCCGAGCAGCTCGCCGCCGCACTGGCCCAGCACGGCGGCAACCAGTCGCGCGCGGCCCAGAGCCTGGGGCTGACCCTGCGGCAGTTTGCGTACCGGCTGAAGAAGGCCGGGCTGCGCTGAAGTGCGGCGGGACGTCGACCCAATGTCGACATTGTGTCGACACAGTGGCTGCCGACACGGAAGCATCCAGGCACCGAACTCCATGTAAATCAAAGGCTTGCGATCGACCAACCCCATGGCACGACCGTTGCAATGAAAGACCCAGGCGCTCCTGCCTGCCCCCTTTCATCGCGAGGTCCTCATGTCCATTGAAGCCACCCTGATCGCACCCGCCCAGCTCCAGACCCTGATGTCGTCGGAGCCGGTCGTGCTCATCGACACCCGCGACGCCGACACCTTTGCGGCCGGCCATATTCCCGGCGCGGTGAACCTGCGCGAGGTCTTCACCTTCCTGGCCACCTCCACGCCCGAAGGCCTGATGGAGCTCAAGGCCACCTTTGCCGACGCGCTGGGCAAGGCGGGTCTGTCGGGCGCCGAGACCGCCGTGTTCTACGAGGACGCCATGAACAGCGGTTACGGCCAGTCGTGCCGGGGCTACTACCTGCTGACCTGGCTGGGCTACCCCAAGATCAAGGTGCTCAATGGCGGCTTCAGCGCCTGGAAGGCCAGCGGTCTGCCGGTGTCGACCGAAGCGGTCACGCCGGTGGCCGCCACCTTCCCCGAGCTGCCGCTGACCGACGTGATGCTGACCCAGGAGGACGTGCAGGCCGCCCTGGGCACCGACACCGTGTTGCTGGACGTGCGCGATGTGGACGAGTGGATCGGCGACAGCTCCTCCCCCTACGGCCGCGACTTCGCACCGCGCAAGGGCCGCCTGCCCGGCGCCCGCTGGGTGGAGTGGTACCGCTTCATGAAGCCCTCGCCGCAGGGCCCGGTGTTCAAGACCCCGGACGAAGTGCGCGCCGAATGCGCCACCGCCGGCATCGGTACCGACGACACCATCTACCTCTACTGCTTCAAGGGCGCACGCGCCTCCAACACCTTCCTGGCGCTCAAGCAGGCCGGCTTCTCGGATGTGCGCATGTACTTCGGCTCCTGGAACGAGTGGTCGCGCAACGAGAGCCTGCCGATCGAGACCGGCCTGCCGGTCAAGACCTCGCGCCCGGCGCTGGCCCTGGCGGCCTGAGCCCGCACGAGCCCCCATGCGGCTGCCCCCTTCCCGATTTTTCAACCCTGGAGACACCATGTCCGACACCCTCACCCCCGCCACCCCGACCACGGTCAAGGCCTACCTGCGCCCGATCGATTCGGCCGGCCTGGCCACCTTTGCCGCCAAGGGCAAGGCCAACCCCGGCTCGCGTGGCACCAACAAGGTCCACACCGTGATGGAGGGCCAGTACCGCTCGCTGAGCTACGTGGGCAACCACGCGGCGGTGGTGGTGGACGAGCCGCTGCACCTGTTCGGCCAGGACACCGCACCGGCCCCCGGCGAGATCGTGCTCTCCGGTCTGGGCGGCTGCCTGGCCGTGGGCATCACCGCCGTGGCCACCTGGAAGGGCGTGAAGCTGAGCAAGCTGGAGGTGTTCCTGGAAGGCGACATCGGCAACCCCGCCGCCTGGGGTGCCGGTGGCGCGCTGGAAAAGACGCCGCCGGAAATGGGCTTCCAGGCCATCCGGGTGAAGGTGCTGGTGGAAGGGGATGCCCCGCGCGAAGTGCTCGACGAGATCGTGCAGCACGCCAACTTCTACTCGCCGGTGGCCAACACGATGCGCAACCCGATCCCCTTCACCATCGCACTGGCCGACTGAGCCCGGAGGACACCGCATGAACCCCGCCGACCTCCCCCGCGACGCCGTGGCCACCACCGCCGAGGGCCTGCTGGACGCTGTGCGCGCCGTGGCCCGTGGCCCGCTGGCCGAGGTGGCCGAGGCCATCGACCGGCAGGGCCATTACCCGCGCAGCGTGATGCAGCAGCTCGGTGCCCTGGGTGCCATGAGTGCGCACCTGGACGGGCCGGCCGGCCGCAGCGACTACGGCCTGGCCATCCGCGCCATGGCCGAGGTCTCGCGGGTCTGCGGGGCCACCGGATTCATGGTCTGGTGCCAGGCGGTCTGCGGTCTGTACATGCAGGCCAGCGGCAACCCGGCTTTGGGTGGCGATGCGCTCATGGCGCACGCCACCGGCCGCACCCTGGGCGGCACCGCCATGTCCAACCCGATGAAGAGCTATGCCCAGATCGAGAGCCTGCTGCTCAAGGCGGTGCCGGTGGACGGCGGTTACCGGGTCAGCGGCACGCTGCCCTGGGTCAGCAACCTGGGGCCCGACCATGCCTGCGGCGCGCTGGCCGGCGTGGTCGACGAACACGGCGAAGTGGTGCGCGAGGTGATGTTCCTGCTGCGCTGCGACGCGCCCGGCGTGGAGCTGCGCGACTGCCCCAGCTTCGCCGGCATGGAAGGCACCGGCACCTGGGCGCTGCGCCTGAAGGATCACTTCATCGGCGCCGACGAAATCATGGCCGACCCGGCCAAGCCTTTCATTGCCCGCATCCGCGCCGCCTTCGTCATGCTCCAGTGCGGCATGGCGCTGGGCGTGACGCAGGGCGCCATCGACACCATGTGGGCGGTGGAAGACCAGCTCGGCCATGTGAACCAGTTCCTGGACGACCGGCCGTCCGACCTGCAGGCCGAACTCGACGCGCTGGAGGCCCGTGTGATGAAGCTGGCGCAGACCCCGTTCGACAGCTCGCCGGCGTTCTTCATCGAGGTGCTGGACGCCCGCGCCCACGGCGCGGAACTCAGCCTGCGCGCGGCCCAGTCGGCCCTGCTGCACCAGGGCGCGCGCGGCTACCTCATGAGCTCCGATGTGCAGCGGCGGGTCCGCGAATCGCACTTCGTGGCCATCGTCACGCCCGCCATCAAGCACCTGCGCAAGGAGATCGCCCGGCTCTCCGCCGAGGTGATGCCCGCATGAACACCGCACCCGCCGCCCCCTACCAGCAGTACATCTGCGACGCCTGCGGCTACATCTACGACGAGGCCGTTGGCGACCCCGATGGCGGCCTGGTCGCCGGCACCCGCTACGCCGACATTCCGGACGACTGGGCCTGCCCGCTGTGCGGCGTGACCAAGGCCGACTTCCGCCTCTACCGCGCGCCCAGCCGGGAAGAGCTGCAGGCCCGCTCGGGCGCTGCGCCGGCCGTGGTGCCGCGCCGGGGTGGCCCGGCCGGCGTGCTGATCGTCGGTGCCGGGCGCGCCGGCTGGGCCATGGCCCAGGCCCTGCGCGAACGCGATGCGTCGCTGCCCATCACCCTGGTCACGCGCTGCGCCGGCGACGTCTACGACAAGCCGATGCTCTCGGTGGCCATGGCCCGGCAACTGCACGACGGCGCCCTGGTGCGCGAGAGCGGTGCCGTGGCCGCTGCGCGCCTGGGCGTGCGCCTGCGTGCCCACACCGAAGCCGTGCGCATCTGCCCCGACACCCGCACCCTGCGCACCACCCGCGGCAGCCTGCGCTACGACCACCTGGTGCTGGCGCACGGCGCGCAGGCCTGCCTGCCGCCAGCGCTGCCGGCCGAGCTGTGCTGGCGGGTCAACCACCTCGATGCCTACCGCCGTCTGCGCGCCGCACTCGGCGATGCGCCCCGCGACGTACTGATCGTCGGTGCCGGGCTGATCGGCTGCGAACTGGCCAACGACCTGGCCCTGGGCGGCCACCGCATCACCCTGCTCGACCAGGCGCCGCACCCGCTGGGGCGCTGGCCGCAGGCGCAGGCGGCCGAGCCGCTGCTGGCGGCCTGGCAGGACATCAACATCCGCTTCGTGGGCGGGGTGCAGGTGCAGCAGCTCGAACGTACCGGGGGCGCCGGGGGGGCGCTGCGGTTGACCACCGCCTGCGGTCAGCGGTTCGCGGCCGATCTGGTGATCGCCGCCGCCGGCCTGGCCACACCGCCGCGTCTGGCACAAAGCGCCGGCCTGGCCTGGAACAACGGCATTGCGGTGGACGCCGCCACCCTGCGCACCAGCGACCCGCGCATCCATGCGCTGGGAGACTGCATTGCCATCGACGGCCAGCCCAGCCGCTACATCGAGCCGATCGCGCGCCAGGCGCAGGCCATTGCAGCAGCGCTGTGCGGCACCGCAGACGCGCCCTACCAGCCGCGCGCTGCGCTGGTGCGGGTCAAGACGACGTCGTGTCCGCTGACGCTGCACTGAGGCGGCGCCGGCGCACCGACACCACCTGCTCGCCGCTGGCCAGCGAACGGGCGCGCAGCTGGCCGCAGCCGGCGTCCACGTCCTGACCGGCCGACTGCCGCAGCTTGGTCAGGATGCCCCGGCGGTGCAGACGGCGGGCGATGTCGGCCGCCTTGTCCCACGACGGGCGCTCGAACGGCAGACCCGGCACCGCGTTGTAGGGAATCATGTTGAGCACCGCGTACTTGCCCTGCAGCAGGCGCACGATGCCGTCGAGCTCTTCGTCGGTGTCGTTCACGCCGTCGAGCAGGGTCCATTGCACCTGCACCGGGTAGCCGGTGGTGCGGGCATAGGCCTCGCCGTGGGCCACCAGCTCGTCGGGCGTGATGCGCGGCGCGCGCGGCAGCAGCTGCGCACGCAGGTCGGCCCGGCTGGTGTGCAGCGAGAGCGCCAGCGCCGGCTTCACCCGGCCGCGCGGCAGGGCATCAAAGGCGCGTTCGTCGCCGACGGTGGAGAACACCAGGTTCTTGTGGCCGATGTTGCCCAGCGTGCCCAGCAGGTCGATGGCTTCCAGCACCGCCTCCAGGTTGTGGGCCGGCTCGCCCATGCCCATGAACACCACCTTGTTCACCGAGCGCTGCTGCCGGGCGAGTGCCACCTGCGCCACGATCTCGGCGCTGCCGAGTTGGCGGATCAGGCCGCCGGTGCCGGTCATGCAGAAGGTGCAGCCCACCGCACAGCCCACCTGGGTCGACACGCACACCCCGCCGCGCGGCAGCAGCACGCTCTCCACCGTCTGGCCGTCGCGCAGGGCCACCAGCAGGCGGGCGGAGCCGTCTTCACCCGGGTGCACCGAGCCCAGCGTGGCCAGGCCCTGCAGTTCCTGCGTGACGGCGGGCAGGGCCTCGAACAGCCCACGCGGGAAGTGGTGCTCCGGCTTGCGACGGCCACCGTCCACCGGCAGGGCGTTGGCCCAGGTGCGCAGCACGCGCTGCACATGCAGCGGCCCGGCGCCCAGGGCCTGGAGTCGGTGGCGGATGTCGGCGATGTCCATGGGGACGGGATTGTCGCCCACGCCCCGGCCCGCCGGGTGCGCGCCACAATGCCCCGGCGGACCCGCTGGCGGTCCGGACGGGAGAGCGCCATGTTCGAGATGCTGATCCAGGCCCGCGAGGCCGATCTGGGCCACGGCCTGAAAGTGCGGCGCGTGCTGCCGTACGCGAAGCGCCGCATGGTCGGCCCCTTCATCTTCTGGGACCACGCCGGCCCGGTGAGCTTGCCGGCCGACCAGACCCGCGCCGCCGACGTGCGCCCGCACCCCCACATCGGCCTGGCCACGGTGAGCTACCTGCTGAGCGGCAGCATGACCCACCGCGACAGCCTGGGCACGCACCAGGTGATCCGCCCCGGCGACGTGAACTGGATGACCGCCGGGCGCGGCATCAGCCACAGCGAACGCTTCACCCACCCCGACTCGTTCGCGGGCGGCGGCCTGGAGCTGATGCAGAGCTGGGTGGCCTTGCCGGCCGGGCAGGAAGAGGTCGAGCCGTCGTTCGCCCACACGCCGCAGGCCGATCTGCCCGAATGGGACGAGGCCGGCACCTGGATGCGGCTGGTGGCCGGCGAGGCCTTTGGCCGCCGCAGCCCGGTGGTCACCCACTCGCCGCTGTTCTACCTGCATGCCGAATGCAGCCCGGGCGCCCGGCTGCGCCTGCCGGGGCAGCACACCGAGCAGGCGGTGTATGTGGCACGCGGCCGCCTCTCGTTCGCTGGCCAGGCGGTGCTGCCGGGCCAGTTGCTGGTGTTCGGGAACGACACCGAGGTCGACCTCACCGCACCGGAGGCCGCCACCGTGTTCCTGTTCGGCGGCGAGCCGCTGGGTCCGCGCCACATCTTCTGGAATTTCGTGTCGTCGCGGCCGGAACGCATCGAGCAGGCCAAGGCCGACTGGAAGGCCGGGCGCTTTGCGCTGCCGCCGGACGACCGGCAGGAGTGGATTCCGCTGCCCTGAACGGGCGCCGCCTCAGAGCCCGAGTTGCGTCAGCCCGGGGTGGTCGGCCGGGCGCGGGCCGAGCGGCCAGTGGAACAGGCGCTCGGCCTCGGTGATGGGCCGGTCGTTGATGCTGGCATGGCGCTGCTCCATGTAGCCCTGCGCATTGAACTGCCAGTTCTCGTTGCCGTGCGAACGAAACCACTGGCCGGAATCGTCGCGCCATTCGTAGACGAAGCGCACCGCGATCCGGGCGCCGTCAAAGGCCCACAGCTCCTTGATCAGCCGGTAGTCCAGCTCGCGCGCCCACTTGCGGACCAGGAAGGCATGCACCTGATCGCGCCCCACCGGGAACTCCGCGCGGTTGCGCCAGCGCGTGTCCTCGGTGTAGACCTTCACCACCCGGTCCGGGTCGCGCGTGTTCCAGGCGTCCTCGGCCATGCGCACCTTCTGCGCGGCGGTCTCGGCGGTGAAGGGCGGCAGGGGCGGGCGCGGGTCCATGGGCGGTACGGGGTCGGGTCGATCAGTACTGCTTGTAGGGCAGGAACTTGCCGGACAGCACCACATTCACGCGGTCACCCTTCGGATCGGCCTGGCGCTGGATGTCCATGCTGAAGTCGATCGCGCTCATGATGCCGTCGCCGAACTCTTCGTGGATGAGTTCCTTGATGGTGGTGCCATAGACGCTGACGATCTCGTACCAGCGGTAGATCAGCGGGTCGGTCGGCACCGGGGTCGGCAGCGAGCCCTTGTAGGGCACGACCTGCAGCCACTTCTGCTCTTCGGCGGTCAGGCCGAAGATCTTGCCCAGC
>PNMF01000116.1 GCA_013823485.1 Comamonadaceae bacterium
AGGTAGCGGATTTCGGGGTCGCGTCCGCAGTTGCCGACGAGGATGACTTTGTTGACGGATGCCATGGTGATGTCCTGAGGAGCGGGCCGGCGCGGCACGCAAAATCGATCCGGCATTGTGCCGCATATGACCCGGCGGACACCGGAGCGGCTCTACACTCGTCGCCCATGAAAGGGCAGCCCGACTTCCTGCAGAACCTGCGCCGCGAGATGGGCGCAGGACGTCAGTGGCTCGATCGGGTGGTGGTGCTGACCTATGCCGTGCTCGCCGGTCTGGCGGTGGTGCTGTTCACGCTGCTGGCCGACAAGGCGGTGGAGCTGCACCAGGGCCTGGCCCAGGCGGTGTGGTGGGCACCGCTGGTGTGGACGCCGGCACTCACCGCGCTGGTGGTCTGGTCGTTGCGCCGCTGGGCCCCGGGCGCGGCCGGCTCCGGCGTGCCGCAGGTGCTGACCGCACTCGACACCGGCACGCCGCTGGCCGCGCGGTCCCGCTTCGTCTCGCTGCGCCTGAGCGTGGCCAAGATCATCGGCGTGACCGGGGGCCTGCTGGCGGGGCTGTCGATTGGCCGTCAGGGTCCTTCGGTGCAGGTGGCGGCCGGCGTGATGCTGCACGCCCGCCGCTGGTTGTCGCCGGCCTCGGGCATCAGCGACCGCGAGCTGCTGGTGGCCGGTGGTGCCGCCGGCATTGCTGCGGCCTTCAACACCCCGCTGGGGGGCATCGTGTTCGCCATCGAGGAGCTGTCGCGCCGCATCACCGAGCGCAGCAGCGGCCTGATGCTGGCGGCCATCGTGATTGCCGGCCTGGTGTCGGTCTCGGCCTTCGGCAACCTGTCGTATTTCGGTCGCATCCGGGCCGACGAGGTGTCCTGGTGGGCGCTGCTGCTGCCGGGGGCGCTGGTGGCGGTGGTCTGCGGCCTGATGGGCGGCCTGATGGCGCGGTTGCTGCTGGCATCGTTCACCGGATTGCCCGACCGTTTTTGTGCGTACCGCCGCAAGAAGCCGGTGATCTTCGCGGCCTTGTGCGGCTTCCTGGTAGCGGTCATTTCGCTGATCAGCGGCGGCGAGACCGTCGGTGTGGGCCATGAGCACACCCGCATGCTGCTGGAGCTGTCCGCCATGGACACCACCGAGCGCGATCCGTTCGTTTTCACCGGCCTGAAGTTCGTGGCCTCGTGGCTGTCGGCGTGGTCGGGCGTGCCCGGCGGCATCTTTGGTCCGAGCCTGTCGCTGGGGGCCAGCGTGGGGGCCGACCTCGCCTGGCTGCTCGACTCGCCCCACGGCGCGGCCTTGATCGCGCTGGGCATGTGCGGCTTTCTGGCGGCCGTCACCCAGACCCCCATCACCGCCATGATCATCGTCATGGAGATGACCGACGGTCACAGCATGGTGCTCAGCCTGATGGCGTGCGCGCTGGTGGCCAGCCTGGTGTCCCGCATGATCAGCCGGCCGCTGTACAGCAGCATGTCGGCGCTGATGATGCGTTCGCTGCGGGACGGCCCGTCGACCGGTCCCGATTCAGTCCCGGACCGCGCTGCTGCGCCCCGGCCGCATGGGCCAGGCGAGCAGCAGCCATGACGCCATGAGGACGGTGCTGGCCACAAAGATGCCGCTGCCGCCCCACTGCTGAACCACCAGGCCACCCAGGCTTCCGCCGGCAAAGATGCCGAGCGACATCAGCGTGTTGTAGACCCCCAGCGCGGCTCCTCGCTGGTGTGGCGCGGCCAGGCGCGAGGCCAGGCTGGGCTGGCTGGCTTCCTGGGTGTTGAAGCCGACAAAGTACAGGGTCAGCAGGATGCCCGACAGCCAGAGTGACGGCGCCGAGTCCTGCAAGGTGAACAGGAAGCCGAGCTGCACCAGCACGATCAGCAGGATGGAACCCAGGTAGACGGCGCGGAAGTAACCCTTGCGTTCCAGCCGGAACAGCAGGCCGCCGATCACCAGCAGCGAGCCGATGACGGCCGGCAGGTACACCTGCCAGTGGTGCTGGGCATCCAGCCCGGCCTGCACCAGCAGCGCGGGCACCGCCATCCACATGGCGATCTGCACCGCGTGCAGCACGAACACCCCCAGATCGACCCGCAGCAGCTCCGGGTCGCGCAGCACCTCGCGCAGGCTGCCCCGCCCGGCCACCCCGGGCAGCGGCGGCTCGGGGGGCACCACCCAGGCCACCACCGCCATGCCGGTCAGGGCCAGTCCGGCGGTCAGCAGGAACAGGCCGCTCAGTCCGATGTGTTCCGCCAGCACCGGGGCCGCCACGAGCGAGAGCGCAAACATCAGCGCGATGCTGATGCCCACCAGCGCCATGGACTTGGTCCGCACGCTGTCGCGGGTGAGGTCGGCCAGCAGCGCGGTGACGGCGGCCGATATGGCGCCACCGCCTTGCAGCGCACGGCCGATGGCGAGCCAGGTCAGCGAAGGCGCCCACGCCGCCACCGCGCTGCCGATGGCAAACAGGGCCAGACCGCCGAGGATGACCGGCTTGCGGCCGATGCGGTCCGAGGCCATGCCCAGCGGCACCTGCAGCAGCGCCTGGGTCAGTCCGTAGATGCCCATGGCCAGCCCCACCAGTGCCGCGTTGTCGCCACCGGGGTAGTGGCGGGCCTGCAGGGCGAACACCGGCAGCACCAGGAACAGGCCCAGCATGCGCAGCGCGTAGATGGAGGCCAGCGCTCCGCTCGCCCGGCGTTCGGCGGGGGTCATGCGGTGCGAGGACGGGAGGGGGGATGCGGACAAGGAAGCGGCGGGCAAAAAAACCACGGGGTGGCCGGCTTCGGCCATGCAAAACCCGCCTATTGTCGGCCAAACCGGTGGGGTCGACGGGTGGCACCTCGGCGACACGGGGCCGTCATGCGGGCTGGCGAGGCTGGCCAGCTTTGTCGTCCAGATCCGCCATGCTGATTGCGCTGTGCCATTCCGTTGTTCCTGTTCCGGCCGCCGGCCGCGACCCCGCCGCCCGACCTGCCGGCCAGGCCGGCGTCTTGCTTGAGGCCCGTCGCCCGCCACGCCAGCACCCACCCCGCCTGACACGGCAGATCCGGCCGGCCCAGGCGCTGGCCGGCTACGCCGTCCATGCGGTCACCACCAGCCTGGCGGCCGCGGCCCATGGGCTGGAGCAGGCCGTGGCCCATGCGGGCGCTGCAGCCCTGGCGATGGGCGCCGGTGTGGCCGGTGCGGGGGCCTGCGTGACGGCGCCGGTCGAGTCGGTCAAGGCGGCGCTGGACGTGGGGGCTGCCCGCCGCAAGGCCCGATCCGCCTGGGGGCGGGCGGCTCTGGCCCGCCAGCGTCTGCAGGCCGATGTGCAGGCCGATGCCTCGCTCCCTGCCAGCGCGGCACGGTCAAGCCACTGGCTGGAATACCGCCATGCCCTGGAGTCCTGGGCCGCGACGCGGCGCTGTTTCCGCGGTGATGCGTCGCAGATACAGCAGCGCGCCGACCGGTGGGTCCGCGAACGTGACGCGCTGAAGGCAGCCGGCACCCATTCAGCCTCGGTCCGCCGCCGCCGCCAGCGGCTGGACCGGCGGCTGGAGGCGCTGGCCTTTCTGGGGGCGCAGCGGGTGTCGCAGCTGCGTTCGGGGGCGGTCACCACCGAAAAACGGCTCAAAGAGGGCATCACCGTGACCCGGGCGGGCACCGGCCTGCTCACGCAGCTGGCCCAGGTCGGGCTGCAGGCTGCCGGTCAGGCCGCCGCGCTGGTGGTCGGGGTAGCCAGCGCGGTGGTGCTGCCGGTGCTGCTGCTGGCCGAGGGGCTGTTCGGATCGGTGGAGGCCACGCAGCTCATCGACCGCGCGCTGGCAGGGCAGCAGCAGCTGCGCGACCGCCAGCAGCGGACCCATCTGGCCGCATCGGCCGTGCCCCTGGCCAACGCACCGGGTGCCTCGCCGGCCGGGTTGTTTCGCCTCGGGCTGGGCGGGTTGCACGCAGCGTTTGAGGGGCAGCAGCGGGCCCTGCGGCATGAACGGCTGCATGCCGGGCGCAAGCGCCTGCGCAGCGCGGCCTACACGGTGCTGGCGCCGGTGGCGCTCGGGGTTGGTGTGGCGGCGCTGGTGGCGGCCAGCTTCACACCGGCGGGCATCGCGGTGGTGGCGCTGGTGGGCGGCGTGGCGCTGGCGTATGCCATCAGCCAGGCCGTTTTCGCCCGTCAGCAGCAGGTGCAGGACCGCCGGGTGCGCAGCCACCAGCAAGACCACGCCGACCTCTGCCGGCGCGAGCCCGCCGGGGCCCGCCGGGGTGCGCTGCTGAAGTCGGATCGCCTCTGGGCCGGCAACGAATACCTGGCGGTCGATGTGCTGGTGCAGGCCCTGGTGCTGGCGGCGCACCGCCCCGGTGCAGACCGGGCGCTGCTGGCCGACGTGCTGGCCCACCGGCTCGGCTTCGGCGCCGACTGGGCCGATCGCGTGCTGGCCCTGGCCGGTGCCACCCCGCCGGACGCGGCGCCCGCCGACCCCGGTTTCCGCCTGCTGTGCGAAGCCCTGCAGCGCCAGTTCGGACTGCCCGTTCCCAAAGCCCGCCGCCTGGCCGCCGCCGGCTGAGGCGGTTCGGCCGACCCCCGGCACGGCAGGGGCTGCCGACTTATCATGTCGGGTTGCCCTGACGGGGCCGGATGCCGGCCCGGACCGCCTTGAACCAGAACCTGCCTCCCGACCTGAAACTGCCCGAATCCTCCGTCGGCCCGGCTGCGCGCCGGGCGGCCGGCCTCGAGGCGGCGGCCCTGCGCTCGGCCGTTCTGTCGGTGCGCGGTGCGCGCACCCACAACCTCAAGAACATCGATCTCGACATCCCCAAGCATTCGCTGGTGGTCATCACCGGGCTGTCCGGGTCGGGCAAGTCCAGCCTGGCCTTCGACACCCTGTATGCCGAGGGCCAGCGCCGCTATGTGGAGAGCCTGTCGGCCTACGCACGGCAGTTCCTGCAGCTGATGGACAAGCCCGATGTCGACCTGATCGAAGGCCTGTCGCCGGCCATTGCCATCGAGCAGAAGGCCACCAGCCACAACCCGCGCTCCACCGTGGGCACGGTCACCGAGATCCACGACTACCTGCGCCTGCTGTTTGCCCGCGCCGGCACGCCGCATTGCCCGGAGCACGACCTGCCGCTGGCCGCGCAGAGCGTGGCCCAGATGGTCGATACCGTCCTGGCCCTGCCCGAGGGCACCCGGCTGATGGTGCTGGCCCCGGTGGCGCAGGAACGCAAGGGCGAATTCGCCGACCTGTTTGCCGACATGCAGGCGCGCGGCTATGTGCGCTTCCGCATCGATGGTCAGGTGGTCGAGGCCGATGCCCTGCCCGCCCTCAAGAAGAACGAGAAGCACAGCATCGACGTCGTCATCGACCGCATCAAGGTGCGCGCGGCCGAGGCCGATGACGGCCCCAACCCGCTGCGCCAGCGGCTGGCCGAGAGTTTCGAGGCGGCGCTGCGGCTGGCCGACGGTCGCGCCTTGACGGTCGACATGGACACCGCCGCCGAGCAGCGCTTCTCGGCCCGCTTCGCCTGCCCGCTGTGCAGCTACACCGTGGGTGAACTCGAACCCCGGCTGTTTTCGTTCAACTCCCCGGTGGGCGCCTGCCCCAGCTGCGACGGCCTGGGCCACACCGAGTTCTTCGATCCGGCCCGCGTGGTGGCCTTCCCGTCGCTCAGTCTGGCCAGCGGCGCCATCAAGGGCTGGGACCGGCGCAACGGCTATTACTTCGCGCTGATCGAGAGCCTGGCCGCGCACTACGGCTTTGACGCGGAAGCGCCCTGGGAGTCCCTGCCCGAACGGGTGCGCCAGGTGCTGCTGCATGGCTCGGGCGACGAGCTGATCAAGTTCGGTTACGTGCTGGAGAGCGGCGAGAAGGCCGGCAAGCGGGTGGTCAAGCAGCACGCCTTCGAGGGCATCGTCACCAACTTCGCCCGGCGCTGGCGCGAAACCGACAGCCCGGCGGTGCGGGAAGAACTGGCCCGCTACCGCGCCATCCAGCCTTGCCCCGAGTGCAGCGGCACCCGCCTGCGGCGCGAGGCGCGGCACGTGTTCGTCGGCGACGGCGTGCAGCGGCGGGCCATCTTCGACATCGGCCGCATCACCCTGGGCGACGCGCTGGCCTATTTCGAGCGGCTGCACCTGCCGGGCGCGCGGGGCGACATCGCGGCCCGCGTCATCAACGAGATCCGCCAGCGGCTGAGCTTCCTCAACGATGTCGGCCTGAACTACCTCAGCCTGGACCGCAGCGCCGACACCCTGTCCGGCGGCGAGGCGCAGCGCATCCGGCTGGCCAGCCAGATCGGCAGCGGCCTGACCGGCGTGATGTATGTGCTCGACGAGCCCAGCATCGGCCTGCACCAGCGCGACAACGACCGGCTGATCGCCACCCTGCAGCACCTGCGCGACCTCGGCAACACGGTGCTGGTGGTGGAGCACGACGAAGACATGATCCGTGTGGCCGACCACGTCATCGACATGGGCCCCGGCGCCGGTGTGCATGGGGGCCGCGTGATGGCCCAGGGCACCTGCGAACAGGTCATGGCGCACCCCGGCTCGCTCACTGGGCAGTACCTCAGCGGTACCCGAGCCATTGCAGTTCCCGCGCGCCGCACGCCCTGGCTGCCGGTGGTCAAGGCCGCGGCGGCCGAGCCCGCGCCGGTCTTCAAGCCCCGCTTTCCGCCCAGCCCGGCCGCCGAACGCCGTGCCGCCCGCCAGGCGGCCCACGAGGCCACCTTGGGAGACCTGCAGGCCATCCGCGTGGTCAATGCCACCGGGCACAGCCTGAAGGGCGTGAGCGTGGCGTTCCCGGTCGGCCTGCTGACCTGCGTGACCGGCGTCTCCGGGTCGGGCAAGTCGACCCTGGTGAACGACACGCTGTACGCCGCCGTGGCCCGCACCCTGTACCGCTCGCACGACGAGCCGGCCCCGCACGAGGCGGTGGAAGGCATCGAGCATTTCGACAAGGTCATCAACGTCGACCAGAGCCCCATCGGCCGCACGCCGCGCAGCAACCCGGCCACCTACACCGGCCTGTTCACCGGCATCCGCGAGCTGCTGGCCGAGGTGCCCACCGCCCGCGAGCGTGGCTACGGCCCTGGGCGTTTCAGCTTCAACGTGGGGTCCTCGGGCGGTGGGGGCCGCTGCGAGGCCTGCCAGGGCGACGGCGTGGTCAAGGTCGAAATGCACTTCCTGCCCGACGTTTACGTGCCCTGCGAGGTCTGCGGCGGCGCCCGCTACAACCGCGAGACCCTGGAGGTGCTCTACAAGGGGCTGAACATCGCCCAGATCCTGGCCCTGACGGTGGAGCAGGCACACGACTTCTTCAGTGCCGTGCCCACCCTGCGGCGCAAGCTGCAGACGCTGCTGGATGTCGGCCTGAGCTACATCCAGCTCGGGCAGGCGGCCACCACACTGTCGGGCGGCGAAGCCCAGCGGGTCAAGCTGGCCCTGGAGCTGTCCAAGCGCGACACCGGCCGCACCCTCTACATCCTGGACGAGCCCACCACCGGCCTGCACTTTGCCGACATCGAACTGCTGCTCAAGGTACTGCACCAGCTGCGCGACGCCGGCAACACCATCGTCGTCATCGAGCACAACCTGGACGTCATCAAGACCGCCGACTGGGTGATCGACATGGGACCGGAAGGCGGCTCCGGCGGTGGCAGCGTGGTCGCGCAAGGCACGCCGGAAGAGGTGGCGGCCTGCCCGGCCAGCCACACCGGGCGTTATCTGGCGCGGTTGCTGAAGCCCTGATCTCCCTGCAAGAGTGCCGGGTGCATCTGGTGCAGACGCTGGCGCAACAGGTGCTCCAGGCGATCCGCCTGCAGCCGGCATTCATCGACCATTTCCGGCGTGACGCCGTCGCCCGTGTAGTCGTTGGCGTTCCGCTTTCGGCGCAGGGCGTCCAGCAGGACCCATGTGGTGTTGTCGATGTCCAGGGTGAGTGGCAGCGACTGGATCAGCGTGACATGGTGACCAGGCTCGCTGGTCGACGGGCGAAAGCCGCTGACCATCATGGCGGCCAGAGCGCACTGCATCACGGCTTTGTACGCAGCATCGAATCTCGTTTCGTCGCTGACGCTGGTCTGCCCGGCGTCGCGAAGATTCCGTTCAACGGCGGCCAGCAGGCGCTGCACCTCCACCGCCGTCGGGGCGTGGGGCTTCAGCCTCCCGATCCGCCACAAGTTCTGCAAGGTCATGTTCGTTGCCCTTGAGCCAAATCCGGGATCCTGCGACCACGCTGCGCGCAAAGCCATCGCCCGCAGACCAGCGGCGGATGAATTCGGGCAGCGGCATGGGCGTCGGGTTCACTTCTCGCCCCAGCGGCTCTGCCGTGTCGGCCAAAGCCAGAGTGACATCGGCAAAACCGGCGGAGCCCAGGACCATCACATCGACATCGCTGCCGGCATGTGCCGTTCCGTCGGCCATGGATCCGTAGACGAAGGCCAGATCCACGGAGTCGCC
>PNMF01000117.1 GCA_013823485.1 Comamonadaceae bacterium
GACCGAGGCCGACGCCGGCCTCAACGGCCGACGGCTGCGGTACCCGCGCGGCAAGACGCTCGGGGGCTGCTCCAGCATCAACGGGATGATCTACATGCGCGGCCAGCAGCGCGACTACCAGCGCTGGGCCGAGATCACCGGCGACGACGACTGGTCCTGGGACCGCCTGCTGCCCTACTTCAAGCTGCACGAGGACCACTACAAGGGCGCCTCCGGCTGGCACGGTGCCCAGGGCGTGCCGGCCGAGCTGCTGAGCGGCGGCAGCGCCGACGACCCGTGGCGCGAGGTGCTGCGGCAGCGCCAGGCCGGCGGCGAATGGCGGGTCGAGAAGCAGCGCCTGCGCTGGGACGTGCTCGACGCCTTCGCGCAGGCCGCGCAGCAGGCCGGCATTCCGGCCAGCGAAGACTTCAACCGCGGCAACAACGAGGGCGTGGGTTACTTCGAGGTCAACCAGCGCTCCGGCTGGCGCTGGAACACCGCCAAGGCCTTCCTGCGGCCCACCTGCCACGCCCGCCCCAACTTCGAGCTCTGGACCACCGCCCAGGTGTCGCGCCTGGTGGTGGACACCGGGGTCGACGGCCAGAAGCGCTGCACCGGCGTGCAGGTCTGGACCGGCACCGAAATGCTCACCGCGCACGCGGCGGGCGAGGTCATCCTGTGTGCCGGTGCGGTCGGCTCGCCGCAGATCCTGCAGCTCTCGGGCATCGGCCCGGCTGCGCTGCTGCAGCAGCACGGCGTGCCGGTGGTGCACGACCTGCCGGGCGTGGGCGAGAACCTGCAGGACCACCTGCAGATCCGCTCGGTCTACAAGGTGCAGGGCGTGAAGACGCTCAACACCCTGGCGAATTCGGTCTGGGGCAAGGCCATGATCGGGCTGGAATATGTGCTCAAGCGCTCCGGCCCCATGAGCATGGCGCCCAGCCAGCTCGGCGCCTTCACCCGCAGCTCGGCCGACCAGCCCTACCCCAACATCCAGTACCACGTGCAGCCGCTTAGCCTGGACGCCTTCGGCGAGCCGCTGCATAGCTTCCCGGCCTTCACCGCCAGCGTGTGCAACCTGAACCCCACCAGTCGGGGCCATGTGCGCATCACCAGCCCGCGTTTCCAGGACGCACCGGCCATTGCCCCCAATTACCTCAGCACGCCTGAGGACCGGCAGGTCGCGGCGGACAGCCTGCGGGTGACCCGGCGCATCGTGTCGCAGCCGGCGCTGGCGCCCTACCGGCCCGAGGAATTCAAGCCCGGCGTGCAGTACCAGACCGACGAGGAACTGGCGCGCCTGGCCGGCGACATCGCCAGCACCATCTTCCACCCGGTGGGCACCACCCGCATGGGCCGCGCCGACGACCCGATGGCGGTGGTCGACAGCCACCTGCGCGTGCGCGGCGTGGCCGGCCTGCGCGTGGTGGACGCCGGCGTCATGCCGGTCATCACCAGCGGCAACACCAACAGCCCCACCCTGATGATGGCCGAGCGCGCCGCGCGCTGGATCATGTCCGGGCAGTGAGCGCCGGCCCCACGCCGGGCCGGCCGCATCAGCGCAGCCGGCCGACGTATTTGCTGTCGGGCGAGGCCGGCGTTTCCGGGGGCGGTGCCTCCGCAGGCACCTGACCGGCCCGCAGGGTGTCGGCCGCCGCCTGCAGCAGTGGCCTGCGTTGCGGCTCGGTGCGGGCCTGCAGCGCCGCATCCAGCTTCTCGGCCCAGGGCAGCAGTTCGGCATGGCCGTCGATCTCGGCGGCGCGCCGCGCCACCCGCGCGATCTCGCGGGCGTAGTCGGCATTCACTGCCATCCACTCGGTGTCGGTCACCCGCCCGGTCTTGCGCCGCAGCAGCACATGCAGGTGCGCAGCAATGCCGAACAGATCGTTCGATCCGCTCATGGCTCAATGCCCCAGCTGTTCGTTGTGCAGCGACAGGTCCAGCCCGGTGCGTTCATCGCCCTCGCTCACCCGCAGCGCCACGAAGCGCGAGGTGACCCACAGCACCACGGTGGTCATGACCACGCTGTAACCCAGCACCGCCACACAGGCGATCAGCTGCGCCGACAGGCTGGCCTGCACCCCCGAGATGGCCGGATCGGCCAGCAGGCCGGTGAGCACCGCTCCCACCAGACCGCCCACGCCATGCACGCCGAACACGTCGAGCGAGTCGTCGGCGCGCAGCATGCGCTTGAGGGCGGTCGCGCCCCAGTAGCAGGCCACACCCGCCACCAGGCCGATCACCAGCGCGCCGCGCAGCGACACGAAGCCGGCCGCCGGCGTGATGGCCACCAGCCCGGCCACCACACCCGAGCACAGGCCCAGCAGCGTGGCGCGTTTGCGCGCCAGCCACTCGGCCGCCATCCAGGCGATGGCACCGCTGGCGGCGGCCAGGTGGGTCACCGCCAGCGCCAGCCCGGCCCGACCGTCGGCCGCCAGCGCAGAGCCGGCATTGAAGCCGAACCAGCCCACCCAGAGCAGGCCGGTGCCGGCCATGGTCAGCCCCAGGTTGAACGGCACGAAGGGCTCGCGGCCGTAGCCGCTGCGCGGGCCCAGCGCATAGGCCACCACCAGTGCGGCGGCGCCGGCATTGATGTGCACCACCGCACCGCCGGCGAAGTCCAGCGCGCCCAGCTGGGCCAGCCAGCCACCCGGCTCCCACACCCAGTGGGCAATCGGCACGTACACCGCCAGCAGCCACAACGCGGTGAACACCAGCAGCGCTGCAAAGCGCATGCGCTCGACCAGCGCGCCCACCACCAGCGCGCAGGTGATGATGGCGAAGGTGAGCTGGAACATGGCAAACACCGACTCCGGCACATGTTTGGCCATGTGGCTCACCGCCACCTGCCCGGTGCTGCCCAGAAAGTCCAGCCCGGCAAAGCCGATGCGCTCCAGCCCGCCGATGAAGCCGCCGGCCGCTCCGCCCGGCGTGAAGGCCAGCGAATACGCCAGCGCGAACCAGAGCACGCTCACCAGCGCCGCGATGCCGACCACGCTGGCCATGGTGTTGATCACATTGAAGCGGCGCACCATGCCGCCATAAAACAGGGCAATGCCCGGCAAGGTCATCAGCAGCACCAGCGCCGTGCTGATCATCAGCCAGGCGGTGTCGGCACCTTGCAGGGTGCTGGCCGCCACCAGCGTCGGGCCGGCCGCTTCCTGCGCGGCGGCGCTGCCCGGCCACAGGGCCACCAGCCCGCCTGTGCCCGTCAACAGGGCTGCAGATCGGTGCGACAAAGCGCGGGTCCATCGGGAAATGCGTCGAATCCGGTGCATGGGCAATACCTTTCGTAACAGGTGGAGCCGTTCAGCATTTCCTGTGCCAATGCAGGGAAAGCCCGTATGCACCTCGGTGGTGCCATACCCTACAGTGCATGCACTCGCTGCCGCAGCCCCTGCGGCGAACCGCGGGGGACCGAGGAGACAACCCAGTCCAACCAGAACAACCCCGGATCAAGGCCCACAGAGGCCGCCGGACGCATCCCAGCCGACCCGACCAGGTCGGCTTTTTTTTGCCGGTGCGCGGGCGGCGACAATCACCGGTTGCCCTGACCTGCCCATGGAACTCCTGCTCATCTCACTGGCCTCGCTGGCCGCCGGTTTCGTCGACTCCATCGTGGGTGGCGGCGGCCTGATCCTGCTGCCCGCCCTGTTTGCCCTGTTCCCGTCGGCCCACCCGGCCACGCTGCTGGGCGTCAACAAGAGCGCCTCGGTGTGGGGCACCATCTCGGCCACCGCCCAGTACGCCCGCCGGGTCGAGATGCCCTGGCATGCCTTGCTGCCGGCGGCCGCGCTGGCCTTCGGCGGCTCCATGGCCGGGGCCTGGACCGTGACCCAGGTCTCCCCCGATGCGCTGCGGGCCCTGCTGCCGCTGGTGCTGCTGGCGGTGCTGATCTACACCCTCGCCCGCAAGGACCTGGGCCGCGACCATGTGCCCCGCTTCCAGGGCCGGCGCGAAACCGCCGCGGCCTGCACGCTGGGTCTGACCATCGGGTTTTACGACGGCTTCTTCGGCCCCGGCACCGGCAGCTTCCTGGTGTTCCTGTTCGTGCGCTGGCTGGGTTACGACTTCCTGCACGCCAGCGCCAGCGCCAAGCTGCTCAACGTGGCCTCGAACGTGGCGGCACTCTCGCTGTTCGCCTGGAAGGGCCACATCTGGTGGCACTACGTGGTGGTGCTGGGCCTGGCCAACGTGGTGGGCAGCGTGCTGGGCACGCGCATGGCGCTCAAGCACGGCAGCGGCTTCGTGCGGGTGGCCTTCATCGTGGTGGTCTCGGCCTTGATCCTGAAGACCGGTTGGGACGCCTGGGTGCGGATGCCCTGAGCGGGCGATCCGCGCCGACGCATCACTGTGGCGCTGCGCCCGGATCGACCAGCTTGAGCGGCGTGCCGACCGGAGCACCGGCCTGACCCAGCTGGACCGCCGCGATGTCCTGCGGGTTCGGGTACAGCCCGGCAATCAGGTAGTCGAACACGCGGCGGGCAATCGGGGCTGCCGCCGCCGCGCCGAAGCCGGCGTTCTCCACCACCACCGCCAGCGCCACCCGCGGCGCGTCGACCGGGGCGAAGGCCACATACAGCGAATGGTCGCGCTGGTGCTCTTCGAGCTTGCGGGCGTCGTACCGGTCCTTCTGGCCGATGGTCACCGCCTGCGCGGTGCCGGTCTTGCCGCCGCTGGTGTACGGCGCACCGGCGAACACCCGGGTGGAGGTGCCCTCGGTGGTGACGGCCTGCATGGCGCGCAGCACGGTGGCCACATGCTCCGGCTTGTAGCCCAGGTTCACCGGCCCCGGCCGGGCCACAGGCGTGCGTTCGCCGGTGATCACGCTCTGGGTGGCCAGCGTGAGGTGCGGCTTGTGCTGCACGCCACCGTTGGCCAGCGTGGCCATGGCATGCGCCAGCTGCAACATGGTGAAGCTGTTGTAGCCCTGGCCGATGCCCAGCGAGATGGTCTCGCCGGCATACCAGCGCTGCTGCTCGGGGCGTTTGTAGTTGTCGCGCTTCCAGGCCTGGCTGGGCAGCACGCCGCGCACCTCGCCCTTGAGGTCGATGCCGGTGATCTGGCCAAAGCCCAGCGGCTTCATGAAGTCGTGCATGCGGTCCACACCCATCTCGTTGGCCAGCGAGTAGTAGTAGGTGTTGCTGGACTTGACGATGCTGCGGTGCATGTCGACCGCACCCAGGCCGGCGTCGCCGTGGCTGCGGAAGCGGTGGTTGCCGAACATCCAGAAGCCCGGGTCGTTGATGACCGTGCCGGCGGTGCGGGCGCCGGTTTCCAGTGCCGCCAGCGCCATGAAGGGCTTGTAGGTGGAGCCGGGCGGGTAGGTGCCGCGCAGTGCCCGGTTGAGCAGGGGTTTGTCGATCGACTCGTTGAGCGCGCGCCAGTTGTCCACGTCGATGCCGTCGACGAACAGGTTGGGGTCGAAGGTCGGTTTGGAGACGAAGGCCAGCACCTCGCCATTGCGTGGGTCGATGGCGACCAGCGCGCCCCGGCGCTCGCCGAACAGGTCTTCCACCATCTTCTGCAGCTGCAGGTCGATGGACAGCACCACGGTGTCGCCCGGGGTGGCGGCGGACGATGCCAGCGAACGCACCGCGCGGCCACCGGCCGAGGTCTCGACCCGCTCGAACCCGGTGGCGCCATGCAGGGTCTGCTCGTACTGCTGTTCGGTGCCGAGCTTGCCGATGTATTCGGTGCCCCGGTAGTTGGCCTGGTCGTCCTCGGGCCAGTCCGCCATCAGCTCCTTCTCGCGCTGGTTGATGCGCCCGATGTAGCCCACCACATGGCTGGCGGCTTCGCCGTTGGGGTACTGGCGCAGCAGCCGGGCCTTCACCTCGACGCCCGGAAACCGGTAACGCTGGGCGGCAAAGCGGGCCACCTCTTCGTCGGTCAGGCGGGTGCGGATCGGCAGGGAATCGAAGCTCAGCGACTCTTCCCGCAGCCGCTTGAAGCGGCGCACGTCGCGCGGTTCGATGTTGACGATGCGGCCCAGCTCGGCAATGGTGCCCTCCAGGTCGGACACCTTGGAGGGCGTGATCTCCAGGGTGTAGGCGGAGTAGTTGGTGGCCAGCACCCGACCGGCGCGGTCCAGGATCTGCCCCCGGTTCGGCACCACCGGCAGGATGGCGGTGCGGTTGCTCTCGGCCTGCGCCAGCAGCTCGTCGTGCCGGACCACCTGGAGCCAGGTCAGCCGGGCGGCGATCAGACCGAAGGCCACCAGCACCGCCAGCCCGATGACCAGCACCCGGGTGCGGAACAGGGCCAGGTCGGATTCGACGTTGCGCAGCTCGGTCATGTCAGATCGGCCGGTTGTCGTCCGGGTCGGGCGCGCGGCGCTGCGGCGCCAGCAGCAGCACGGTCACCACCGGCCACAGAAGCGCCTCGATCACGGGCGAGAGGAAATTGGCGATGCCGGGGAACGGATCGCCGGCCGCCATGCGAACCAGCCACTGCAGCACATTGGCCGCCACGAACAGCGGCAGCACCTGGATGGCCTGCTGCGGCACCGCGAACCACAGCAGCCGCCGGTGCATGGCGATCGCACCGAAGCCCAGCACGGTGTAGGCCAGCGCATGCTGGCCCAGCAGCGAACCCTGGTGCACGTCCATGGCCAGACCGAAGAAGAAGGCCACCCCCACGCCCACCCGCAGCGGCTGGTGCACGCTCCAGAACACCAGCACCACCGCCAGCAGGTCGGGCACCCAGGCGGCGCGGCCGAACAGGCCCATGTTGAACAGCATGTTGGCCAGCAGCGCGACGATCAGGCTCAGCCAGATGAAGACCGGGTTGGCGGGCAGCAGCAGCTGCTGGCCGGGGCGCATGATCATGGCGAGGCCTTTCCGGCGGGGGCGGGCGCCTCGTCGGTTGCAGCGGGCACGGCGTCGCCCGACACCTGCAGCACGATCACATGCAGCGCAGCCTGCACCCGGGCCACCGGTTCGCAGCGGATGCGGGCAAAGGAGGAGTCGGCCGCCCGCTCGATGTCGGTCACGCGGGCCACCGCCAGACCGGGCGGGTAGATGCCGTCCACGCCGCTGGTGGTGAGCAGGTCGCCCACCGCGATGTCGGCGTTGGCCACGGTGTAGCGCAGCTCCATGCCGTCGCCCGAGCGGGACGGCTGGCCGAAGGCGATGCTGCGCAGGCCGGTGCGGGCGTTGAGCACCGGGATGGCCTGGTCCGGGTCGACCAGCAGGCTCACCTCGGACACCAGCGGGTACACCCGGGTCACCTGGCCCAGCACGCCGGCTTCGTCGATGACCGGTGCGCCGGCCTTCACGCCATGGGTCTGACCCCGGTCGATCACGACCCGCCGGGTGTAGGGGTCGGCGGCGTCGTACAGCACCTGGGCCCCGATGCCGGCCACCTGCGCGCGGTCGCGCAGGCCCAGCAGCTCGCGCAGGCGCCGGTTCTCCAGGTTGAGCTGTTCGACCTGCTGGCTGCGGCTGGCCTGCTCCGACAGGCGCTTGAGCGCCTCGGCCTCCAGCGTGCGGGACTGTTCCAGCGAGGTGAAGTAGCCGCGCACCCCGATGGCCATCTCGATGGGCTGCATCACCAGCCACTGGCCCGGGTAGATCACCGCCGCCAGTGCCGTGCGCAGGGGCGCAGTGACCTTGAAGCGCAGGTCGGCCACCATCAGGAACAGCGCAATGGCGCTGAACACGACCAGCTTGGACAGGGCCGACGGGCCCTGCTTGAAGAAGGGTGGCGGGGTTCGGTCCAGGGTGCCCAGTGGCATGGCGGCTCGCCCGGAACGGGTGTGGCTTATTCGCTGGTGAAGATGGTGCCCAGGCGCTCCATGCGCTCCAGGGCCATGCCGCAACCGCGCACCACGCAGGTCAGCGGCTCTTCGGCCACCAGCACCGGCAGGCCGGTCTCTTCGGCCAGCAGGCGGTCCAGGTCGCGCAGCAGGGCGCCACCGCCGGTGAGCATCATGCCGCGCTCGGCAATGTCGGCACCCAGTTCGGGGGGCGTGTGCTCCAGCGCCATCTTGACCGCCGAGACGATGTTGTTCAGCGGGTCGGTGAGGGCTTCCAGGATCTCGTTGCTGCTGATGGTGAAGCTGCGCGGCACACCCTCGGAGAGGTTGCGGCCCTTGACTTCCATCTCGCGCACTTCGGAGCCGGGGAAGGCGGAGCCGATTTCCTTCTTGATGGCCTCGGCCGTGGGTTCGCCGATCAGCATGCCGTAGTTGCGGCGGATGTAGGCAATGATGGCGTCGTCAAAACGGTCGCCGCCCACACGCACGCTGCCCTTGTAGACCATGCCGCCCAGGCTGATGACGCCCACCTCGGTGGTGCCGCCGCCGATGTCGACCACCATGGAGCCCGACGCGTCGGA
>PNMF01000118.1 GCA_013823485.1 Comamonadaceae bacterium
GTGAACACCGGGTGGGTGCGCCCGCTCTGTGGCAGCCGCGAATCGGGCCTGCGCCCGCGCACCGGTTCCTCAACCCTCCACACCGGGCAGGCAGGCCAACATCGGCGTGCGAGCACAGCTTCAGGAAGGCTGTGGGGTGGCGCCGGGCACGGGCCGATTCGCGGCTGCCACAGAGGCGGTGTGCCAACCCGGCGTTGACGAGCCAACGCCAGCGCACCAGAAGCAGCCACCCGCGAACGAACCAGCGCCCGGCGCCACCCCGCAGCCTTCCCCACCCGCCCCTCAGCACAAGACGACAACGCCGCAAAACCGCAACGCCTCGCCCACCACAAACCTGGCAACACGAACCCCCTCACGTAAACTCCACCGTCCCCCACCCCGAGAGCCCACCCATGTTCGGCATCGCAGATTACGGCGCCTTCGTCGTCGCCATCGTCATCTTCCTGGCCATCCCGGGCCCGGGCAACCTGGCCCTGATCACCTCCACCGGCAAGGGCGGCATCCGGGGCGGACTGGCCGCCACCATGGGGGTCATCGCCGGCGACCAGGTGCTGATGTGGCTGGCCGTGGCGGGCGTGGCCGCCCTGCTGGCCGCCACGCCCGCGGCCTTCAGCATGGTGCAGTGGGTGGGTGCCGCCTACCTCGCGTGGCTGGGCTGGAAGATGCTTACCGCCAAGCCCGGTGACGCCCCGGTGCTCAACATCCGGCCGCGCCAGTACTTCCAGCAGGCGGCCACCATCACCTTGCTGAACCCCAAGGCCATCGTGTTCTACATGGCTTTCTTCCCGCTGTTCGTGGACCCGGCCCGGCACCAGGGGCTGGTCACCTTCGGGGCCATGGCGCTGACGATTGCGGCGCTCACCTTCCTGTATGGCCTGGTCGTCGTGCTGCTCACCCACCACCTGGCCGAGCGCCTGCGCGCCAATCCGCGCATCACCCGTACCCTGGAAAAGCTGGCGGGCGTGTTCCTCATCGGCTTCGGCGTGAAGCTGGCCCTGTCCAAGTAAGCGGAAGACCCCATGGCGAAAATTTTCTGTGTGGCCAACCAGAAGGGTGGCGTCGGCAAGACCACCACCACGGTCAACCTGGCCGCGGGCCTGGCCAAGGTGGGGCAGCGGGTGCTGATGGTCGATCTGGACCCCCAGGGCAATGCCACCATGGGTTCGGGCATCGACAAGCGGACCATGGAGCTGTCGGTGTACGACGTGCTGCTGGAGTCGGCCAGCGTGACCGAGGCTGCGGTGCTGTCGGAGAAGTGCGGCTACCACGTGCTGGGCGCCAGCCGCGACCTGGCCGGTGCCGAGGTGGAACTGGTCAGCCTGGAGCGCCGCGAGAAGCGCCTCAAGACCGCGCTGGCTGCGGTGGATGCCGACTACGACTTCGTGCTGATCGACTGCCCGCCCAGCCTGTCCATGCTGACCCTCAACGGCCTGTGTTCGGCCCACGGTGTGATCGTGCCCATGCAGTGCGAGTACTTCGCGCTCGAAGGCCTGACCGACCTGGTCAACACCATCAAGCAGGTGCATGCCAACCTGAACCGCGACCTGCAGATCATCGGCCTGCTGCGCGTCATGTTCGACCCGCGCATCACGCTGCAGCAGCAGGTGAGCGACCAGCTCAAGGCCCACTTTGGCGACAAGGTGTTCGACACTGTGATCCCGCGCAATGTCCGGCTGGCCGAGGCGCCCAGCTACGGACTCCCGGGCGTGGTGTTCGACCCGTCGGCCCGGGGCAGCCAGGCGTTTGTGACCTTCGCGCAGGAAATGGTCGACCGCATCCGGACGATGTGACGCCCCCGCCGCCCGCCTGTTCCACGTGAAACCCCCGCACGTCCTCATCCTGCCCGGCTGGCAGAACAGCGGTCCCGAACACTGGCAGAGCCGGTGGGAGGCCCTGCACGGCTACCTGCGTGTCGACCAGTCCGACTGGATGACGCCGCGCCGGGGCGACTGGATGGCCCGGCTGGACGAGGTGCTGCTGGGCCTCGACGGTCCGGCGGTGCTGGTGGCCCACAGCCTGGGCTGCATCCTGACGGCGGCCTGGGCGGCCCACTCCCGCCACACCGACCGCGTCCGGTCGGCGCTGCTGGTGGCGCCCGGTGACCCGGAGCAGGAGGCCCTGCAGGTCCAGCTGCCCAGCTGGTCGCCGGTGGTCCTGCAGCCGCTGCCCTTTCGCTCGGTGCTGGTGGGCAGCCGCAACGACCCCTACTGCACCGAAGCCCGGGCCCGTGCTTTTGCCGCCGCCTGGGGCGCCCGCTACACCGACCTCGGCCACGCCGGCCACATCAATGCCGAATCCGGGCTGGGCGACTGGCCGCAAGGCCACGCCTGGCTTCAAGAACTCATGAAGGACTGAACATGGTCACCAAAAAACCCAAAGGTCTCGGACGCGGCCTCGAAGCCCTGCTGGGCCCCAAGGTGCAAGAGCCCGCTGCCGGCGCCGACGCTGCCGACGCCCTGCCCACCAGCCTGTCACTGGACCAGATGGTGCCCGGCGTGTACCAGCCGCGCACCCGCATGGACGAGGGCGCTCTCTACGAACTGGCGGAAAGCATCAAGGCCCAGGGCATCATGCAGCCCATCCTGGTGCGGCGGCTGACGGCCGGCGAGAACGCGGGCCGGTACGAGATCATTGCCGGCGAGCGCCGTTTCCGCGCCTCGAAACTGGCCGGCCTGGACCGGGTGCCGGTGCTGGTGCGCGAGGTGCCCGACGAGTCCGCCGCCGCCATGGCGCTGATCGAGAACATTCAGCGCGAAGACCTGAACCCGCTGGAGGAAGCCCAGGGCCTGCAACGGCTGGTGAAAGAGTTTGGGCTCACTCACGAACAGGCCGCCCAGGCGGTGGGCCGTTCGCGCAGCGCGGCCAGCAACCTGCTGCGCCTGCTGCAGCTGGCCGAGCCGGTGCAGACCATGCTGATGGCCGGCGACCTGGACATGGGCCATGCCCGCGCGCTGCTGGCGCTGGAGAAGGCGGCCCAGATCACGGCGGCCAACCAGATTGCAGCGCGCAAGCTGTCGGTGCGCGAGACCGAGGGTCTGGTGAAGAAGCTGAGCGCCGAGTTCGAGCTGTCGCCGCAGAAGCCGCGCAAGGAGAAGTCGCGCGACATCCGCCGGGTCGAGGAGGAGCTGGCCGATCTGCTGACCGCCGAGGTGGAGGTGCGCATCAAGAAGCGGGTGAAGCGCCACGGGCGGATGGAGGAGATGGGGGAGCTGGCGATCCAGTTCGGGTCGCTCGAAGAACTCAACGGGTTGATTGACCGGTTGCGGGGGCAGTGACCTGTCTGTTGGGGTGATGTTTCTTTCGCGGCTTGCGTGGGTGGGGCGGCGGGTGACCCCCGCAGACTCTGGCGCTCGCTCGCGGGCGGCTGGGTTGGCGTGCTGAGGTTGCTGCGTGAACACCGGGTGGGTGTGCGTGCTCTGTGGCGGCCGCGAATCGGCGCCGGCGTCTGCGGGGGTCACCCGCCGCCCTGCGCGCGAGCTGGGGCAGCCTGCTGTTGGCGCGCCAGCATCACTTCAGGACGAAGGGTGGGGCCTGCGGACGCAGGCGCCGATTCGCGGCTGCCACAGAGCATGCGCACCCACCCGGCATTCACGCAGTGACCTGAGCCGACCCGGGCAGTCGCCCGCGAGCGAGCGCCGAAGACCGCAGGCCCCGCCCTTCGTCCCCCCACAAAGCAGCAGAAGAAGGTCAGGAAAAGATCTTCCCCGGATTGAGGATGTCGTCCGGGTCCAGCGCCCGCTTCACTGTGCGCATCATCTCGACCGCACCGGCCCCCGCTTCGTCCAGCAGGAAGCCCATCTTGTGCAGCCCCACCCCGTGTTCCCCGGTGCAGGTGCCCTCCAGCGCCAGTGCCCGGGTCACCAGCTTCACGTTCAGGTCTTCCGCCACACGCCGCTCCTCGGCGTTGTCCGGGTCGATCAGGTAGCCGAAGTGGAAATTGCCGTCGCCCACATGGCCCACCAGGAAGTAGGGCAGACCGCTCGCGTCGGCCTCCGCCACCGAGTCCAGCAGGCAGTCGGCCAGCTTGCTGATCGGCACGCAGGTATCGGTGCTCACCGCGCGGCAGCCGGGCTTGCTCTGGATGGCGGCAAAGTAGGCGTTGTGGCGGGCGGTCCAGAGCCGGGTGCGTTCCTCGGGCGTGGTGGCCCATTCGAATGCGTTGCCGCCGTGGTCGGCTGCGATCTCCTGCACCGTCTCGGCCTGCTCCTTCACGCTGGCCGGCGAGCCATGAAACTCCATCAGCAGCATGTGTTCTTCGCGCAGGCCCAGCTTGCTGTGGGCATTCACCATGCGGACCGTGCCGGCATCCAGCAGCTCGCAGCGGGCAATCGGCACCCCCAGCTGGATGATCTGGATCACGGTGTGAACCGCTGCCTCGATGCTCGGGAACGAGCAGACCGCGGCTGAAATCGCCTCCGGCAGCGGATAGAGCTTCAGCGTGATTTCGGTGATCACGCCCAGCGTGCCCTCGCTGCCCACCATCAGCCGGGTCAGGTCGTAGCCGGCGCTGCTCTTGCGGGCGCGGGTGCCG
Source organism: Comamonadaceae bacterium (assembly GCA_013823485.1). Classification (GTDB taxonomy): domain Bacteria; phylum Pseudomonadota; class Gammaproteobacteria; order Burkholderiales; family Burkholderiaceae_C; genus Hydrogenophaga. The sequence continues at coordinate 4,532 of PNMF01000118.1, forward strand.
GTGCGGATCACCTCGCCGCGCGCGGTCACCACCTCCAGCGCCAGCACGTTCTCGCGCATGGTGCCGTAGCGCACGGCGTTGGTGCCGCTGGCGCGGGTGGCGGCCATGCCACCGATGGAGGCGTCGGCCCCGGGGTCGATCGGGAAGAACAGGCCCTCGCTGCGCAGCGCCTCGTTCAGCGCCTTGCGGGTCACGCCGGGCTGCACCGTGACCGTGAGGTCTTCGGCCTGGATGGCCAGCACCTGGTTCATGCGCCCCAGGTCGATGCTGATGCCGCCCTGCACCGCCAGCAGGTGGCCTTCCAGCGAAGAGCCGACACCGAAGGGGATCACCGGCACCCGGTGCCGGGCGCACAGGGCCACCGCGTCGGCCACATCGGCGGTGGATTCGGCAAACACCACAGCGGCCGGCGGCGGCACGCTGAACACCGATTCGTCGCGCCCGTTCTGTTCGCGCACCGCCATGGCGGTGGAGCACTGCGCCCCGAAGCGCTGCTGCAGGGCGGCCAGAAAGGCCTCGGGTACCGGGCGCTGGTGGACCTGGGGCAGCAGGTGCTGGATGTCGGCGGGGGCGTTCATGGGGCGGTCTCCGGGTCGTGTTGTCCGGCCAGTTTAGCGGGGGAACCCCGGGGGATGGGCGACGGACGGTTGTCAGATCATCGACAATTCCGCGACCGACTTCCATGCGCCGCCACCGTCGGCGCCCACCGCAAAGGAACCCCATGGGCAACCGACTCACCCAGATCGCCACCCGCACCGGCGACGCCGGCACCACCGGCCTGGGCGACAACTCCCGCGTCTCCAAGAACAGCCTGCGCGTGCACGCCATGGGCGACGTCGACGAACTCAACAGCCAGATCGGCGTGCTGCTGTGCGAGGACATGCCGGCCGACGTGCGCGAACTGCTGGTGGAGATCCAGCACCAGCTCTTCAACCTGGGCGGCGAACTGTCCATTCCCGGCTTCGAGCTGCTCAAGCCCGAGGCCGTGGCCGCGCTGGACGAGGCGCTGGAGCGCTACAACGCCCAGCTGCCGCGTCTGCAGGAATTCATCCTGCCCGCCGGTTCGCGCGCGGCCAGCCTGGCCCATGTGTGCCGCACCGTGGCCCGGCGCGCCGAGCGCGCGGTGGTGGCCCTGGGCAACGAGGAAGCCATCAAGGACGCGCCGCGCCAGTACCTCAACCGCCTGTCCGACCTGATGTTCGTGCTGGCCCGGGTGCTCAACCGCATGAACGGTGGCGACGACGTCTACTGGAAGAGCCAGCGCATGGCCCAGGGCGGTGCCGCATGAAGGCCCCGGCCATCAAGGTGCTGGCGCTGGTGCTGGCCCTGTGGGCCACCGGCGCGCAGGCCGCCCTGCAGCAGGTCCAGCTGGTCTGCGATGCGGTCTACATGCCCACGCGCAGCAGCTGGAGCCGGGTGGTGGACATCGGCTACGACCAGAAGCGGGTGCGCAGCGTGAGCATCGACGGCGTGCCGGTCTACACCTTTGCCATCGCCGAGACGGTGATCATGACCGCGCTGGACAACGAGCGCATCCAGATCGACACCGCCAGCCAGACCTGGACCAGCGACTTCCGCGGCCAGGCCACCGGCCAGGGCCGCTGCGAGCGCGCCACGCCCTGAGCGCGGCCGCGCTCAGGGCCTTCAGCGCTGGATGCCCAGGCCCGAGGTGTCGGGCCGGTGTCCGGTGTGCAGGCGGATGCGCAGCGAGACGTCGGTGCGCGAGTCGGCGTAGTCGATGGCCTGATCGGCCGTGATCTCGCCGCGCAGGTACAGGTCGTAGAGCGACTGGTCGAAGGTCATCATGCCGAGCTCGTTGCTCTTGGCGATGGCCTCCTTGATGTCGTCGGTCTGGCCCTTCTGGATCAGCTCCGACACATAGGGCGAGAGCAGCATCACCTCCACCGCCGGCACCAGCTGCCCGGCGCTGTTGCGCAGCAGGCGCTGCCCCACCACGCCCTTGAGGTTGAGCGACAGGTCCATCAGCACCTGCCGGTGCGCCGCCTCGGGGAAGAAGTTGAGGATGCGCTGGATCGCCTGGTTGGTGTTGTTGGCGTGCAGGGTGGACAGGCACAGGTGGCCGGTTTCCGCATAGGCCATGGCGTGCTGCATGGTCTCGCGGTCGCGGATCTCGCCGATCATGATGACGTCGGGCGCCTCGCGCATGGCGTGGCGCAGGGCCTCGTCGAACGAGCGGGTGTCCAGCCCGACCTCGCGCTGGTCGACGATGGCCACGCCGTGGCTGTGCTCGAACTCCATCGGGTCTTCCACCGTCAGGATGTGGCCGCCCACGGTGCGGTTGCGGTGGTCGATCATGGCCGCCAGCGTGGTGCTCTTGCCGGAGCCGGCCGCGCCCACCATCAGCACCAGGCCGCGCTTGAGCTGGCACAGCTGCTTGAGCACCGGCGGCAGCTTGAGGCTGTCGATCGAGGGAATGCGCGCGTTGATGTGCCGCACCACCACCGCCACCTCGCCGCGCTGGCGGAACACGTTCACCCGGAAGCGGCCCAGGCCGGGCAGGGCGATGGCGAAGTCGCATTCCAGCGTGGCCTCGAACGACTTGATCTGCGACTCCCGCATGATCGAGTAGGCCAGTGCCTGCGTCTGCCCGCCGTCCAGCGCCGGCTCGTCCAGGCGGCGCAGGCTGCCCTGCACCTTGATGCCGGCCGGCGTGCCGCTGGAGAGGAACAGGTCGGAGGCCCCGTGCTGCACCATCACCGCCAGGTAGCGGCTCAGGTCGTCGTTCTGCGGGTGGGTGCGTTCCAGCATGGGGCAGGCTTTTTTCAGGAGCGGCGGCCGAGCAGCGCGTAGAGCAGGATGGCACCGAAGGTGGCGGTGCCGATGCCGCCCAGCGCAAAGGCGCCGAACTTCAGGGTGTAGTCGCCGGTGCCCAGGATGAGCGTCACGGCGGCCACGATCAGGTTGCGGTTGTCGCTGAAGTCGACCTTGTTGTCCACCCAGATCTTGGCGCCGGCCACGGCGATCAGGCCGAACACCACGATCGAGACGCCACCCATGACCGGCAGCGGAATCGCCTGGATCAGGGCGCCGAACTTGGGGCTGAAACCCAGCACCACGGCCATGATGCCGGCGATCAGGAAGATGGCGGTGGAGTAGATCTTGGTGGCCGCCATGACGCCGATGTTCTCGGCGTAGGTGGTCACGCCGGTGCCGCCCGCGCTGCCGGCCACCATGGTGGCCACGCCGTCGCCCATGAAGGCGCGGCCCATGTAGCGGTCCAGGTCCTTGCCGGTCATGGCGGTCACCGCCTTGATGTGGCCCAGGTTCTCGGCCACCAGGATGATGGCCACCGGCGCGATCAGCAGCATGGCGTTGGCGCTGAACACCGGGGCGCTGAAGTTGGGCAGGCCGATCCAGGCGGCGCTGGCAATGCCCGAGAGGTCCATGGGCTTGCCCATGCCGAAGCCGTTGGCCAGCACTGCGTAGATCACGCTGGCCACGATCAGGCCGACCAGGATCAGCAGGCGCTGCACCATGCCGCGGGTGAACACCGCCACCATGCCCACCGCCACGAAGGTCACGGCCTGCATCCAGGCGTCGAAGGCGGTCGGGGCCATGTTCTTGATCGGGATGCCGGCCAGGTTCAGGCCGATCACCGCCACCACCGAGCCGGTCACCACCGGCGGCATGAAGCGCTCGATCCAGCCGGTGCCCACCGCCTGCACGATGGCGCCGATGATGAAGTACAGCAGGCCGCA
>PNMF01000119.1 GCA_013823485.1 Comamonadaceae bacterium
GCCCGCCATCGCTTCGGGCGCCATCGACGGCGGCATGCTGACCTACGACCAGGTGGTCGGGCAGGTGGCCGCCGGCAAGGCCATGAAGGTGGTCATGCCGATCGACTATTCCAACGGGGGCGACGCCATCGTGGCCGACGGCTCCATCAGCAAGGTGGCCGACTTCAAGGGCAAGAAGATCGGCTACAACCCGCTCTCGCCGAGCGACTTCCTGCTCTCGTATGCGCTCAAGACGGTCAACCTGACCGAGAAGGACATCACCCCGGTCAGCATGACGCCCGAGGCGGTGCCGGCGGCCATGGCCTCGGGCCAGCTGCCGATCGGTGTGACCTACGAGCCCAGCCTGTCGCAGATCCTCAGCCAGGGTGGCGGCAAGAAGTTCAAGGTGGTGTTCTCGTCCAAGGACGCGCCGGGCCTGATCGCCGACGTGCTGGTGTTCGACGACAAGATGATCAAGGCCAAGCCGACCGAGATCACCAACATCATGAAGGCCTACCTGGACGGCATGGCCTACATGAAGAGCAAGCCCGACGAGGCCGCCAAGATCATCGGCAAGTTCATGGGCGTCTCGGCCAAGGAAGCCAAGGAGCAGATGAGCGGCGTCTACAACATCCCGCTGGCCGAGATGCCCAAGGCCTTCGCCAAGGGCAAGGAGACCACCTCCTACTTCGCCAGCGGCGAGGTGATCGGCCAGCTGCTCAAGGCCAAGGGCCAGATCAAGGAAGTGCCGGCCATCGAGGCCACCTTCGACGCCTCGTTCGTCAAGGCCCTGACCAAATAAGGCCCGGAGGGCGACCATGGCATCGATGTTCCGTCATGCCGACGGGGCGCTGCCCAACACCGTGGCCATGGGCGTCACGGTGCTGGGCTGGCCCCTGGGCATCTGGCTGCTGGGCCAGCCCGCCTGGCCGGTGAACCTGGCCGGCGTGCTGCTGGTGGTGCTGACACTGACCTGGTCGGCCTACTTCATCCACGAGTTCGCGCACCAGGCCATCTTTCGCACCCCGCAGGCCAACGAGCGCTGGGGCACGCTGATGAGCTGGATCAACGGCAGCTGCTTCGCCCGCTTCGATGACCTGCGGCGCAAGCACATGCGCCACCATGTGGAGCGGGCCGACGTCATCACCTTCGACCTGCAGGCCTTCCTGCGGGCCCGGCCGCTGCTGTGCCGGCTGGTGCTGGCGCTGGAATGGCTGCATGTGCCGGCGGTGGAGTTCGTGATGCGCGGCTGCGTGATCGCCTTGCCCTTCATCGACGAGCGCAAGCGCGATGCGCGCCGGCGCGTGCTGCTGACCGGCCTGGTGCGGCTGACCGGCTGGGGCCTGCTGGCCTGGTGGTCGCTCAAGGCGCTGGCGCTGTACCTGTTGGCCTACCTGCTGTTCATCCATGTGCTGCGCTTCGCCGACTGCTTCCAGCACACCTACGACGCCTATCCCATCCTGGACGACCGGCCGATCCCGAACGACAAGGTGCGCGACCGCGCCTACGAGCAGGCCAACACCTTCAGCGACGTGGTGGCCATCGATGCGCGCTGGCTCAACCTGCTGTGGCTGAACTTCGGCTTCCACAACGCGCACCACGAGCGCCCGGTGGCGCCCTGGTACCAGCTGCCGGCGCTGCACCGGCAGCTCTACCCGCAGGGCTGCGCCCAGGTCATCACCGTGGGCGAGCTGCTGCGGGCCTACCACCGCCACCGGGTGACCCGGGTGCTGTCCAAGGACTACGGCGAGGTGCTGCCCCCGGGCACGCCGAACCGGGCCGACGGCTTCATCGGGGCGGTTGGCGTGTCGTTCCTGACCGCGGTATGACCCGCTTCCCGGCGCCCGAAGCAGGCCTGCGCGTGGTGCTCACCGGCGCCGCCGGCGGCATCGGCCAGGGCCTGGCCGAGGCGTTCGCGGCGCAGGGCGCCCGGCTGTTGCTGGTCGACCGTGAAGCCGCTGCGCTGCAGGCCCTGCGCCAGCGCCTGGTGGACGGCGACCCGGGGCGTTCGACCATCGCCACCGCCGCGGTCGACCTGTGTGACGACACCGCGGTGGCCGGCCTGGCCGACGGCCTGACCCAGGGCTGGGGCGGGGTGGACGTGCTGATCAACAACGCCGGCACCGAATACCCCACGCCGCTGGACGACGCCGATCCCCATGCCAATGCCCGCTGGGCCGACCTGCTGGACAACAACGTCACCAGCATGCTGCGCCTGACCCGGGCCCTGCTGCCGCTGCTGGCCGATGGCGCCAGCGTGATCAACCAGTCGTCCATCTGGGGGCGCATCGGCGTGGCGGGTTTCTCGGCCTACAGCGCCAGCAAGCATGCGGTGGTGGGGCTGACCCGTTCGCTGGCGCTGGAACTGGGGCCGCGCGGCATCCGGGTGAATGCGGTCTGCCCGGGCTGGGTGCGCACCGCTGCGGCGATGCGTTCGCTGGCGGCCATGGCCCGCGAGCGGGGTTGCAGCGAAGCCGAGGTGGAGCGCGACATCCTGTCCCGCCAGGCGGTGCCGCGGATGCTGGAGCCGGCCGACCTGGCGGGTGTCTTCCTGTTCCTGGCCAGCCCGGCCTCGCGGGCGCTCACCGGCCAGTGCCTGAGCGCCAGCCATGGCGAGGTGATGGCGTGACCGCGCCCCGCGGCACCGGTGTGGCGGTCTCGCTGGCCGGGCGGCGGGCGCTGGTCACCGGCGCGGCCACCGGCATCGGTCGGGCCACCGCGCTGCGGCTGGCGCAGGCCGGCGCCATGGTGTGGGTCAACCACCTCGGGCAGGGTGACGAGGCCGATCGGCTGGTGGCGGAGATCGCTGCCGCCGGCGGCCAGGCCATGGCGGTGGAGGCCGACGTGGCCCTGGCCGCCGAGGTGCAGCGCATGGCCGAGCAGGTCGGGGCGCTGGACATTCTGGTCAACAACGCCGGCATCCTGCAGGACAAGCCTTTCCTGGACACGCTTGAGGCCGACTGGGACCGGGTGCTCAGCGTCGACCTCAAGGGCGTGTTCCTGGTCTGCCGTGCGCTGCTGCCGGCCATGCTGGCGCAGGCCACCGACCCGGGGCGGGCCAGCATCGTCAACATCGCGTCCGACCTGGGCCTGCTCGGGCGTGGCCGTTACGCCGCCTACTGCGCCGCCAAGGCCGGCGTGATCGGCCTGACCAAGTCGCTGGCGCGCGAGTTCGCGCCGCAGTTGCGCGTGAATGCGGTGGCACCGGGTCCGGTGGCCACCGCCATGGTGTCGGCCGAACACATGAGCGCCGAGTGGCTGGAGAAGGAGCTCGACATTCCGCAGCACCGGCTGGCCGACCCCGCCGAGGTGGCCGACACCGTGCTGTTCCTCGCCAGCGACCTCTCGCGCTTCTACACCGGTCAGGTGCTCGGGCCCAACGGCGGCTCGGTCATGCCCTGATCGCCGGACGCACCATGAACCTGCTGCCCGACCGCCCCACCGACCGCCTCGCCACCGGCGTGCTGCTGTTCTCCGCCACGCTCTGGGGCCTGACCTGGATGCCGCTGAAGGCCTTTGTGGGGCAGGGGCTGGCCGGCCCGGTGGTGTCGCTGCTCACCTACGGTTCGGTCGGCCTGCTGGCGTTGGTGCTGCTCTGGCGCGACCGCCTGGCCTGGCGCAGCCAGTGGGCCCTGGTGCTGGGGTTGGTGGTGGTGGGCGGCTGGGCCAACACCTCGTTCGTCAATGCGGTGATGCTGGGCGACGTGGCGCGCGTCATGTTCCTGTTCTACCTGTCGCCGGTGTGGTCGGTGCTGGGCGGGCGCATCTTCCTGAAGGAACACATACCGCCGGCCCGCTGGCTCGCGGTGGCCGGCGCCATCGTGGGCCTGTGGCTGGTGCTGGGCGGGCCGGAGCTGCTGCGGGGACAGTCGCTGGACTTCACGCTGGTCGATGCGCTGTCGCTGTCGGCCGGGCTGGCCTTTGCGGCCAACAATGTGATCGCCCGGGCCGCCCACCGGGTGCCGCTGCGCACCAAGACGCTGTCGGTGTTTGTGGGTTGCGGCCTGCTCTCGGCCCTGGCCACCGGCCTGCTGGGCCACAGCGTGCCCGAGATGCCGGTGCTGCTGTGGGCCGCCTTGCTGGCCTACGGCTTCGGCTGGATGCTGCTGGCCACCATCACCTGGCAGTACGGCGTGAGCCACCTGGAAAGCAGCCGGGCCGGCGTGATCCTGCTGGCCGAGCTGGTGGTGTCGGTCGGCACCGCGCTGCTGTTCGGCGGCGAACAGCTCACGCCCATGGGCTGGGCCGGCGGCGCGCTGATCGCCGCTGCCGCGCTGGCCGAAGCCGTCTTCCCACCGGCGCCTGTGCAGCCGGTCGTGCAACCCACCCCACCGACACCATGAACACCCCGCCCACCTCCACCGTCTGGATGAACCAGCTCTCCTGGGTCGACTACCAGCGCACCGTGCAGCAGGTGCAGCCGCCGGTGTTGCTGCCGGTGGGTGCCCTCGAACAGCATGGACCGCACCTGCCGCTGGGCACCGACGGCCTGCTGGCCAGCGCCGTATCGGCCGACACCGCTGCATTGGTGGGCGGTCTGGTGGCGCCCACGCTGAGCTACGGCTACAAGTCGCAGCCCAAGTGCGGCGGCGGCCAGCACTTCTGCGGCACCACCAGCGTGGACGCCGCCACGCTCATCGGCCAGGTGCGCGACGCGGTGCGCGAATTTGCGCGCCACGGGCTGCAGCGGCTGGTGCTGGTGAATGGCCATTACGAGAACCAGTGGTTCCTGATCGAGGGCATCGACCTCGGCCTGCGCGATGCCCGCGCCGCCGACCCTGCCTGTGCCCTGCAGGTGATGCGGCTGGAGTACTGGGACTTCATGACCGAGCAGACCCTGGGCCATGTGTTCCCCGAAGGCTTCCCCGGCTTTGCGCTGGAGCATGCGGCGGTGCTGGAGACATCGATGATGCTGCACTACCACCCGGCCCTGGTCCGCATGGACCTGCTGCCCGACGACGGCCCGGCCGATTTCCCTCCCTACGACATGTACCCGCCCCGCACCGACTGGGTGCCGGCCTCGGGCGTGCTGTCGTCGGCGCGCGGTTCGGATTCGGCCAAGGGTGCCCTGCTGGCGGCCGAGGTGGCCGGCCGCATGGCCCAGGCCATCCGCACCGGCTTCCACCGGCCGGCACCATGAACCCGGGCGCCCCACCCTTGGTGTTCGACCGCCACCGCACCGCGCTGGTGGTGATCGACCTGCAGCGCGACTTCTGCAGCGCCGGGGGTTATGCCCACCAGGCCGGGCTGGACATCGGCCGGCTGCAGCGCGTGGTGCAGCAGGCCCAGGCCCTGCTGGCCGCTGCGCGCAGCGCGGGCATCACCATCGTGCACACCCGCGAAGGGCATCTGCCCGACCTGTCGGACTGCCCGCCGGCCAAGCTGGCCCGCAGCATCGCAGCCGGTGCGCCGATCGGCAGCCACGGGCCGCTGGGCCGCTTGCTGGTGCGCGGCGAGCAGGGCCACGACTTCGTGCCCGAACTGCGTCCGCGCAGCAACGAGCATGTGATCGACAAGCCCGGCTACGGCGCCTTTCACCGCACCACACTGGAGGCGCTGCTGAACGCCGTCGGGGTGCGCCAGCTGATCGTGTGCGGCGTCACCACCGAGGTCTGCGTGCACTCCACCCTGCGTGAAGCGGTGGACCGGGGGCTGGACTGCGTCACCGTGGGCGACGCCACCGCCGCCAGCCAGCCCGATCTGCAGGCCCCGGCGCTGGCCATGATCGGGGTCGAGGGCGGCATCTTCGGGCGGGTCTGCAGCACCGCCGAGGTGGTGGACGCCCTGCACGCGCTCGCAGCCGAGACATCCACCCCATGACCCGCTGGATCGACCTGCCCATCCCCGAACACCCGGTGCCCCCGCGTTACCGTGGCGTGTGGCAACGCACGCTGCTGCAGACACCCGAAGGCCGCGACACCACCACGCGCGTGCACTGGCTGCAGACCGAGGGCTGGCATGCCGACCTGCGGGTGCCGGCCGGCGTCGATCCGGCCACGCCGGCCGGCCGTGCACAGCTGCAGGGCTTTTGCGGCATCACCCGCATCAGCGGCGGGCACGACGGCCAGCCCGAGGTCTGCACCTGGCACCGCCGTTGGGACATCCAGCCCCCGCGCAGCACGCCGGATGCCGGCCACATGGTGTTCGAGACCCCCGACCGCCTGATCGAGACCGGCGTGCACGCCCAGTACCTGGAGGTCTGGGAACGCCTGCCCGGCTCCGACGGTCCGTTCCGTGCGCTGGCCCAGGTCGACGACCGGGGAGACCCCACCGGCGTCTGGCGGTTCGAGGCCGGTCGATACGCCCTGCAGTTGCGGGGCGGTTCGCGCAGCGCGGCCGACTGGCCGGCCGACCTGCAACCCGACGAGACCCTGGCCCAGGTGCTGCAGCGCCATCCGGCGCTGGCCTCGGTGCTGCTGGATTTTGAACTGCGCCTGGAAGCCGCGGGGGACGCACCATGACGCCCGCCACACCACCGCTGCCCGCCCTGAGCGGCGACTGGTTTCAGTTCCGCGCCCTGGGCGACGGCCTGACCCTGATCACCGAGCCCCATGTGGTGCCGCTTCTGCGTTGCAACATCTGGCATGTGCAGGGGCGCGAGCTGGACCTGGTCATCGACACCGGGCTGGGAGTCGCCAGCCTCTACCAGGCCTCCCGGCACCTGTTCGGGCAGCGCGTGGCGGCACTCGCCACCCATGTGCACCTGGACCATGTGGGTGGCCACCATGAATTCGCCGAATGCTGGTGCCACCGGCTCGAAGCCCTGGGCCTGCGCGGCGCCGACCCCGCCTTCACCCTGGGCGACATCGATCTGGCGCACCTGGACTTTGACGCCCCCGGTTACGAGACCGGCGGCCCCGCGCTCACCGCACTGCCGGCGCCGGGCTACGACCTCTCGGCCTGGCAGGTGCGGCAGGCCAGCGTCACCCGCGAGCTCGACGAGGGCGACGTGATCGACCTCGGCAACCGCCACTTCGAGGTGCTGCACCTGCTGGGCCTGCCGGTGCAGGTGGTGCACGCCGGACACGACCCGAGCTTCGGCCGCGACCGGCTGCGCGAACTGGCGCTGGCTTATCTGGAGCGGCTGGACGATCCGGCCTGAGCCTTCACCGGGTTCTTCTTGCCGATGCGGTCCCAGTCCTTGAGCGTCTGCTGCAGGCGGTTGCGCGCGTCGGTGTGGCTGGCGGCGAAGGTGGCGGTGAGGCGCTCGCGCAGGGCGGCGTCGGGCGGCGGCGCGGCCAGTGCCTTGAGCCGGTCGATCAGCAGCATCACCACCTGAAAGCTGCCGGCCTGCAGGGCCATGTCGATCGGGGTCTGCCCGGCTGCATCGCCCACCCGGGGGTCCGCCCCGTTTTCCAGCATGTGCCGCACCAGCCCGTGCTTGCCGCCGGCACAGGCCCAGTGCAGCGGCACCAGACCCCCGTCGAGCGGCGCCAGGAAGTCGGCCCCCGGCGCCAGCAGCTCGGGTGCCAGCGGCCAGCCGGCGGCCTTGATGGCCTGTTGCAGGGCCCAGGTCAGGGGCGGGTGTTCGGAACTCATGGGGCCCGAGGGTACGGCATCGGGCTGGCATCAATCCTGCTTTTATCCCGGCACAGAGAGGCGGTTGCACCACAACAGTGAACCGCAGCCTTGAATGACCGCTAGGGTTCCGGGCGCTGCCCCCGTCTGCACGGGTTCGCGGCGCCGGCTGGTCCGAGAGCAGTCGGCCACGATCGTGTGGTTCCACGGAGGGACAAAAGCCCGGGAGAAGCTGGCACGGCACGCACTGAGCGTGCATGCGCTCGCCTCTCTGGCCTTGCGTCCCACCGATCAGGAGCCCTGCATGCCGACCAATGCCCATGCCCTCGCGCAGGCACCCGCCCCCACCCGACCGCCCGCGCGCTGGTCGCGCCTGTGGACGGTGCGCGCCCCGATCGGCCAGCGCACCTGGCTGACCCTGGCCGTCATCGGCCTGCTCTCGCCGCTGCTGGCCTGGGCCGCACTGGCGCGGTGGGGCGGCATCGACCCGACCTTCATGCCCTCACCGGCGGCGGTGCTCGCCAAAAGCTGGACCTGGCTGGTGGAGGACGGGCTGATCGACGACATGGCCATCAGCACCTACCGCGTGGTCACCGGCTTCCTGCTGTCGGCGGTGATCGCGCTGCCGCTGGGGCTGTTC
>PNMF01000120.1 GCA_013823485.1 Comamonadaceae bacterium
ATTTGTTTGTACAGTTCCTGTATTTTTAACCAGTTCGAAAGGCTTTGACAAGTGTCGGATTCAGCACAGCCGCGCCGGATCGTCATTCTGGGCACCGGGGGCACCATCGCCGGGCGTGCCACCCGGGCCGGCGACAACGTGGGTTACACCGCCGGCCAGGTGCCGGTATCCGACCTCGTGGCCGGGCTGCCGGCGTGGGAAGGCCAGGCGGTGGATGTGGAGCAGGTCGCCCAGATCAACAGCAAGGACATGACGCTGCCGGTCTGGCAGGCGCTGGTGGCCCGGCTGGTGGCGCACCTGCAGCGGCCCGAGGTGGCCGGCATCGTCGTGACCCACGGCACCGACACCCTCGAGGAAACCGCGTGGCTGCTGCAGTCGGTGCTGAAGCCGGGCAAGCCGGTGGTGCTGACCTGTGCCATGCGGCCGGCCACGGCGGTGGCGCCCGACGGGCCGCAGAACCTGTCGGACGCACTGGCCGTGGTGCAGGCGCCCGGTGCGCGCGGCGTGAGCGTGGTGTGTGGCGGCCAGGTGCATCTGGCCCGGGACGTGGCCAAGGTGCACCCGTACCGTCTCCAGCCGTTTTCGTCTGGCGAGGCGGGGCCCCTGGGCGTGGTCGAGGAAGGGTTGCTCAGGCGCTTTCGCGACTGGCCGCCGGCTGTGCCGGCGCCGGTCGACGCGGTGGCAGCGGCCCGCTTTGTGGCCCTGGGTTCGCTGGCCCGCGTGGTCTGGGTGACCAGCCACGCCGACGCCGACGGCGCTTTGATCGACGCCTTGCGGCTGCAGGCGCAGCACGCACCGGAGCTGGCCTGCCGCGGCATCGTGGTGTCGGGCACCGGCAACGGCTCGCTCCACCAGCGCCTGCAGGCGGCCCTGCAGCGCGCACGCGACGAGGGCATGGCGGTGGTGCTGGCCACCCGCTGCCCGGAAGGTCCGGTGGTGCCCTGGTCCGGGCAGCCGTTTGCCGATCTGGACGGGCTCTCGCCGGCCAAGGCCCGGCTGGAGCTGGCCTGGCGGCTGGCGGAGGCCTGAGTGGGGGCCGCGCTGGGCGCCCACCCCTGGGCCTACCCGATGCTCGAGGTGGTGCACATCGTCGGCATCGCGCTGCTGCTGGGCAATCTGGTGCTGCTGGAGGCGCGGGTCTGGGGCCTGGCGTCCGATGTGCCGGTGGCGCCGTTGGCGCGGCTGTCGCTGGGCCTGGCGGTGACCGGTTTCGGCCTGTGCGCCGTCACCGGCCTGCTGATGTTTTCCACCCAGCCCACGGAACTGCTGGCCAACCGCATGTTCACAATCAAGGTGGCGCTGATGATGCTGGCGGCCTGCAATTCGGGCTGGTTCCATGCCCGGCGCTCGCTGGAACGGCAGGACTTCGGCGCCCGCGCCTCCCTGCTGCTGTCGACCGTGCTCTGGCTGCTCGTCATCACCTGCGGCCGCTGGATCGGCTACTGGTGACCCACCCCAAGGACTTCCCCATGCATCTGCAACGACGCGACATTCTTCTCTCTGCCCTGGCCACCGGTGCTGCCGGCGCCACGCTGCCGGCCTGGGCCCACCATGGCTGGAGCAGCTTTGACCAGAACCGCCCCATCTATCTGGAGGGCCGTGTGGCCGAGGTGCGCTGGCGCAACCCGCACGCCGAACTGGTGCTGGAACTGCCTGAAAAACTGGCCTTGCCGGCCGATCTGACCCGGCGCCCGCTGCCCGCCCAGCAGGCCGGGGTGGACGGGCCGGCCCTGCTGTCCCGCACCACGCTGCCGCGCCGGACAGATCGGCGCTGGGAGGTGGAGCTGGCACCCCTGTTCCGGCTGCAGCAATGGCAGATGACCGAAGTGCCGGTGGGGGCACAGGTGGCGGTGGTCGGCTTCACCTTCACCGACGAAAAAGGCGCCGCGTTGTTGCGCGCCGAATATGTGTTCCACGACGGCCGAGTCGTGGGATTGCGGTCCAGCCCGGCCTGAGCGCAGGCCGAACCGCAGCGGGCTATCAGGCCGCGAGGGCCTGCATCGCGCGCGACGTGATCTCGTCGACCGAGCCGATGCCGCTGATGGCGCGGTACTTCGGGGCAGCGGCCGGGTCGGCCTTGGCCCAGCTGCTGTAGTAGTCGACCAGGGGGCGGGTCTGGGCGCTGTAGACGTCCAGCCGCTTCTTGACGGTCTCTTCCTTGTCGTCCTCTCGCTGGATCAGCGCTTCACCGGTGACGTCGTCCACACCGGCCACCTTGGGCGGATTGAACTTGACGTGGTAGGTGCGGCCCGAGGCGGGGTGCGAACGGCGGCCGCTCATGCGCTCGATGATGGCGTCGAAGGGCACATCGATCTCCAGCACGTAGTCCAGCTTGACGCCGGCGGCCTTCATGGCGTCGGCCTGGGGGATGGTGCGGGGGAAACCGTCGAACAGGAAACCGTTGGCGCAGTCGGGCTGGGCGATGCGTTCCTTGACCAGGTTGATGATGAGGTCGTCGCTGACCAGACCGCCCGATTCCATCACCGCCTTGGCCTGCAGGCCCAGCGGGGTGCCGGCCTTGACGGCGGCGCGCAGCATGTCACCGGTCGAGATCTGGGGGATGCCGTACTTCTGGCAGATGAAGGTGGCTTGCGTTCCTTTGCCGGCACCCGGTGCGCCCAACAGGATGAGTCTCATCGTTTTCCTTTTGCAGTGTGTTCAGTGGTGTGGCCGCGTCTGGCGCGCGACTGCACCCCGGGCGTGGGCACCGGGACAGCGCGGCGAGGATAGCATGCCCCGCCGTGGTGCCAGCTTACGCAAGGGGGGGTATTGCGCCCGGGGTTTTCAGCAGTTGCCGCACCCGCTCCAGGTCTTGCGGCGTGTCCACACCGGGGCCGGGGGCCTGCTCGCTGACATGCACCGAAATGCGGCCGCCGTGCCACAGCACCCGCAGCTGCTCCAGCGATTCCAGCTGTTCCTGGGGCGAGGGCGCCAGGCCCGGAAAGCGGCGCAGGAATCCGGCCCGGTAGCCATAGATGCCCACATGCCGCAGCGGGGCCGGTGAGGGCAGGGTCGGGGTGGGCGGTGCATCGCGCCACCAGGGCAGGGGCGCGCGGCTGAAGTAGAGCGCGGTGCCGTCGCGGTCGGTCACCACCTTGACCACGTTGGGGTTGATCCAGTCCTCGTGCCGGTCGATGGCGTGGGCGGCGGTGCTCATCACGCAGTCGGGCCGGCGCTGGAGTTCGGCGGCCACCGCGTCGATCAGGGTCGGATCGATCAGGGGTTCGTCGCCCTGCACATTGACCACCACGTCATCGTCGGGCAGGTTCAGCAGGGTGCAGGCCTCGGCCAGCCGGTCGCTGCCGCTGGGGTGGTCGTCGCGGGTGAGCAGGGCGTGCACACCGTGCTGGCAGCAGGCCTCCACGATGCGGACGTCGTCGGCAGCGACCACGCAACGCCCGGCCCGGCTGAGGGCGGCGCGTTGCGCCACCCGCACCACCATCGGTAGGCCCGCCAGATCGGCCAGCGGTTTGTCGGGCAGCCGGCTGGAGCGCATCCGTGCCGGGATCAGCACGGTGAAGGGCGCGACGGCCATGTCAGCCCAGCGGGGCGGGGGCGCTGGGCCGGGCCAGCTCTTCGTCCGACAGGGGCCGCGCCTCGTGCTCCAGCAGCACCGGAATGCCGTCGCGAACCGGGTAGGCCAGGCGGGCGGGTCGGGAGATCAGTTCCTGGCGCTCGCGGTCGAAGCTCAGCGGCCCCTTGGTGACCGGGCAGACCAGCAGTTCAAGCAGTTTGGTGTCCATGGGCGGGATGATAGGGCGACAGCGCGTCATCGAGTGCGGCCAGGGCTTGCGGCGGCACGTCCAGTTCCAGTGGAACGGCCCAGACCGGGCAGGGCAGTGCCAGGCCGGCCAGCTTGACCATGTCTTTCTCGGTGCAGACCACCGGCAGCAGCGGGTCGTCGGCCAGCGCAGCACGCATCGCGGGCGCGTCGGCATGGTCCGCCAGGCCGATGCAGCGCTGCGGCTGCAGACCGGCGCGCCGCAGCATGTCGAAGAAGGCATCGGGGCGGGCGATGCCGGCCAGGGCCCGAAAAGGTGCATCCGCCAGCCGCTCCAGCGGCAGCCGTTGGCCATCGGCCGCGATCGCCTCGCTGGCCAGACGCCGGGTGACGGTCCAGACCGGTCGGCCGGCTGACGGGATGCTGCAGGCGGCCGCCCCCGAGGTCTGTTGCCAGACCAGATCGGGCCAGGGTTGTGCGCCCCGGGGTGGCCACGGCTCCCGCAGCAGTCCGGCCGGCAGCAGCCAGCCGTTGCCGGTGCCGCGGTCGTCGAACACCGCCAGCCGCACGGTGGCGTGCAGGGCGCGGTGCTGCAGGCCGTCGTCACAGACCAGCAGGTTGACCGACGGGTGCGCGTGCAGCAGGGCCCGGCCCGCATCGCCGCGCCGCCGGGCCACGAACACCGGTACGCCGGTGCGCCGGGCGATCAGCAGCGGCTCGTCACCGACGTCCTGCGCCGCTGCATCGGGCATGACCTGGAGCACGGCATCAGAAGATCGCCCGTGCCCGCGCGAGATGACGCCGGGTGTCCAGCCCTGGCGCTGCAGGTGTTGCACGACGGCGATGGTGGCCGGCGTCTTGCCCGCGCCACCCGCCACCAGATTGCCCACCACCAGCACCGGCACCGGCAGGCGATCGCTGCTCAGCCATGCCCGCTGGTACAGCCGGTGGCGCAGCGACACCAGCCCGCCGTACAGCCAGGCGAGCGGGAGGAACAGGGGAGCCGGCCATGCGCGGCTGACGGCCATCTGGCGCCAGCGGGCCTCGCGCCGGGCCCGGCCGCTGGCCGGCCCGCTGCCGTCAGGGCCGTGCACGGGCCTGGCCGGCCCCACCCTGCTGGGTGGCGAAGGTGATGCGCGAAAGCCCGGCGCGGCGGGCGGCGTCCATCACGTGGATGACCGACTGGTGGCTGGCTGCGGCGTCGGCGCTGATGATCACCATGGCCTCGCGGTCGTCGCGGGCGGCTTCGCCGATGGCGGCCACCAGCGAGTCGACCGAGCCGGCGTCCAGCACCAGCCGGTTGACGGCAAAGCGGCCGTCGGCACCGACCGACACCACCACCTCGCGCGGGTTGGACTGCGGCTTCTCGGCATCGGCCGTGGGCAGGTTCACCTGCAGCTCGGTGTACTTGCTGTAGGTGGTGGTCAGCACCAGGAAGATCAGGACGACCAGCAGGATGTCGATGAACGGGATCAGGTTGATCTCGGGCTCGTCGCGGGTGCCGGGGCGGAAGTTCATGTCAGGCCTTGCGCAGGGTCAGCAGGTGCCGGGCAAAGCGGTCGGCCGCCACTTCCATGGACAGCAGGTAGTCGTCGACCCGCGAGCGGAAATAGCGCCAGAAGATCAGTGCCGGAATGGCCACGATCAGGCCGAAGGCGGTGTTGTAGAGCGCAATCGAGATGCCGTGCGCCAGCTGCCCCGGGTTGCCGCCGCCGGGCACCACGCCCAGACCGTCGCCGGCCTGGGAACCGAAGATCTCGATCATGCCGATGACCGTGCCCAGCAGGCCCAGCAGCGGCGCCGCCGACGCGATGGTGGCCAGCGCGCCGAGGTACTTCTGCAGCCGGGCGGCCACCAGCCGGCCGGTGCCCTCCAGGTTCGCGCGCAGGTCGTCCTCGCTCAGCCGGGGGTTGGCATGGACGGCGCGGAATCCGCTGGCCAGCACCGCGCCCAGCGCCGAGTTCTGTTCCAGCTGGGCCACCACGTCGGAGGCGGGCACGCCATTGCGCGAGACCATGATGGCTTCGTCGAGCAGTTTGGGCGGGATCACCTTGGCGGTCTTGAGGCTGAGGAAGCGCTCGACGATGAGCGCCAGACCGATGACGGAACACGCGATCAGGGGCCAGATCGGCCAGCCGGCGGCTTGGATGATGGACAGCAAAACGGGGCTCCAGGCAGGTGCCGCGAACGCGGCGAACGGGCGACCGGCGGATTATGGCGTACCGTTTGCGCAGCGCGACCGGTGCCCGTCCTGCCCACCGTTTCTGTGGATAACTTTGTGGAGAAGCCGCCGGGGCACCCGGCCGGCATCCCGCCATTCCTCACGATGGCATGATCTGCCCATCAAATGAGCAGTCCGAAGTGCTCACAAATCAACGATCTGGCGGCTTGTTGGCCATCTTTGGTGGTGTTGGCCCAAAACCCCAGGCAGAAAGCGGCTTGTGGACAGATTTCCCTCCAGAACCCCGGTGAATGCCGGAATTGAAGACCCGTCGGCCGAATCCGGCGGGCGTGTGTGGGCGGTTGGCCCGCTGATGCGAGCCATTGCGGACACCTTGAGCGCCCGCTTCAACCCGGTTGCGGTGCAGGGCGAGATTTCCGGCTTCTCGCGTGCGGCGAGCGGTCATTGTTACTTTTCGCTCAAGGACGACACCGGCCAGGTGCGCTGCGCCCTGTTCCGCCGCGCCGCCGACCAGCTGAGCTTCGCCCCGCGCGACGGCCAGCGGGTGGTGGCCCGGGGAAAGCTCGACGTGTACGGCCCGCGGGGCGACCTGCAGCTCATCGTCGACAGCCTCCAGCCTGCAGGTCAGGGCGCGCTGTTCGAGCAGTTCCTGCTTCTCAAGGCGCAGCTGGAGGCCGAGGGCCTGTTCGACGCTGCCCGCAAGCGGCCGCTGCCGACCCAGCCGCGCCGCATCGGCGTGGTGACCTCGCTGGGGGCCGCCGCCCTGCGCGATGTGGCCACTGCCCTGCGACGGCGGGTGCCGCACATTCCGGTGCTGCTGTTCCCGGCGTCGGTGCAGGGGGCGCAGGCGCCGGCCGAGCTGGTGGCGGCACTGGAGCGGGCCTATGCGCTGCACGGCAGCGGCCTGGCCTGCGACGTGCTGCTGGTGGTGCGCGGTGGCGGTTCGCTGGAAGACCTGTGGTCGTTCAACGACCCCGCTGTGGTGCGCACCATGGCCCGCGCGCCGGTGCCGGTGGTCTGCGGCGTCGGGCATGAGACCGACTTCACCCTGGCCGACTTCGTGGCCGATCTTCGGGCTCCCACGCCCACCGCCGCCGCCGAGCTGTGCGCGCCCTCGCTGGAGCAGCGGCTGGGCGAGCTGGCCTATGGGGAAGAACGCCTGCGCGATGCGGTACACCAGGCGGTCGATCAGCACGGTCAGCGGCTGGACTGGCTGACCCAGCGTCTGGGCAGGCCGTCGACCCGGCTGCACCAGGCCGCGCTTCAGCTCGACCGGCTGCAGGCCCGCCTGAAGCAGGGGGTGGTGCGCAGCACGACGCTGTCCGGCCAGCGGCTGGAATGGCTGGCGCAGCGGCTGCCGGTGGCCCTGCAACGCGATGTGCAGGCGCGCCAGCAGCGGCTGCAACGCAGCCAGATGGCGCTGTCGCTGCTGGACCCGAAGCTGGTGCTGGAGCGCGGCTATGCCTGGCTGACCGACGACCAGGGGCAGGCCATCACCCGCGCGGCCGAGATCGGGCCGGGCCAGCCGGTGCGGGCCACGCTGGCCGACGGCTCTGCCGATCTGGTGGCGCGCTGAAGGTCCTCGCGCCGGACCGGACCACAACAACCCTGCTGCCGGCACCGTCACGGACGCTGCCTACAATGCGCGCTTCCCCCGCCAACCCCATTCAAGAGGAAACCCCCATGGAACACACCCTGCCCGCACTGCCCTACGGTCTGGACGATCTGGCCCCGCATTACAGCCGCGAGACCCTGGAGTTCCACCACGGCAAGCACCACAACGCCTATGTGGTCAACCTCAACAACCTGCAGAAGGGCACCGAGTTCGAGAGCATGGACCTGGAGTCCATCATCCAGAAGTCCAGCGGCGGCATCTACAACAACGCAGCCCAGATCTGGAACCACACCTTCTTCTGGAACTGCATGAAGCCCAACGGCGGCGGTGAGCCCACCGGCGCCCTGGCCGCAGCCATCAACGCCAAGTGGGGCAGCTACGCCGCCTTCAAGGAAGCCTTCGTCAAGAGCGCCGTGGGCAACTTCGGCTCCGGCTGGACCTGGCTGGTGAAGAAGGCCGACG
>PNMF01000121.1 GCA_013823485.1 Comamonadaceae bacterium
AGGGCCAGCGCCAGCGTGACCACGCCCACCCGGCCGACATACATCAGGGCGATCAGCACCATCTGCGCGCCCGCCGGCAGATCGGCCGTGATGCCGGTGGACAGGCCCACCGTGGCAAACGCCGACACCACTTCAAACATCAGCTTCTCCAGCGGAATGTGCTCGGCCATGGGCACGATGGCGAGCAGGCCGATCGACAGGGCCATGCCGCTGAGCACGAGGATGGTCAGCGCCTGCCGCTGCACCGGGACACCGATCCGCCGTCCGCGGAACTCGACGTCGGCCCGGCCGCGGATCTCGGTCCAGACGATGAGCAGCAGCAGGAAGAAGGTGGTGACCTTCACGCCGCCGGCGGTGCCGGCGCTGCCGCCGCCGATGAACATCAACACGTAATGCAGCACCAGCGACTCGGTCTGGAGCGCGCCGATGTCGAGTGCGTTGAAGCCTGCCGTGCGCGCCGACACCGAGGTGAACAGTGCCGCCAGCCACTGATCGGCCAGGCCCAGCGGCCCCAGCGTCCCGGCGTTCTCGCGCTCCACCAGCCACAGCGAGACGGTGCCGATGACCACCAGCGCGGCCGAGCCCCAGATGGTCAGCGTGGTGTGGACCGACCACCTTGCGTTGCGGTTGCGCCGGTTCACCCACAGCTCGGTCAGCACCGGAAAACCCAGGCCGCCCAGCACGATGGCCAGCATCAGCGGGGCCAGCACCCAGCCATCGGTGACATGGCGCATCACGCTGTCGGGCCAGGTCGAGAAGCCGGCGTTGTTGAAGGCGGACACCGCATGGAAGGCGCCGTGCCACAGCGCCTGCGACCAACCCAGGTCCATGGTGGCGCCGAAACGCAGCGCCAGCCACAAGGCCACCGTGACCTCGCACACCACCGTGACGACCAGCACCATGCGCACGACCGAGCGCACGTCGCCCATGGACAGCGCATGGGTTTCCGACTGCAGCAGCAGCCGCGTGCGCAGACCCAGGCGCTTGCCGACCAGCAGGCCCATGAGCGCGGCCGAGGTCATCATGCCGAAACCGCCGAGTTGAAACAGCGCCATCAGCATCCCCTGGCCCAGCGGACTCCAGTAGGTGCCGGTGTCGACCACGGCCAGCCCGGTCACGCAGACGGCCGAGGTGGCGGTGAACAGGGCGGTCAGCCAGGGGGCGCTCTGGCCGCTGGCGCTGGCCCAGGGCAGCATCAGCAGCAGGGTGCCCAGCCCGATGGTGGCCAGGAACGCCAGCGCGAGGACGGCGGCCGGGTGGGTGGGCAAGCGGTTCTTCATGGGTGCGGCAGAAGCTCGGCAGGTGGCGAGTCTAGCGACCCGCCGTGTCCGGAGCTCAGGCCGCCGCCAGCCACGCCCGCCAGCTGCCCAGGTGGGTGATGTCGGTGGCGCCTTCCAGGCCGGCGGCTTCGCAGACGAATCCGCTCACCCAGCTGCCGTCGGCCAGCCGCACCTTGCCGATGCCCAGGGGCGAAGGGATGCCGTCGACGAAGCTGCCGAAGTGTTCGGCCGGCACTTCCCACACCTCCATGTCGACGGCGCCGCCGCCTTCGCTCACCCGCACCATGCCCGGGCGTTTCACCGGGCCGCCGGCCAGTGCATAGAAGCGGTATTCGGGCGCCGACTTCACCGGCCCCAGCAGGCGCGCGCCCCGCTGGGTGAGCTGGCCGTTGAGGGGCAGGCCGCTCAGGTGTGCGCCGCAGACGGCCACGCGCACGGTGCCGGGCTGCAGGCTGCCCGCGCCGCCGGGTGCGGGCACCAGGGCCGGCGTGCTGTCGAGTGGCACCTCGGTGGCGCCCAGCCGCAGCGTCTGCGCGCGGTGGAAGCGGTCGGCCAGCCGCAGCAGCGGCAAGTCGCGGAAGGCCGGGGCCGCCAGGGTGATGCCCCAGGGCAGGCCAAGGGCGTCGCCGCTGTCCTGGAAGCCTGCCGGCACCGCCACCGCGCTGTAGTCCAGCAGGTTCATGAAGTTGGTGTAGTAGCCCAGCTGACCATTCAGGCGGATCGGGTCGGCCTGCATGGCCTCGATGCGGAAGATGGTGCCGGCGGTGGGCGTGAGCAGGCAGTCGACCTGCTGCCACACCGCGTTGCAGACCTGCTGCAGGGCCTGCAGGCGGTAGCGGGCCACGAAGGCGTCGGTGGCGCTGTAGCGCTGCGCGCCTTGGATGATGGTGCGCACCGGCTCGAAGACGGCATCGGGGCGGGTGTCGATGAAGTCGCGGATGGCGGCGTGCCGCTCGGCCACCCACGGACCGTCGTACAGCAGGCGCGCGGCCTCCAGGAAGGGCTGCAGGTCGACCTCCACCACCACGCCGCCCAGCGACTCCAGCCGCCGCACCGCCTGTTCGAACAGCTGCGGGGCGGCCGGGTTGTCGAAGAAGTTCAGGTCCTGCGGGCGCGGCACGCCGAACCGGAACGGCCCGGCCGAAAAGTCGGGCCCGAACGGGCGGGCGGCCCGGCTGTAGGCGGCGGCCGGGTCGTGCACCGCAGCCACGGCCAGCACCGCCTGGGCGTCGGCGGAGGTACCGGCGAACACCGAGATGGTGTCCACCGTGCGGCAGGCCGGCACCACGCCGCTGGCCGACAGCAGGCCCAGCGTGGGCTTGAGTCCGACCAGATTGTTAAAGCTGGCCGGCACGCGGCCGGACCCGGCGGTGTCGGTGCCGAGCGAGAAGCTGGCCCAGCCGAGCGCCACCGACACGGCCGAACCCGCGCTGGACCCACCCGAGATGAAGTCGGGCCGGAATGCGTTGCGGCAAGCACCATAGGGCGAGCGCGTGCCGTTCAGGCCGGTGGCGAACTGGTCGAGGTTGGTCTTGCCCACCGGCACCGCACCGGCGGCCATCAGCTGCTGCACCACGAAGGCGCTGCGCTCGGGGGTGTAGGCGAACTCCGGGCAACCGGCGGTGGTGGGGATGCCGGCCAGGTCGATGTTGTCCTTGATGGCGAACGGCACGCCGTACAGCGGCAGGCTGGCCGGGTCGGCCGCTTCCAGCGCCTCGATGAAGGGCAGCAGCTCCGCCATGTTCAGCCGGTGGATGAACACGTGGCGGTCATCGCCGGCGCAGCGGCGCAGGGCTTCGCCGATGACCGCCCGCACCGGTGTGCCGCTGGCGTAGGCCGCGCGCAGGCTGGACAGATCGAAGGACAGGTTTTCCAGGTTCATCACGGCTCCGTTGTTGATTTCACAGTTGACCGGGTTCAGGCCTCGACCAGCACCAGCACGTCCTGGCCGGCCGCCACCGGCGCGCCTTCGCGGCACATGAGCCGGTGCACCGTGGCGGTGGCCGGGGCCAGCACGCTGAATTCCATCTTCATGGACTCGACCACCATCAGCACGTCGCCGGCCTGCACCTGCTGGCCTTCGCTCACCAGCACCTGCCAGACGCTGCCGGGCACGCTGCTGGCTACCGTGCGGCCACCCGGGGGCAGGTCGATCTGCCCCAGATCGGCCGGCGCACTGGCGGTGGCGTCGTCAAAGCTCAGCTGGCCGGCAGCGGCCCAGCGTTCGCGCTCGGCATCGAAGGCGGCCTGCTGGCGGGCCTTGAAGGCGCCGATGCCCTGTTCGTTTTCGGCCAGAAAACGGCGGTAGTCGCGCAGGCTGAAGGTGGTGGGCTCGATGCGCAGCGGATGGCCGCCGTGCGGGAAGGTCTCGCGCAGGCGCAGCAGCTCGTCCTGGCTGACCGGGTGGAAGCGGATCTGGTCAAAGAAGCGCAGCAGCCAGGGTTGTTCGAACACGCCCTGGCCGTGCCGCCAGCGGTTCCACATCTGCAGCGTGCGGCCCACGAACTGGTAGCCGCCGGGGCCTTCCATGCCGTAGACGCACAGGTAGGCGCCGCCGATGCCCACCGCGTTCTCCGGCGTCCAGGTGCGGGCCGGGTTGTACTTGGTGGTGACCAGGCGGTGGCGCGGGTCGACCGGCGTGGCCACCGGCGCGCCCAGGTACACATCGCCCAGGCCCAGCACCAGGTAGCTGGCGTCGAACACCACCTTGAACACGTCGTCGATGCTGTCCAGCCCGTTGATGCGGCGGATGAACTCGATGTTGCTCGGGCACCAGGGCGCGTCCTTGCGCACCGACTGCATGTACTTCTCGATCGCCAGGCGGGTCTGCGGGTCGTCCCAGGACAGGGGCAGGTGCACCACGCGGCTGGGCACCTCCAGGTGGTCCACCGGGGGCAAGGCGGCCTCGGCCTCGATCAGCGCGGCCAGCAGGGTCTGGCGGTCGATCAGGGCCGGGTCGAAGTGCAGCTGCAGCGAACGGATGCCCGGCGTCATGTCGATCACGCCCTGCAGTCGGCCATCGGCCATGCGGCCCTGCAGCGCGGTCATGAGCACATGCACCCGCAGCCGCAGCTCGATGTCGAGCACCAGCGCGCCGAATTCCACCAGCAGGTAACGGTCGCCGGCCTGGCGCACCACCATCCGGGGCACGTCTTCGTCCTCCCGGGCCGGGTCGTCATGGACCAGCGGGCTGGGGTGGGCGGCGGGGTCGTCCTGCGGCCGGTCCGGCAAGGGCTGTTCCAGGGACTGCACGGCGGCGTCGATGGCTGCGCTGCGCTGCAGCGCCTCGGTCAGCGCGAGGCGGTGGAAGCGCACCGTGTCGCCCGGGCGCAGCTGGCCGAGCTTCCAGAGTTCGGCGTCGACCACCACCGCCGGGCAGACGAAGCCGCCCAGGCTGGGGCCGTCCGGGCCCAGCACCACCGGCATGTCGCCGGTGAAGTCGATGGCGCCGATGGCATAGGCGTTGTCGTGGATGTTGGACGGGTGCAGCCCCGCCTCGCCACCGTCGGTGCGGGCCCACTGCGGCTTGGGGCCGATCAGGCGCACGCCGGTGCGGCTGGAGTTGTAGTGCACCTCCCAGTCGGTGGCGAAGAAGGTGCCGATGTCGTCCGGGGTGAAGAAGTCGGGCGCACCGTGCGGGCCATACAGCACCCCGATGTCCCAGTGGTGGGCGTAGGCCGGCACCGTGGCCGGTGCGGCCTGCCGGCCCGGCGTGCCGGTGCCGGGGGCCTGCAGGTGCAGCATGTCGCCGGTGCGCAGGTGGCGGCCGGCATGGCCGCCGAACTGGCCCAGGGTGAAGGTGCTGCGGCTGCCCAGGTACAGCGGCACATCGAAGCCGCCACCCACCGCCAGACACAGCCGGCAACCGGCCTCGGCCCGGCCGATGGCCAGCACGCTGCCAGCCCGCACCGCGTGGCTCTGCCAAGGCGCCAGGGGGCGGCCGTCCAGCGTGACCGGCGCGGGCGCACCGGTGACCGCGATCACCGCGTCGGCCAGGAAGCGCAGGGTGGGGCCGGCCAGGGTGATCTCCAGCGCGGCGGCCTCGGGTGCATTGCCCACCAGGCGGTTGGCCATGCGGTGGGCATAGGCGTCCATCGGGCCGGAGGGCGGCACGCCCACATCCCAATGCCCGGTGCGGCCGGGCCAGTCCTGCACGCTGGTCTGCACGCCGGGCTCCAGCACCTCGACCGTGCGCGGCCGGTAATCGAAGCTGCCCAGAAAGCGGGTGATCTGCCGGCCCTCGCGGAACACCGGGTCGCGCACCACCTGGCGCAGGTAGTCGAGGTTGGTCTCGATGCCGGCCAGCCGGGTGGCGGCCAGCGCGGCGTCGAGCTTCTGCAGGGCCTGCTCGCGGTCGGGCGCGGTGACGATCAGCTTGGCCAGCATGGGGTCGTACCAGGGCGGCACCTCGGTGCCGCGTTCGACCCAGCCGTCCACCCGGGCGTGGTGGGGGGCATCGGTCGGGAAGACCACCTCGGTCAGCAGGCCGGCGCTGGGCTGGAAATTGCGGGCCGGGTCTTCGGCATACAGCCGCACCTGGATGGAGGCGCCCTTCGGCACCGGCTGCAGCGTGGCCAGCGTGGGCAGGTCGCCGGCGGCCAGCTGCACCATCCAGGCCACCAGGTCCACACCGGTCACCTGCTCGGTCACGCCGTGTTCCACCTGCAGGCGGGTGTTGACCTCCAGGAAGTAGAAGGCGCCCGCCTGCGCGTCGTACACATATTCCACCGTGCCGGCGGAGCGGTAGTTCACCGCCTGCATCAGGCGCACCGCCGTGGCCTGCAGCTCGCGGCGCTGGGCATCGCTCAGGCCGGGGGCGGGGGTCTCCTCGATCACCTTCTGGTTGCGGCGCTGCACCGAACAGTCGCGCTCGCCCAGGGCCAGCACTCCGCCCTGCCCGTCGCCGAACACCTGCACCTCGATGTGGCGCGCCTGCTCGACCAGCTTCTCCAGGAACAGGCCGGCGTCCTTGAAGTTGGCCTGCGCCAGCCGCTGCACCGAGGCAAAGGCGTCGGCCAGCTCGGCTTCGTTGCGCACCAGCCGCATGCCGATGCCACCGCCACCGGCGGTGCTTTTGAGCATGACCGGGTAGCCGATGCGCTGCGCCTCGGCCTGTGCCTGCGCCACGTCGGCCAGCAGGTCGGAACCCGGCAGCAGCGGCACGCCCTGCTGCAGCGCCAGTTCGCGCGCGGTGTGCTTCAGGCCGAAGGCCCGCATCTGTGCAGCGGTGGGGCCGATGAAGGCGATGCCGGCGTCCTCGCAGGCCTGGGCAAAGGCCGGGTTCTCCGACAGGAAGCCGTAGCCGGGGTGGATGGCCTGCGCGCCACAGTCGCGCGCGATCTGCAGGATGCGGTCGGCCTTGAGGTAGCTCTCGGCCGCCGGGGCCGGGCCCAGCAGGTACGCCTCGTCGGCTTCGCGCACATGGCGGGCCTGGGCGTCGGCTTCGGAGTACACCGCCACGCTCTGCACCCCCAGGGCCTTGAGGGTGCGGATGATGCGGCACGCAATGGCGCCGCGGTTGGCGATCAGGACCTTGCGGAACATGGGTTCTCCGTTCTCAGACCGGGTCCCAGACCAGCAGCTGGATGGGCGTGGGGTTGTAGGCGTTGCAGGGGTTGTTGAGCTGCGGGCAGTTGCTGATGAGCACCCACAGGTTCATCTCGGCGCGCATCTCCACGTACTTGTCGGGGCCGGAGACGCCGTCGTCGAACTTCAGGGTGCCCTCGGCGGTGACCGGCACGTTCATGAAGAAGTTGATGTTGGGCACCAGGTCGCGCTTGCCCAGGCCGATGTCGGCCTGCTGCAGGGCCAGCAGGTAGTTGTCGCGGCAGCTGTGCATGTACTTCTTCTGCAGCGCGTAGCGCACCGTGTTGCTCTCGGCCGCGCAGGCGCCGCCCAGGGTGTCGTGGCGGCCGCAGGTGTCGGCCACGATGGTGAGCATGGGGCGCGCGTCGTTGCTGCGGATCACCGAGTCGGTGGTGAGGTAGATGCCGCCCTGGTGCAGCATGGTGTCGGTGGCGCTGTAGTGCTCGGCCGGGTCGTCGCGGTTGAAGAACAGCACGTCGGCGGCCTGGTTGCCTTCGAGGTCGACGATGCGCAGCGTCTGGCCCCGGTCGAGCTGGAACAGGATGGGTTCACCGGCCGGGTGGCGCTGGTTCATGACGGCGGTGGCCGGGTCCAGCGGGCTGTGGCGGATGCGGAACGAGGTGGCGGTGGCCGCGGTGGCCAGGGTGTCGGGGGTGGTCATGTCGGGCTCCCGGCTCAGAGGTAGAGCATGTCGGCGTTGTGCAGGGCCCGGGCGTTTTCCGGGCGGAAGGCGCGGCAGAAGTCGCCGGCCGGGGCCGCGCCGCAGCGCCAGGCCAGCAGGCCGATGCGGCGCGGGTCGTACACCGGCGACGGGTCGAGCGCGTGCGGCGCGCTGGACACCGCCACGATCACGTCCATGTCGAAGCGCAGTTCCACATGGTCGCCGGCCTGGCAGTGGTCGGGCACGAAGCCGAAGCGGCCCTCGGCGTCCACCCCCACGCGCGAGAACAGGTTGACCGGCACACCCAGATCGCGCCGGGTCAGGCCGTGTTTGCCGATCTCGATCAGCAGGCCGTCCTTGCCGGAGCGGTACATGGCGTTGCGCGCGTGTTCGTAGCGGCGCTCGCCGTAGCGGCGGGTCATGAGGTCGGTGTCGAGCAGCGCCCCCAGCGGG
>PNMF01000122.1 GCA_013823485.1 Comamonadaceae bacterium
CAAACAAACAGGACAACGCCATGTTCGACAGCGCGCCCAAGCTCACCGCCCGACAGCAACAGATCCTGGAGCTCATCCAGTCCGCCATCGCACGCACCGGCGCACCGCCGACCCGGGCTGAAATCGCCAGCGAACTGGGCTTCAAGTCGGCCAATGCCGCCGAGGAACACCTGCAGGCGCTGGCACGCAAGGGCGTCATCGAGCTGGTCAGCGGCACCTCGCGCGGCATCCGGCTGCGCAGCGTCGACCTGCAGAGTATCAACCAGAGCCGCAGCCGCCAGCTCAACCTGCCCCTGCCCGGCCTGTCGCAGCTGTCGCTCCCCCTCATCGGTCGGGTTGCGGCGGGCTCGCCCATCCTGGCGCAGGAGCATGTGGACCAGACCTACCAGGTCGAAAGCAGCCTGTTCCAGCGCACGCCCGACTACCTGCTGCGGGTGCGTGGCATGTCCATGCGCGACGTCGGCATCATGGACGGCGACCTGCTGGCGGTGCAGTCCACCCGCGAAGCCAAGAACGGCCAGATCGTGGTCGCCCGCCTCGGCGAGGACGTCACGGTCAAGCGCTTCATGAAGCAGGCCGGGCACATCGAGCTGCGGGCTGAAAACCCGGACTACCCGACCATCGTGGTCGAGCCCGGCGAACCCTTCGAGATCGAAGGCCTGGCGGTCGGCCTGATCCGCAACAGTTTCCAGATCTGACGCCGCAAGCGTCCTGTCGCCCCTGCAGGTGGCGGGCGCTGGTGGCTGCGGTCACCGGCCCTGCAAGGCGCGGCACTTCGATCAATCCTGCCTGTGTTCAACCTCCATCGGAGATTCACATGGGACTTTTCTTCTCTGCACGCAGCTGGCGCGCACCGCTGCAACTCATCGATTGCTGGCTGCCGGAGCCGACCTCGTCGGGGCACGACCGTGCCGGGCACAGCCCCCGCGCGCTGGACGCCGTGCCGGCGCCACCGACCCGACCGGCCTCGCTGGCGGTACAGCGCTTCGCGCGCGCCGGCTGGCTCGGCCGGCCCGCCGCCAATGCCCCTCGGCTGGACGACCCCACCGACCCGGCCGGCGCAGCCTGCGGTGCCGCCGGCCCGGAGCGGCGTGCGGGCCGCAGCGGCACGGCTGGTTCGCGGCGCTCCGGCGCACGGGTGGTGCTGTCGGGCCGAATGGACCAGGTGTGCGCCGAACTCGAACGCCTGGCAGCCCAGGAAGAGGCGTTGCAGCGGGCTGCCTGATCCCGGGCCGGCATGGGCCGGCGGGCACAATAGAGGACATGAACATCGTGATCCTCGACGACTACCAGGACGCCGTGCGCAAGCTGGCGTGCGCCGACAAACTGGAGCCCTACCCCGCCAAGGTCTTCACCAACACGGTCAAGGGTGTCGGCCAGCTCTCCATCCGCCTGCGAGACGCCGACATCCTGGTCCTGATCCGGGAGCGCACCCAGGTCACGCGGCAGCTGATCGAGAAGCTGCCCCGCCTCAAGCTGATCGCCCAGACCGGCAAGGTCGGTGCACATGTGGATGTGGCGGCCTGCACCGAGCGCGGCATTGCGGTGGCCGAAGGGGTGGGTTCGCCGGTGTCCACCGCCGAACTGACCTGGGCGCTCATCATGGCGTCCATGCGGCGCATTCCGCAGTACGTCTCCAACCTCAAGCACGGCGCGTGGCAGCAGTCCGGGCTGAAGTCCTCGGCCATGCCCTCGAACTTCGGCATCGGCATGGTGTTGCGCGGCAAGACGCTGGGCATCTGGAGCTTCGGGCGGATCGGGCAGATCGTGGCCGGCTATGGCCGCGCCTTCGGCATGCGCGTGGTGGTCTGGGGCAGCGAAGACGCCCGCGCACGCGCCGCCGCCGAGGGTTACGAAATTGCAGAGAGCCGCAATGCCCTGTTTGCCGAGTCCGACGTGCTGTCATTGCACCTGCGTCTGGGCCCCGCCAGTCAGGGCTGCGTCACCCTGGACGACCTCAGCCGCATGAAGCCCACCTCGCTGCTGGTCAACACCTCGCGGGCCGAGCTGATCGAGCCGGAGGCCCTGCTCACCGCGCTCAACAAGGGGCGACCCGGGCTGGCCGCGGTCGACGTGTTCGAGTCCGAACCGATCCTGCAGGGGCACGCCCTGCTGCGGCTGGAGAACTGCATCTGCACGCCCCACATCGGCTATGTGGAGCAGGACAGCTACGAGATGTACTTCAGCTCGGCGTTCGACAACGTGGTGAACTTCATCAAGGGCACGCCGACGAACATCGTCAACCCCGGGGCCCTGCAGGTCCGGCGCTGACGCGGATCAGGGGCGCGCCGGCGGCTGGGTGGGCCGACCTTCCTTGTCGTCGCCGTCCAGGTCGAGGGTGCGCGAAGGCACGGCACGCGAGGCGCTCACCGGAGCGTGGGTGGAACCGGCCTTGTCGAAGTCGAACACCTCGAAGTCGATCAGTCCGTTGTTGCCATCCTGGGCGGGCCGGGCCGCTGTGTTGTCGGCCAGCGGCACGTCCGGCAGCGAGGCCTCGAAGGCCTGAACCGCCAGTTCGTCCAGATTGACATCCAGCCCCAGGCGCGGAGACGCCGGCGGGGTCTGGTCGACCATGGGCATGGTGATGCGGCCTTCGCGCAGCTCGGCGTTGCGGCTCGCCGCCTTCAGCGGCTCCATGGAGGTGTGCTGGAAACTCGATTTGCCGGCATCGCCCGGGGACTGCTTCTCGATCATGTCCTTGGCCATGGCGTGCAGCAGCAGCAGTTCGCGGTAGGCCTCCAGATCGAACACCTCGGTCTCTTCGTCCTGCAGGTCGCGGAAGATGGAGCGCTCGATCAGGTCGAGCACCCGCGGTTGCGGCCACAGCGCCTGGATGCGGGCGAATGCGGTGTCGTAGGCCTCCAGGCCCTTGCCTTGGGCGGTGTAGCGGTCGAAGGCCGGTGCGTCGGCATTGAACAGGTGGTTGAACTCGTCGCGCAGCAGCTCGTAGTCCTGCTGGCGGTTGAGCCGGTGGTAGATGCGGAACAGGTCGAGGTAGGCCAGCGGGCTGGGCTCGTGGCTCTCGGCGAGGTGGTTGCGCAGCACCTGGATGGCCTGCTCGTCTTCGCCGAGCGACACGAAGAAGTCGGCCTGCTGCTGCACATCGAACAGTTCTTCGGTGGCCACAGCGCGGTTGGTGCCCATGGCACTGGGAGCGAAGTCGCGCTGGTCCAGCGCGGCGATGGGCGCGGCCGTGAACGGGCGGATCGGTTCGCGGGGCGTGGGCATCACGCGAGAACGCACCGGGGGGGATGGGGTGTCGGTGTCGATGGGGACGTCGATGTCGCCATGGTCGGTCAGCGGCATCATGTCGCTGCTGCCGGTGGGCACGCGGCGCGGCGCGGCCGGCAACGGGGCGGCTTCGGTGGGCCCCTGCCCTTCACCGGCCCACCAGGCCTGGGCGTCGGCCGACTTGGGGTCGCGCCGGTTCAGGCGGCTCAAGCGGGCCAGCGCGGCCAGGCACAGCAGCAACAGACCGCCCAACGCCCAGACCACCGGGTTGTTGAAGCGTTCGCTGCGGGCCTGTTCGAGCTGCTGGGTGAGCAGGGCCAGCCGTTCCTGTTGCTCCTTCTGGGCGGCCAGCACACGGGCCAGGTCGGCCTGCACCTGGGCCAGTGCCTCGTTGCCACGGGCGGCGTCCTGGGCGCCACCGTTCAGTTCATCCCAGCGGCGCGCGGCTTCGGCCCGCTCGGTTTCATTGCCCGACGGGCCTGCGCCCAGCGCCGAAGACAGTTTGAGATCGGGCTCCGCCGCCGCCAGCGTGACCGGATCAACCGGGTCGAGCTGGAGCCTGGGTTTGGCGGGCGCGGCCGGTGCTGCGGCTTTGGGCCGGGCGGGCTGGGTGCCGGCGTCACGGGGCTTGGTCGGCGGACGGCTGACCGGACGCGGCGCCGGCGTGGCCGCGGCGCGGGGGGCCGCTGGCGCTGCAGCAGCAGCAGGCGCGGCAGGCTGGGCGGGCGCTGAGGCACCGGTCGCCGCAGCGGCTGCGGCCGCGACCGGCGAAGGCGCCACCGGCACCGCCGCCACGGCGGGCTCGGACAGCGGGTCGGCCAGCAG
Source organism: Comamonadaceae bacterium (assembly GCA_013823485.1). Lineage (GTDB taxonomy): Bacteria > Pseudomonadota > Gammaproteobacteria > Burkholderiales > Burkholderiaceae_C > Hydrogenophaga. The sequence goes on from PNMF01000122.1 coordinate 4,057, forward strand.
GGTGTAGCGCCGGGTGAAGGCACCGTCGCAACCCGCACGCATGTACAGGCTGACGAAGGGTTCATTGACGGCCGGGGCCGCCTGCACGCGAACCGTGGTTTCTGCGCCACTGGCGCCGCGCTGCAGGGTGACCGTGACCAGTCCGGGCGCCACCTGGGTGTCGCCATAGAAGACATCGGCACCGAGGCATTGGCTGGCCGGGTCTTCGTCCGGCGCGGCGATCAGCTGCAGCCGGATGTCCAACGGACGCCCCACGATGGCTTGGCCGTTGTGACGGCCGAGAGTCACAGCGGAGCTGCTCAAAGCCGTTGATAGCAAAATACAACCTGTCCAGAACTGGCGCACGTTCTTGTCCTTGGGTTCACACGTTGAAACATTCTGGCATACCCAGTAGGGTGCCCACCCCAAATAAAACACACTTTATGCAACCTATTTTCCGAAATGTGGCGGTCGTCGGCACTGGCGCCATGGGCCGGGGCATCGCCCAGATGGCCACCCAGGCGGGCGCCACGGTCTGGCTGTTCGACGCCCAGCCGGGTGCAGCCGACGCGGCGCGTGCCGCCCTGGAGGGCACCTGGAACTCGCTGGTGGCCAAGCAGCGCATGGCCACCGAAGCCGCCGCCGACTGCCTTTCTCGGCTGCGGATCGCCACCGGCATGACCGATCTGGCGGCTTGCGACCTGGTGGTGGAGGCCATCGTCGAGCGGCTGGAGATCAAGCAGAAGGTGTTTGCCGAGCTCGAAGGCATCGTCGGGCCGGAAGCGGTGCTGGCCACCAACACCTCGTCGTTGTCGGTCACCGCCATCGGCGCGGCCCTGAAGCGCCCGCAGCGCTTCGCCGGCTGGCACTTCTTCAACCCGGTGCCGCTGATGAAGGTGGTGGAGGTGATCGCCGGTCTGAAGACCGACGCCGCCGTCTGCCAGCGACTCGACGCCTTCGCCCGCGCCTTCGGCCACACCCCGGTGATGGCCCGGGACACGCCCGGCTTCATCGTCAACCACGCCGGGCGCGGCTACGGCACCGAAGCCCTGCGCATCGTCGGCGAGAGCGTCTCGGACTTCGCCACCATCGACCGCATCCTGAAGGACCAGCTGGGCTTCCGGCTCGGCCCGTTCGAGCTGATGGACCTGACCGCACTCGACGTGTCGCACCCGGTCATGGAGTCGATCTACCACCAGTATTTCGAGGAGCCCCGTTACCGCCCCAGCGTGATCACTGCGCAGCGCCTGGCCGGCGGTGTGGTGGGCAGGAAGGTGGGGGAAGGCTTCTACCGTTATGCCGACGGCAAGCCCGAACTGCCGGCCGAGCCGCCGGTGCCGGCCGGTGCGGCGCGCCCGCCGGTGTGGGTGTCGCCCAAGGCAGCCCGCCGAGCCGAGCTGTACCAGCTGCTCAAGGACCTCGGCGCGGTCATCGAGACCGCGGCCGCACCGTCGGCGGAGGCGCTGATCCTGGTGGCGCCCCTGGGCCTGGACGTGACCACCCTGGCCGCCGTGGAGCGGCTGGACGCCACCCGCACCGTGGGCATCGACATGATGCTGGAGGACGCCGCCGTCAAGCGCCGCGTGCTCGCCACCAACCCGGCCACCCGGCCCGACATGCGCGACGCGGCGCACGCCCTGTTCGCCCGCGACGGCAAGGCGGTCAGCGTGATCCGCGACAGCGGCGGCTTCGTCTCGCAGCGGGTGGCGGCCACCATCGTCAACATCGCGGCCGACATCTGCCAGCAGGGCATCTGCACCCCGGCCGACCTGGAGCTGGCGGTCACGCTGGGGCTGGGTTACCCCATGGGGCCGCTGGCCCTGGGCGACCGCATCGGCCCGACCAATGTGCTGGAGATCCTGTTCAACCTGCAGACGGTCTACGGCGACCCGCGCTACCGCCCCTCGCCCTGGCTGCGCCGCCGCGGCGCCCTGGGTCTGAGCCTGAAGCACGAAGAAGCCTGAAGGCCCGCCATGACCGCCAGCCTCAAGAGCCATTCGGTGGGCAGCACCCTGGTGCTGACCATCAGCAATCCCGACCACCGCAACGCCCTCGGGCCGGAGCTGTATGCCGCCGGCGTGGAAGCCCTGTCGGTGGCCGAGGGCAACCCCGATGTGCGCAGCATCGTCATCACCGGCGAAGGCAGCCACTTCTGTGCCGGCGGCAACCTGCAGCGCCTGCAGGCCAACCGGCAGAAGCCGCCGCAGGTGCAGGCCGAGAGCATCGAGGGCCTGCACAACTGGATCGAGACCATCCGGACCTGCCCCAAGCCGGTGATCGCGGCGGTGGAAGGCTCCTGCGCCGGCGCCGGCTTCTCGCTGGCCCTGGCCTGCGACTTCGTGGTGGCCGCCGCCAACGCCGTGTTCGTGATGGCCTACAGCAATGTCGGCCTGTCGCCCGACGGCGGCGCCACCTGGAGCCTGGTGCGCGCCCTGCCCCGCGCCACCGCGCTGCAGCTGCTCATGGGCGGCGAACGCATCGGGCCCGACCGGCTGCAGCAGCTCGGCGTGATCAATGCGGTGTGCGGCAACGGCGAGGCGCTCGACCAGGCGCTGGCGCTGGCCGAGCGGCTCAATGCCCGGGCGCCGAACGCGCTGGCCAGCATCAAGGACCTGGTGAACGACGCTGCCGGCGCCAGCCTGCACGCCCAGCTGGCGGCCGAGCGCGACCACTTCGTGCGCAACCTGCACCATCCCAACGCGGGTGAAGGCATCGCCGCCTTCATGGACAAACGCCCGGCCAGCTACCGCTGAACCCGGCCGGTCCCAGGGGCGACAGCCCCTGCCCCCACCAGTCACTCAAAAGACATCCCATGGACGAACCGATTCTGACAATGGAAGAACGCGAGGCGATCAACAACGGTCGCTGGTTCTCCAACCTCTCCCCCTCCCTGCGGCACGACATTCTTCGATGCGCCTACGTCAAACGGTTCAAGGACGGCGACCTGATCGTGGCCCGTGGCGATCCACCTTCGGAGTGGACCGCCGTGGCCAAGGGAGCGGTGCGGGTGAGCTCGACCTCGCTCTCGGGCAAGCAGATCACCCTGACCTATGTGGAGCCGGGCGTCTGGTTCGGGGATGTGGCCATGTTCGACGGCGACCAGCGCACCCACGATGCCTATGCCCACGGGCCGACCACCCTGCTCTGCGTGGCCCGCAACGATTTCCAGAAGATCCTGGCCACCCATGTCGAGCTGTACGAGGCGCTCATGCGCCTGCAGGCCCGGCGCATCCGGACCCTGTTCGGGCTGGTGGAAGACCTCAACACCCTGCCGCTGCGGGCGCGGCTGGCCAAGCAGCTGCTGCACCTGGTGCGCAGCTATGGCGTGCCCTGCCTGAGCGACGGCAACGAGATGCGCATCGGCCTGCAGCTGGCGCAGGAAGAACTGGCCCAGCTGCTGGGCGCGTCGCGCCAGCGGGTGAACCAGGAGCTCAAGTCGATGGAGCGCAAGGACGCGATCCGCATCGAACAAGGCGGGCTGGTGGTGCGCAACCGGGCCATGCTCATGCGCATCGCCGAATCCGAGACCTGACCCGGCTGCCGTGCAGCCGGTCCACCCACACCGAGCTGACGGCATGAGCGACAACCAGAGTTTCACCGGCACCCGACCGGTTTCCGACCAGCACGCCTTCGACCAGGCCACCCTGAGCGCCTGGCTGCAGCTGAACCTGCCCGGCTTCGAGGGGCCGCTGTCGGTCGAGATGTTCAAGGGCGGACAGTCCAACCCGACCTACAAGCTGATCACCCCGGGCCGCGCCTATGTGATGCGGGCCAAGCCCGGGCCGGTGGCCAAGCTGCTGCCGTCGGCCCACGCCATCGAGCGCGAGTACCGGGTGATGAGCGCCCTGCGCGG
>PNMF01000123.1 GCA_013823485.1 Comamonadaceae bacterium
GACTACCGCAACATGCGTCCGAAATTCGTCGAGACCTTCCTGGACAAGCTGGTGAACTGGTCGTTCGCCGAGAAGAACTTCGCCTGATCGGCGTCGCCGGTTCCGGCATCAAAAAGCGGCCCTCGGGCCGCTTTTTTCATGCGCCTGCCGGAGCGCTTGTCAGCGCGGACCGAAGGGCGCACCCCCGAGGCGGAAGCCGGCCGCGATCCGCCGTTTGGCGAACCAGCTCTGGTTCATCTCCAGCACGAAGCGCACCGGCTCGGTGGAGCAGTGGCTGGCTTCCGACAGCGGCTGCATGTCGACCAGGTTGACGATGCGGCCGTCGTCGGCCACGAAGGCGGCCGTCAGCGGGATCAGGGTGTTGCGCATCCAGAAGCACTGGGTGGCGGGCTGCTCGAACACGAACAGCATGCCTTCGTGCACCGGCATCTCGCGGCGGTGCATCAGGCCGATCTGGCGCTGCTCCGGCGTGGCCGCCACCTGGGCGTCGATGCGGTGCATGCCGGCCGACAGCGCCACGCGCGGCAGGCCGAGTTGCGGTTTTCCGTCGTTCTGGGCATGGGCCAGCGGCAGCAGGAAGGGCAGCCAGGCGGCCAGAAGCAGGGCGCGCAGCAGGCGCAGGAAAGTGGTGGTCAGCATGGCGCCGATCGTAGCGTCGGTGGCTGCGCGGGTGACACCCGCTGTCAGGGCCGCTACAGTCTGTGGGGCTAAAATCTTCCATTGCGCATCATGTGAAATGATGTTTCAGCGGACGTGGCGCAAACCCCGCGCAGCGAGCCGACCTCACACCGCACCACCCGGAGACCCGATTCCATGTACCAGCACATCAAAGTGCCCGCCCAAGGCCAGAAGATCACTGTCAACGCCGACATGTCGCTCAACGTGCCTGACCAGCCCATCGTGCCCTACATCGAGGGCGACGGTACCGGCTTCGACATCACCCCGGTGATGCTCAAGGTGGTGGACGCTGCGGTGGCCAAGGCCTACGGCGGCCAGCGCAAGATCCACTGGATGGAGGTGTACGCCGGCGAGAAGTCGACCCGCGTCTATGGCCCCGATGTCTGGCTGCCGGAAGAGACCCTGCACGCCCTGCGCGACTATGTGGTGTCCATCAAGGGCCCGCTGACCACCCCGGTGGGTGGCGGCATCCGCTCGCTGAACGTGGCCCTGCGCCAGGAACTCGACCTCTATGTCTGCCTGCGCCCGGTGCAGTACTTCAAGGGCGTGCCCAGCCCGCTGAAAGAGCCCGAGAAGACCAACATGGTCATCTTTCGGGAGAACTCGGAAGACATCTACGCCGGCATCGAATACGAAGCCAAGACCCCCAAGGCGCAGAAGCTGATCAAGTTCCTGCAGGAAGAGATGGGCGTGACCAAGATCCGCTTCCCCGAGACCTCGGGCATCGGCATCAAGCCGGTCTCGATCGAGGGCACCGAGCGCCTGGTGCGCAAGGCCATCCAGTACGCCATCGACAACGACAAGCCCAGCGTGACCATCGTGCACAAGGGCAACATCATGAAGTACACCGAAGGTGGCTTCCGTGACTGGGCCTATGCCCTGGCCCAGCGCGAGTTCGGTGCCGAACTGATCGACGGCGGCCCGTGGTGCAAGTTCAAGAACCCGAAGACCGGCAAGGAAATCATCGTCAAGGATTCGATTGCCGACGCCTTCCTGCAGCAGATCCTGCTGCGTCCGGCCGAGTACTCGGTGGTCGCCACCCTCAACCTGAACGGCGACTACATCTCCGACGCACTGGCCGCACAGGTCGGCGGCATCGGCATTGCCCCGGGCGCCAACCTGTCCGACTCGGTGGCCTGCTTTGAAGCCACCCACGGCACCGCCCCGAAGTACGCCGGCAAGGACTATGTGAACCCGGGTTCCGAGATCCTGTCGGCCGAAATGATGCTGCGCCACATGGGCTGGAAGGAAGCCGCCGATCTGGTGATCAGCTCGCTCGAGAAGTCCATTCTGTCGAAGAAGGTCACCTACGACTTCGCCCGCCTCATGGATGGCGCGACCCAGGTCAGCTGCTCCGGCTTCGGCCAGGTCATGATCGACCAAATGTGATCGACCAGATTTGATCGATCGGCGGGCCGGGTTCGCCCGGTCGCCGCAGCAACAAGGCCCTGGCCGCGCGAGCAGCCAGGGCCTTTTTCATGGTCACGCTGCAGCGGAGGCTCAGCGCGCAGCGTATTCCAGCGAGGAGTGGTGCGCCACGATGCGCAGCGCACCGGCGTCGTCCTTCACGAACTTCCAGGTCTTGTCCACCGTGGTGGTCTGGCCGTCGCGGTTGGTCAGGTGCACCTTGCCCATGGTGGTGGCGCTGTCGCCGGCCAGGAACACCCCGGCGTTGTCCACCTTGCAGCCGGTCCAGCCCTTGAGGGCAAAGCCGCTGTCCTGCGGGAAGGCCGGGTCGCCGCCGACGAAGTAGGCCAGCGCACCGGCGCGCGTGGTGCGGAAGGTCTGGGGGGTGGTGGTCAGCGTCGGCTTGAACAGCACGGCGCCCATCTGGTAGCCGTAGGCGCTGTCGATCACCTGCTCGGCCAGGGCCTTGGCGGCCGGCTGACCGTTGCGGGCGCCCGTGGTGCTGATGTCCACCAGCGCCTTGCACCAGCCCTGCTGGGCCGCCAGCACTTCTTTCTCGGTCAGTGCCTGGTTTACCACCACGCTGCGGGCGTGGGCGGGCAGGGCGGCAGCGCACAGGGCGGCCAGGGCCAGAACGATCGGGGTCTTCATGAATGCTCCTTGTGGTTGGCGGGTCGTGGCGGGCCGACCGTGCGGTGCGGCCCTGAGACCAATTGGGCTACCCCTGGGTGTCGCCACCCTGAACCGATCATGAGCAGGCGCTGAATGCCGCATGAACGCCAGATGAATCGGCCTGCGCGCGGGTGCCAGCGGCCACAATGCCGCCATGTTCCGACGCCGACTGACCCTTTCCCTGTGCTTTCTGGCCGGCGTGGCGGTGCTGGAGGGCATCGGCGCTGCGCTGGCCATCGGCGTGGCGCGGGATCAGGTGGAGCGCGGCCGTGTGGCCAGCGACATCCGGACCGGCTTTGTGGAGCTGTCGGCCACCAAGCAGCGCCTGCGCACCTGGGTCGCCCAGCGCCAGCAGGGCGCCGGCGCCGATGTGCAGGTGCGCGAGGCCCTGCAGTCCGACATGCGCGGCATCCTGCTGCGGCTGGAGTCGCTGGCCGCCGCTGCCGAGCAGCATGGCGGCCCGCAGGCCCAGGAGGAAAACCTGCGCCGGCGCGATGCGGTGGCGGTCCTGATGCAGAGCGTGGCAGAGCTCGAACAGGCGGTGGATGCGGCCATGCCGCTGGCTCCGGGTGCCGACGCCCAGCAAGCCTGGCAGGCGCTGTCGGCGGTGTTCGACCGCTCCCAGGGCCGAGACCTGCGCCAGCTGATCGACGACAGCCTGGCGCGCGAAGCCGCTGCCGTGGAGCGCGAGCGCCGGGCCGCCGACCAGACGCTGGCCTGGATGCGCCATCTCTGGCTGGCCATGGCGCTCACCCTGGCCTTGCTGGCCGTGGCGGCGGCGGTGCACTTCGCCCGCGCGCTGCGCCGTCCGCTGGACCACCTCAGCGAAGGCGCCCAGGCCCTGCAGCGCGGCGATCTGGCCCACCGCATACCGGTGGCGGGGGTGGACGAGTTCTCTGCCGTGGCCACCAGCATGAACACGCTGGCGGCCGAACTGGCCAGCCACCGTTCCCGCGAGACCTTGGCCCGTCAGCAGCTGGAAGATCAGGTGGCCGGACGGACCGCCGAACTGCGCGACGCGCTGGACGCCCTGCGGGCCGCCGATGCACGGCGCCGGCAGCTGTTTGCCGACATCAGCCATGAACTGCGGACCCCCACCACCGCCATCCGGGGCGAGGCCGAGATCACCCTGCGCGGACCGGACCGCACCGCGCCGGACTACAAGGCGGCGCTGCGGCGCATCGTCGAAACCTCGGCCCAGCTGGGGCATGTGATCAACGACCTGCTGGCCATGGCCCGCAGCGACATCGACGCGCTCTCGCTGGTGCGCCAGCCGGTCGACCTGGGGGCGCTGGTGCAGGAGGCGGTGGCGCAAAGCGCCGCACTGGCCGAAGGCCGCGGCGTGGCGGTGCGCTGCGATGGCCCGGCCAGCGCCGCCGATGCCCGGCTGGAGGTGCCGGGCGATGCGCAGCGGCTGCGCCAGGTGCTGCTGATCCTGCTGGACAACGCCACCCGTTACTCGCACCCGGGCGGGGTGGTGCAGGTCGGCTGGGCGACCACCGCGCAGGGCGGGTTGCCGGTCTGCACCGTCGACGTGACCGATCAGGGCATCGGCATCGGGGCCGACGAGCTGCCCCAGGTGTTCGAGCGGCATTTCCGGGGGCGGCAGGCGCGTGAGGCAAGGCCCGAGGGCAGCGGCCTGGGGCTTCCGATCGCGCAGGCCCTGGCGCGGGCCCATGGCGGCCATGTCGATCTGCAAAGCCGGGTCGGGCAGGGCACGCGGGCGCGTCTGGTGCTGCCGCTGGCGGCGGAGGCCCGTGCATGAACATCCTGATCGTCGAGGACGACGACCGCATTGCCGACTTCCTGTGCCGAGGCCTGCGCGCCGAAGGGCATCGGGTGCAGCGGGCCGCCGACGGCCCCACCGGCCTGGCGCTGGCCCGCGACGCCGCCCGCGAGCAACACCCGCAGGAGGGCGCGACGGTGCTGGTGCTCGACCTGATGCTCCCCGGGTTGAGCGGACTGGAGATCTGCCAGGCCCTGCGCTCGGCCCAGGTCGGACTCCCCATCCTGATGCTGACCGCCCAGGGTTCGCTGGAAGACCGGGTCAATGGTTTGCGGCTGGGGGCCGACGACTACCTCTGCAAGCCCTTCGATTTCGAGGAGCTGCTGGCCCGTCTGGAAGCGCTGGCGCGGCGCGGGCGTGAATGGCGGCCGGCGGCGCCCGCCCGCCTGTGCGTGGGCGACCTGGAGCTGGACCGGGACCGCATGCAGGCCAGCCGGGGCGGACAGGTGCTGCCCCTGACCGCGCGCGAACTGGCCCTGCTGGAACTGCTCATGAGTGCCCCGGGGCGGCTGTTCAGCCGCGAGCGCATTCTGGCCAATGTCTGGGGCACCAGCGAGGACCCCCTCACCAATGTGGTGGATGTCTATATCCGGCGCCTGCGTGCCCGGATCGACCGCGAGGGCGCACCCGCCCTGATCCACACGGTTCGCGGGCTGGGCTATCGGCTGGAGGTGCCGCCTGCTTCACAGGGCTGAGCGGCGGGCCCGGTGGTCGGCTGCCCCGAAGTGCGCCAGCTTTCACCCTCAATCGGCGCGATCGGCAGCCGGCGGGCTGTCCCAGAATGGGGGCATGACCGGTTTTGCCCACCCTGGCTGGATGTTCCGGCTCCCGGCGCCCTCAGGCGCAGTGGGGCCAATTTCCTGCTGCCCGGACAGCGCCGACCGCTCGCTAGAATCTTCCCATGGCCTCCGAGACCCCCAAGAAACCAGAAACCCCCGCGGCGCCCCCTTCGGTGGGCAACGACGACGCGGTGGTGCTGGAGCGCCGCACCCAGCGCGTCCAGCCGCCCCAGATGTACCAGGTGGTATTGCTCAACGACGACTTCACCCCCATGGAGTTCGTGGTGCATGTCATCCAGGAGTTCTTCAGCAAGGACCGGGAAACCGCCACCCAGATCATGTTGAAGATCCATCTCGAAGGCAAAGGCATCTGCGGGGTCTACACCCGCGATGTGGCCGGCACCAAGGTCGACCAGGTGCTGCAGGCGGCCCGCGCCGCCGGGCATCCGTTGCAATGCCTGAGTGAACCGGTTGAATAAACCACCAGGCACCCCATCTGGAACCCAAACTGTCTTCCGAGCATCCGATACCCGACCCCCAGACCAAAGGACGTGCCCATGATTGCCCAAGAACTTGAAGTCAGCCTGCATATGGCCTTTGTCGAGGCCCGGCAGCAGCGGCACGAATTCATCACGGTCGAGCACCTGCTGCTCGCCTTGCTCGACAACCCGAGCGCGGCCGAAGTGCTGCGCGCCTGCTCGGCCAACATCGAAGACCTGCGCAAGTCCCTGACCAATTTCATCAAGGACAACACCCCGCAGGTGGCCGGCACCGACGAGGTGGACACCCAGCCCACCCTCGGTTTCCAGCGCGTCATCCAGCGCGCCATCATGCATGTGCAGAGCACCGGCAACGGCAAGAAGGAAGTCACCGGCGCCAACGTGCTGGTGGCCATCTTCGGCGAGAAGGACTCGCACGCCGTCTACTACCTCCACCAGCAGGGCGTGACCCGGCTGGACGTGGTGAACTTCATCGCCCACGGCATCCGCAAGAGCGATCCGCCCGAGCCGACCAAGTCCGGCGAAAGCGCTGCCGAGAACGAGGAAGCCACCGAAGCCAAGGGCAACGAGAAGCAGTCGCCGCTGGAACAGTTCACCCAGAACCTCAACCAGATGGCCAAGGACGGCAAGATCGACCCGCTGATCGGCCGCGAGTACGAGGTCGAGCGCGTCATCCAGATCCTGTGCCGCCGCCGCAAGAACAACCCGCTGCTGGTGGGCGAGGCCGGTGTGGGCAAGACCGCCATTGCCGAAGGCCTGGCCTGGCGCATCACCCAGGGCGATGTGCCGGAGATCCTGGCCGAGAGCGCGGTGTATTCGCTCGACATGGGCGCGCTGCTGGCCGGCACCAAGTACCGCGGTGACTTCGAGCAACGCCTGAAGGGCGTACTCAAGTCGCTCAAGGACAAGCCCAACGCCATCTTGTTCATCGACGAGATCCACACCCTCATCGGTGCCGGTGCGGCCTCCGGCGGCACGCTGGATGCGTCCAACCTGCTCAAGCCGGCGCTCTCCAGCGGCCAGCTCAAGTGCATCGGCGCCACCACCTTCACCGAGTACCGCGGCATCTTCGAGAAGGACGCCGCCCTGTCCCGCCGCTTCCAGAAGGTGGACGTGGTGGAGCCCACGGTGGAGCAGACGGTCGACATCCTCAAGGGTCTGAAGAGCCGCTTCGAGGAGCACCACAACGTCAAGTACGCCGTGGCCGCCCTGCAGGCCGCCGCCGAACTGTCGGCCAAGTACATCAACGACCGCCACCTGCCGGACAAGGCCATCGACGTGATCGACGAGGCCGGTGCCGCGCAGCGCATCCTGGCACCAAGCAAGCGCAAGAAGACCATCGGCAAGAGCGAGGTGGAAGAGATCGTGGCCAAGATCGCCCGCATCCCGCCAGCCAATGTGTCCAACGACGACCGCAGCAAGCTGCAGACGCTGGAGCGCGACCTCAAGAGCGTGGTGTTCGGTCAGGACAAGGCCCTCGAGGTGCTGGCGTCCAGCGTCAAGATGGCCCGCTCCGGCCTGGGCAAGGCGGACAAGCCGATCGGCGCCTTCCTGTTCAGCGGCCCCACCGGCGTCGGCAAGACCGAAGCCGCCAAGCAGCTGGCCTACATCATGGGCATCGACCTGATCCGCTTCGACATGTCGGAGTACATGGAGCGGCACGCGGTGTCGCGCCTGATCGGTGCGCCCCCCGGTTATGTGGGCTTCGACCAGGGCGGCCTGCTGACCGAGGCCATCACCAAGAAGCCGCACGCGGTGTTGCTGCTCGACGAGATCGAGAAGGCGCACCCGGACATCTTCAACGTGCTGCTGCAGGTCATGGACCACGGCACCCTGACCGACAACAACGGGCGCAAGGCCGACTTCCGCAACGTGATCATCATCATGACCACCAACGCGGGCGCCGAGACCATGAACA
>PNMF01000124.1 GCA_013823485.1 Comamonadaceae bacterium
GCAATGCACCGCCATCGGCGGCATGCAGTGGTTCGCGCGCACCCAGGACTCGGTCGCGCTGTCGGTCCTGCCCTTCTTCCACGTCACCGGCATGGCCGGCGGCATGAACGGCCCGCTGTTCCTGGGCGGGACCATCGTGGTCATGTCGCGCTGGGACCGCGAGGTGGCGGCCGAGCTGATGCAGCGCCACGGCATCACCGGCTGGCAGGCCATCAGCACCATGGTGGTGGATTTCCTGGCCAACCCGCGCATCGGCGAGTACGACCTCTCGCGCCTGGTCGGCATCCGCGGCGGCGGCGCCGCCATGCCCGCCGCGGTGACCCAGAAACTCAAGGACCTGCTGGCGCTGGACTATGTCGAGGGCTACGGCATGTCCGAGACCATGGCGGCCACCCACATCAACCCGCCGCAGCGCCCCAAGGCCCAGTGCCTGGGCATCCCGGTGTTCGACGTCGATGCCCGCATCATCGACCCCGCGACGCTGCAGGAGCTGCCCCCGGGCGAAACCGGCGAGATCGTGGTGCACGCGCCGCAGGTCATGCAGGGCTACTGGCGCAACGAGGCGGCCACGGCCGAGGCCTTCCTCACCCTCGACGGCAGGCGCTTCCTGCGCACTGGCGACCTCGCCCGCATCGATGAGGACGGCTACTTCTTCATGATGGACCGCCTCAAACGCATGATCAACGCCAGCGGCTACAAGGTCTGGCCGGCCGAGGTGGAGGCGCTGATGTACCACCACCCCGCGATCCTGGAGGTCTGCGTGATCGGCGCACAGGACCCCAGACGCGGCGAGACCGTCAAGGCCGTGGTGGTGCTGAAACCGGAACACCGGGGACAGGTCGGCGAGGCCGACATCGTGCAATGGGCGCACGATCACATGGCCGCCTACAAGAGCCCGCGCATCGTCGAATTCACCGAGACCCTGCCCAAGTCGGGCACCGGCAAGATCATGTGGCGCCAGTTGCAGGAGCGCCAAAACCAGCAGGACACATCCGGAGCCACACCATGAGCACCCGTCAGAAAGCCCGCGCCGTCATCGCCCGCGCACACGGCGCCCCCGTCACCGTCGAAGACATCTGGGTCGACCCGCCCCGGGCCGGCGAGGTCATGGTGAAGATCTCGGCCTGCGGCGTCTGCCACAGCGACCTGTCGGCGGCCAAAGGCGTGATCCCGCTGCCACCACCGGTGGTGCTGGGCCACGAAGGCGCGGGCACCGTGGTGGCGGTGGGCGACCGTGTGGTCTCGTCTTTCGTCAGCATGTGCGGCCACTGCCGCTACTGCACCACCTGCCGCCCCCAGCTGTGCGACCAGGCGGGCAAGGCCGCCTTCACCCTGCCGGACGGCAGCACGCGCCTGACCGACATGGCCGGCCAGCCGCTGAACATCTTCTCGGGCTGCGGCGTGATGGCCGATTACGCCACGCTGCACCGCGGTGGCCGTGGGTGTGGCCGGCGTCAAGGACACGACCTCGATCAAGATGCTCACGTTCTCAATGGAGGAAAAGACGCTGACCGGCAGCTACTACGGCTCGGCCCGTCCGCGCGAAGACTTCCCGCGCCTGATCTCGCTCTACCAGGGCGGGCGCCTCAAGCTCGACGAGCTCATCACCCACCGCTACCGCATCGACGAAGCGCCGCAGGCCTTTGACGACCTGGCCCAAGGCCGCAACGCCCGCGGCATGATCGTTTTCGACTGACCCGGACAACCCCAGGAGACCCCCATGAAAGCCCTGCGCTGCAACGCCTTCGGCCCCATCAACACCCTCGTGGTCGAAGACATTCCGACCCCCTCGCCCGCTGCGGGCCAGGTGCTGGTGGACGTGCACGCCGCGTCCATCAACTTCCCCGACGCGCTGATGGTCCAGGGGCTCTACCAGGTCAAGCCGCCCCTGCCCTTCACGCCCGGCGCCGAGCTGGCCGGTGTGGTCAGTGCGGTGGGCGACGGGGTGAGCCACGTGAAGGTCGGCGACCGTGTGGTCTGCTCCACGGGCACCGGCGCCTTCGCCGAACAGGCGGTGGCCGATGCCGCCAAGGTGATCCCTCTGCCCGAGGGCATGGACTACGCGGCCGGCGCCTCCTTCGTGCTGGTCTATGGCACTTCGCTGCACGCGCTGCAGACCATCGGCAAGCTGCAGGCGGGCGAGACCCTGCTGGTGCTCGGCGCAGCCGGCGGCGTGGGCATCGCGGCCATCGAGATCGCCAATGCCTTGGGCGCACGCGTCATTGCCGCTGCGTCCAGCGATGAAAAGCGCGCCCTAGCGAAACAGGCCGGCGCCGACGAGACGGTGGACTACACACAGCCCGAGTGGCGACGCGAGGTCGAGCGCCTGACCAACGGCCAAGGGGCCAACGTGGTGTACGACGCGGTCGGTGGCCCCTATGCCGAACCGGCCCTGCGCGCCACCGCCTGGCGCGGGCGCTACCTGGTGGTGGGCTTTGCGGCGGGCGACATCCCCAAGCTGCCGCTGAACCTGACCCTGCTCAAGGAGCGCGCCATCCTCGGCGTGTTCTGGGGCGCGGCCATGGCCAAAGATCCGAAGCAGCTGCTGGCCGATCTGAAGCAATTGGCCGGCTGGTTCCAGGCGGGCAAGCTCAAGCCGCCGGTGACCGAACGCGTGACGCTGTCGCAGGCGGCCGACGCCATCGAGCGCCTGGCCAGCCGCAGGGCGATGGGCAAGCTGGTGGTGCTGCCGCGCGGCTGAGAAGCGTCAAGCGCGGGCTCAGCGCGCTTCAGCCGCCCGAGAGGCTGCCGGTGCCCTCCTGCAGCCCGGCGGCCAGGTGCCGGGTGCAGTTGAACAGGCGCACGGTGTGCGGTGCCGTGGCGTCCACCTGCGTGACCGCGGTGTTGCCCAGCCGTTGCCCGCGTTGGCCGGCGCCCGGCGCCAGCGGCAGGCCGGCCAGCCACTGGCCGATGGTCAGGCCGTGCGACACCACCACCAGCGCGCCACCCAGGTGCGCCTGCAGGGACAGCAAGGCCGCCCAGGCCTGGCGGCAACGCGCCGCGAAATCCGCTGCGGACTCGCCACCGGGCGGTGCCGCTTCCGTGTGCAGCGCATCGGCGGGCAGGCTGTCGTAAGGCAGCCCGCGCCAGTCGCCAAAGTCGCGCTCGCGGAACGCGGGCGACAGCGCCACCTTCAGGTTCTGGCAGCGGCCCGTGATCGCTTCGGCGGTCTGCCGCGCGCGCGCCAGGTCGCTGCTGACGATGCCGGCCACACCGTCGCCGGCGAGCCGCCGCGCCACGGCACCCGCCTGCTGCAGGCCCAGGGCCGACAGCGGCGTGTCGGGTGGCTGCAGCACACGCGCCGCATTCAGCACCGTTTCCCCATGACGCACCAGAATGATCTGCATCGGCGCATTCTGGTCCATGCCTCGCTCCCGGATCAAGGCCGACCGGCGTGGGGCACGGTGACCTGCGTGAACTCGATGCGGCCCTCGCGTCGCGCGCCCGCTTCCGGGCCGAAGGTCGGCGCGGTACAGATGAACAGGGTGCGGCCGTCCGGCGTCAGCGCCATGCGGTTGGGAAACGTCACCTCGATGGCGGCGACGTGCAGGCTGCCGTCGGGATCGACCCGCATCAGCTGCGTGCTGCGCACCGGCGCTTTCGCGTAGAGATCAAATCCGAAGTTGCCGACGTAGGCGCGCCCCGCGGCATCGACCAGCAGGTCGTTGCAGTGCCCACCCACCTGCGGCGACAGGTCGGCCACACACTGCAAGCCGCCGTC
Organism: Comamonadaceae bacterium; assembly: GCA_013823485.1. Classification (GTDB taxonomy): domain Bacteria; phylum Pseudomonadota; class Gammaproteobacteria; order Burkholderiales; family Burkholderiaceae_C; genus Hydrogenophaga. Next base: position 3,722 of record PNMF01000124.1, read on the forward strand.
GCGCAGGGCCAGCAGGCGCCGGTCGTGCATGGACACCACCAGCAGGCTGCCATCCGGGCGCCAGCCCAGGCCGCTGGGACTGTGCGGCACGGTGCATTCGACGCGCAAGTCGCCGGCCATGTCGACCGACATCACCTGCGCCTGGAAGAAATCAGAAAACCACAGCCGGCCCTGGTGCCAGCGCGGCGCCTCGGCAAACCCCAGTCCGCCGATCAGGGTGGTCAGTGTCGCGGACGGGGTGAGCCAAGGCATCGCCGTTCACTGGAAGCTGGCGATGGCCATTTCCTTGATCTTGCCGTTCTCCACCACCGCCACACGGGTCTTGGCGGTCGATCCGCCCTTGGCGTCCACTCCGTCGAGGTTGTGCGGGTTCTGGCTCAGCTTGAGGGCCTTGAAGCCCTTGTCCAGGTTGGCGCGGATCGCGGCCGCGTCGCTGGTGGTGCCGGCCAGCTTCATGGCCTGCGCGGTGGCCAGCATGGCGGTGTAGTTCAGCGACATTTCCGACGCAGGGTCGCGGCCGGGATAGGCCTTGAGCCAGCTGCCCACGAAGGCCTTGGCGCCCGGGGTGGCGTCGTCGATCAGCGGCAGCACGCCAATGGCGCCTTCGAGCATGGCGTAGTTGCCGCCCAGGATGGGTTTCATCTGGTCCATCTTGGCCTGGTCGATGATGACAAAGCCGCCCTTGAAGCCCAGTTCGCGCGCCTGCTTGACCACCAGTGCGGTCGGCTCGGACGCACCACCGATGAACAGCACGTCGGGCTTGGACGCCAGCACCTTGCTCACACCGCTGTAGAAGTCGGTGGCGCGGTTGTAGCTCATGGGGTTCTCGGCCACCACCTGGCCGCCGGCGGCCGTCCAGGCCGGCACAAAGGCCTTGGTCCAGGCCTTGGCGTAGTCGTGGTCGGCGTTTGCCACGGCCATTCTCTTGCCGAACTTGGTCTGTGCGTGTTTGACGAAGGCCGGGATGTAGGAGGTGAATTCCGGCGGGATACGCAGCGTCAGCGGGTTGCCGCGGGCGGTGATCTCCGGCACGCTGGTGTAGGACAGCAGCAGGGTCTTGGTGGCGACGTTCTTGGTCTGGATGGCAAAGCTGCCACCCGAATGCGGTGTCATCACGGCCGGGGTCTTGTGCTCCTGCACCAGGCGCTGGAAGTTGATGCCGGTCTCGGCCGGGTTGTACTTGTCGTCCAGCGCGACCACCTCGAACTTCACCTTCTTGCCCGCGACCTCGAAGCCCGAGGCATTGAGCTCGTCGATGGCGAACTTCATGCCGTCGAGCGTGTTCTTGCCGTACTGCGCGGCGCCGCCGCTGAGCGGGCCGGAGTAGCCGATCTTGACGATCTCCTGCGCGTGGGCCGGTGCCGAAGCGAGGAAGCCTGCCACGGCGATGGCGCCGGCGATCTGGGTGAATTGCCTTCTGATCATGAGTGTCTCCTGGGGGTGGGTGGAAAGAATCGAGCGGCGCTCGTGGGTGGCAAACGATGAAGCGGTTCCGACGTGGTCAGGCGCCGATGTAGGCCTTGCGCACGGCTTCGTTGTTCATCAGGCTGTCGCGGTCGCCTTCGAGCACGATGCGGCCGCGTTCGATGACGTAGGCGCGGCTGGCGATCTTCAGCGCCGCATAGGCGTTCTGTTCGGCCAGCAGCACCGTGGTGCCCGCCTGGTTGATGCCCTTGACGACCTCGAACACCTGCTTGACCACCAGCGGCGCGAGGCCGAGCGAGGGTTCATCCAGCAGCAGCACCTTGGGCCTGCCCATGAGCGCGCGACCGATCGCCACCATCTGCTGCTGGCCGCCGCTGAGCGAGCCGGCCGCGTCGTGGCGCTTCTCCGCCAGGATCGGGAACAAGGTCATCACCTCGTCCAGGCGGCGCTGGTTCTCGGCCTTGTCGCGGTGGTAGACGTAGGCGCCGAGCATCAGGTTCTTGAGCACCGACATCTGCAGGAACAGCTTGCGTCCTTCGGGGCACTGCACCACGCCCTGGCGCACCACCTGCGAGGGCTTCATGCCCTTGAGCGAGGCGTCGCCCAGCGCGATGTCGCCGCCCGAGATCGGCGTGAGGCCCGAGAGCGCACGGAAGATCGAACTCTTGCCCGCGCCGTTGGCGCCCAGCAGCACCACCAGCTCACCGGTGTTGACGTGCAGGTTGACGTTTTCCAGCGCGCGGAAGGCGCCGTACTGGAGCGAGACATCCTTAAATGTCAGCATGGTCGCTCCCCAGGTAGGCGTCGATCACGGCCGGGTTGGCCTTGACTTCGGCGGGCGTGCCCTCGGCGATCTTCTCGCCGTAGCTGAGCACCAGGATCTTGTCGGCCAGGCTCATGATCATGTCCATCTTGTGTTCGATCAGGCAGACCGTCAGACCGCTGGCGATCATCTTGCGGATCAGCTCGGCCAGGCCCACGGTCTCTTCCGGGTTCACGCCGCCGGCCGGTTCGTCCAGCAGCACCAGGCGCGGCTCGGTGGCCAGCGCCAGCGCAAAGGCCACGCGCTTGCGTTCTTCCTGCGAGATGTCGCCAGCCAGCCGGTGTTCCAGGTGCGCCAGGCCCACGAAATCGAGCGCGTTGCGCGCCTTCTCGCGGCAGATGCGTTCTTCTTCCCGCAGCCGACTGGAGCCGACCAGCACGTCCAGCAGGCCCGAGCGGGTGCGCAGGCGGTGACCGACGATCAGGTTGTCGAGCACGCTGGTGTTGTCAAACAGCGTGGTGGACTGGAAGGTGCGCGCCACGCCCAGGCGGGCCACCGCGTCGGTGCGCAGCGCGGTGATGTCGCGCCCGTCGTAGGTGATGGTGCCCGAGGTGGGGCGGTGCACTCCGCTGATCAGGTTGAAGAAGGTCGTCTTGCCAGCCCCGTTGGGACCGATGATGGCGTTGATCTTGCCGGCCTCGATGGTGGTCGAGACGTTGTTGACGGCGGCGTTGCCACCGAATTTTTTGGTCAGGTGTTCGATCTTGAGCATGGGGTCACTCCGGCTTGGCCTGGGCACGGACGGCTGCGGCCTTGCGGGCGCGCCAGCCCAGCCAGGTGCCCACCACGCCGTGCGGCAGGTAGATCACCAGCAGGATCAGGATGGGGCCGAAGATGACGAAGCGGTACTCCTGCAGGAACTGCAGGTACTGCGTCAGCCAGGGCACCGAGATGGAACCCAGCAGCGGGCCGATCAGCGTGCCCAGGCCCCCCACCAGCATGTACATGGTCATGTCGAAGGTGTGGTGCACACCGGCCAGATCAGGGCCCAGAAAACGAACGAAGCCGGCGTACAGCGCGCCCGCCCAGCCGGCGTAGAGCACCGAGATCAGGAAGGCGGTGAGCTTGTTGCGCATCAGGTTGATGCCCAGGGCCTCGGCCAGTTCGTCGCCGTTGCGGATGGCCATGAAGGTGCGGCCCAGCAGCGAGTTGGCGATGCGCCGCATGACCCACACCCCCAGCACCAGGAAGAAGAACATCAGGTAGTACTGGGCGCGCGGGGTCTCGAAGCCGAAGTCGCCGATCGGCTCGGGCGCCGGGATGCCGATGATGCCCACCGGCCCGTGGGTCAGGTCGTCCCACTTCTCGATCACCAGGTAGATGATGTAGCCCACGCACAGCGTGAAGATCGAGAAGTAGTGGCCCTTCAGGCGCAGCGACACCCAGCCCAGCGGCAGGCCCACCGCCACGGTGACCACACCCGCCAGGAAGAACGACAGCCAGTACGAATAGCCGTGGTCGACGGTGAGGATGCCCACCGTGTAGGCGCCAATGGCCATGAAACCGGCGTGCGCCAGGTTGAACTGCCCGGTGTAGCCGACGATCAGGTT
>PNMF01000125.1 GCA_013823485.1 Comamonadaceae bacterium
GTGGAGTTCGCCAACGGCGAATTCACCGTGAAGGGCACCGACAAGAAGGTGACCTTCGGCCAGGTGGCGCTGACCGCCTATGTGCCCCACAACTACCCGCTGGACAAGCTGGAGCCGGGCCTGAACGAGACCGCGTTCTACGACCCGACCAACTTCACCTACCCGGCCGGCACCTACATCTGCGAGGTGGAGATCGACCCGAACACCGGCGTGGTGCGGGTCGACCGCTTCACCGCCGTGGACGACTTCGGCACCATCATCAACCCCATGATCGTGGAAGGCCAGGTGCATGGCGGTCTGGTGCAGGGCATCGGCCAGGCGCTGCTGGAGCACTGCGTGTACGACCGCGAGACCGGCCAGCTGGTCACCGGCTCGTTCATGGACTACACCATGCCGCGCGCCGACGACATGCCCAACTTCACCATCGGCCACGTGTGCACCCCGTGCACCACCAACCCGCTGGGCACCAAAGGCTGCGGTGAGGCCGGTGCCATCGGCTCACCCCCGGCCGTCATCAACGCCGTGCTCGACGCGCTGGCCCCGGTCGGCGTGAAAGACCTCGACATGCCCGCCACCCCCCACCGCGTGTGGCAGGCGATCCAGCAAGCCCGCGGCTGAACAGGAGACACACATGTACGCATTCACGCTGGAACAACCCCAGTCCCTCGCCGATGCCAAACGCCTGGTGGGCGCCGGTGCCCAGGCCCTGGCCGGCGGCCAGACCCTGATCGCCTCGCTCAAGCAGCGCCTGGCCCAGCCCGGTGCGCTGGTCGACCTGCGCAACGTGCCCGAGCTGCGCGGTGTGCGCCGCGACGGCGGCTCGCTGGTCATCGGCGCCATGACCCGCCACGAGGACGTGGCCGGCCACGCCGACGTCAAGGCCTCCATCCCCGGACTGGCGGCCCTGGCTGGCCAGATCGGCGACCGCCAGGTGCGTGCCATGGGCACCATGGGCGGCTCGGTGGCCAACAACGACCCAGCCGCCTGCTACCCGAGCGCGGTGCTGGCGCTGGGCGCGACCATCGTCACCGACCGGCGCGAGATCGCGGCCGACCAGTTCTTCCATGGCATGTACGCCACGGCGCTGGAGCCCGGTGAGCTGATCACCGCCATCCGCTTCCCGATCCCGAAAAAGGCGGCCTATGCCAAGTTCCGCCAGCCGGCCTCGCGCTTCGCGCTGGTGGGCGTGTTCGTGGCCCAGACCGATGCCGGCGCCCGCGTGGCCGTCACCGGTGCCGGCAACGGCGTGTTCCGCCATGCCGGGCTGGAAGCGGCGCTGAGCAAGAGCTTCACGCCCGAGGCAGTGGCCGGTGTGGCGGTGGATGCCGGCGAGTGCAACGGCGACCTGCACGCCAGTGCCGAGTACCGCGCCCACCTGGTGCGGGTGCAGACCCAGCGCGCGGTGGCGATGGCCAACGGGCACTGAGGATGGCGGTCGAGAGCTCCCCTGCGGCATCGATCGACGCGCTGGCCCACGCCCTGCAGGGCGTGGGTTACCACGCGCCACGCTCGCTGGTCACCGCCGTCTTCCTGGCCCTGAAGCTGCAGCGTCCGCTGCTGCTGGAAGGCGAACCGGGGGTCGGCAAGACCGAACTGGCCAAGGCGCTGTCGGCGGTGCTGTCGCGCCCCCTGCTGCGCCTGCAGTGCTACGACGGCATGGAGCAGCGCGAAGCCCTGTACGAGTGGAACCACACGGGGCAACTGCTCCATATGAATGCCGCGCGGCACAGCGCTGCGCCGGACCAGATCGAGCGCGAGGTCTACCAGGAGCGTTACCTGATCCGCCGCCCGCTGCTGCAGGCGCTGCAGGCCCCGGCGCCCGGCGCGGTGCTGCTGATCGACGAGGTCGACCGGGCCGACGAGCCCTTCGAGGCCTTCCTGCTGGAATACCTGGGCGAATACCAGGTGACCATTCCCGAGCTCGGCACCATCCGCGCCGAGGCCGCGCCGCTGACCCTGCTCACCAGCAACCGCACCCGCGACCTGAACGACGCCGTCAAGCGGCGCTGCCTCTACCAGTGGCTGGACTACCCCGACCGCGACCGCGAGCTCGCCATCGTGCGCAGCCAGGTGCCGCAGGCTTCGGCTGCCCTCACCGAGCAGGTCACGCAGTTCGTCTCGCGGCTGCGCAACCAGCCCTTTGCCAACGCCTTCCAGCGCAGCCCCGGCATCGCCGAAAGCGTGGAATGGGCCAAGGCGCTGGTGGCCCTGGACACCCTGGTGCTCGACCCCGAGGTCATCCAGGACACCGCCGGCATCCTGTTCAAGCAGCGCGAGGACGTGGCCGCCCTGCTGCCCCTGCTCGACCAGCTGCTGGCCCCCGAAGCGGCCTGACCATGTGGCTCGGTGACGCGCGCAGCGGCAAGCTGCCCGACCACATCACCGCTTTCGGGCGGGCGTTGCGGCGGGCCGGCGTGCCCATGGACAGCCGCCGCATGGCCACCGCCATCGAGGCCGCCCTGCTGTGCGGCCTGGGCCGGCGCGACGACCTGCGCGCTGCGCTGCAGACCGTTCTGGTGAGCCGGCAGAGCGACATCGCGGTGTTCGGCGAAATGTTCGACGCCTTCTTCCGCAACCCCGAAATCGCGCAGCAGCTGCTCAGCCAGATGCTGCCCAAGGCGGCCAAGGCCAACCCGGTACGCCGCAAGGCCCGGGTGCAGGAAGCCCTGAGCGTGCCGCGCCCGCGACCCGCCGACCCGCAGGCCGGGCGCGAGAGCGAACTGAAGTTCGACGCCGCCATGACCGCCAGCGACCAGCAGCGCCTGCGCCACGCCGACTTCGCCGGCCTCTCGGCCAGCGAGTTCCGGCTGGTGGAGCAGCTGGTGCGGCAGATTCCGCTGCCGCTGCCGCCGGTGGCCTCGCGCCGCACCCGCACCGGTTCGCGCGGTGCACAGCCGCACTGGTCGCGCGCGCTGCACGAGGCGCGTCGCCAGGGTGGCGAGTTGCTCACCCTGCCCCGGCGCCAGCGGCGCGAGCAGCCGCTGCCGCTGCTGGTGCTGGTGGATGTGTCGGGGTCGATGGAGCGTTATGCCCGCCTGCTCATGGCCTTTCTGCACCAGGCCACGCGCGGCACCCAGCGCCATGCCTTTGCCTTCGGCACCCGGCTCACCGACCTGCGGGGCGCCTTCCGCCACACCGACACCGACCGCATGCTGGACGACGCCAACCGCTGCATCGACGACTTTGCCGGCGGCACCCGGCTGGGTGAGTCGCTGGCCCAGCTGCGCCAGCAACATCCGCGCTGCCTGGTGGGCCGGCGCACCGTGGTGCTGCTGATCACCGACGGCCTGGACACCGGCGAGCCGGCCGCGCTCGATGCCGAGCTGCAATGGCTGCGCCGCCACAGCCGGCGCGTGCTCTGGCTCAACCCGCTGCTGCGCTTCGACGGCTACCAGCCGCTGGCCCAGGGCGCCAGCCTGCTGCACCGCCATGCCCACGCCATGCTCGCGGTGCACAACCTCAGCCACCTGCAGGACCTGGCCCGCTCCATGGCGGCCCTGCTGCAGCGCGCCTGAACCACCGACACCCCTCTTTTTTTCACTTCAAGGAACCCACCATGGAAATGACCGGCAGCCGCGCCCTCCCCATGTCCCAGCAGATCGTCTGGGACGCCCTGAACAACGCCGAGATCCTGAAAGCCTGCATCCCCGGCTGCGAAAAGTTCGAGCTGACCGAGCCCAACACCTACGCGGTGGGCACCGCCATCAAGATTGGTCCGGTGGCCGCGCGCTTCAACGGCCGGGTGCTGCTGACCGACATCGTGGCGCCCACCTCGTACCAGCTGCAGTTCGACGCCCAGGGCGGTGTGGCCGGCTTCGGCAAGGGCAGCTCCCGGGTCGAACTGAAACCCGCCGGCAGCGGCTGCGAACTGCACTACACGGTCAACTCCACCGTGGGCGGCAAGATCGCGCAGCTCGGCCAACGCCTCATCGACGGTGCGGCCAAATCGCTGGCCGAGGACTTTTTCCGCCGTTTTGAGGAAGAATTGCAGGCACGCCACCCGGCGGCCGCCACCGCATCCCCTGCGCCCGCCGCCGCCCCGACGGCCGCCAACGGCGGCCTGCCGGGCTGGGCCTGGGCGGCCATTGCTGCGGCGGTGGTCCTGGGCCTGGTCCTTCTCACCTGAAGCCGATCATGGAAAACCTCGACGTCACCGTATTGCGAACCCTGCTGGACTGGCGCCGCCAGGGCCGCCGCGCCCTGCTGGCCACGGTGGTGCGCACCTGGGGCTCGTCGCCCCGCCCGGTGGGCTCCACCATGGCCCTGTGCGAAGACGGCGCGGTGGTCGGCTCGGTCTCGGGCGGCTGCATCGAGGACGACCTGATCTACCGCTACAGCCGGGCGCACACCGCCCCCGGCGGCGCAGCGGTGGCGGGCGTGACCCACGACATCCCCGCCGGCCCGCCCCAGCGGGTGAAGTACGGCGTGTCGGCCGATGAGGCCCACCGCTTCGGCCTGCCCTGTGGCGGCACGCTGGAACTGGTGCTGGAGTTCGACCCCGAGGCCGGTCTGCTGGCCACCCTGGTCGACGAGCTGTCCCGGGGCCACCTGGTGGAGCGCGCCACCGACCTGACCACCGGCCAGGTCACCCTGCACGCCGCGCTGGCACCGGCGCCCTTGCTGGACGACGGCCAGACCCTGCGCAACACCTTCGGCCCCGAGTACCGCATGCTGCTGATCGGGGCCGGCCAGCTCACCGAGTACCTGGCCACCATGGCCCTGTTCAGCGGCTTCGCCGTGACCGTGTGCGACCCGCGCGAGGAATACCGGGGCGGCTGGAACGTGCCCGGCGTGACCCTGACCAGCGACATGCCCGACGACGTGGTGCGGGGCTTCGGCCTGGACCGCCGCAGCTGCGTGATCGCCCTCACCCACGACCCCAAGCTGGACGACCTGGCCCTGCTCGAAGCCCTGGGTTCGGACGCGTTCTATGTGGGCGCCATCGGCTCGCGCCGCAACAACGAGGCCCGCCGGGCCCGGCTGATCGAGCACTTCGGCCAGACCGAGGCCAGCCTGGCGCCGTTGCGCGGGCCCATCGGCATCTACATCGGCAGCAAGACGCCGCCGGAGATCGCGGTCAGCGTGATGGCCGAGGTGCTGGCGGTCAAGAACGGCGTGCCGCTGCCGCGCGACATGCAGGTGGGTTCGGCCAAGGACGCCATCGAGCCGGCCAGCGGCCCGGTGTGTTCCACACTGCAACAGCCCGGCGCCTGAACGGCCTGGCACAGGCCTTGCCTTGCCTTGACACGACCTGCGAGACAACCGGGACCCGCACCGTGAGCCTGAACACCCCCCTGCATGCCAGCGCAGCCCCGCGCCTGACCCAGATCGAACAGGCCCGCCATGCCGTGCTGCACGCGGGTGAGCTGCAGGGGGCCAGCCACCTGGCGCCGTGGGTGCAACGGTCGTGGCAGCGCTGCCTGGGCATGGGCATGGACCCGGGGCGCAACATCACTTTCGAAGCGGTCAGCCAGTCGCGCATGCGGCACCTGCTGGAGGCCAACCAGCCCCTGCTGAAGGCGGCAGCACCGGTGATCCGCTCGCTCTCGCGGGCCATGGCCAACACCCGCTATTTCGCCATCCTGACCGATGCCCAGGGCGTGGTGATCGACGTCAACGGGCCGGTGGACCGGCAGGACCCACGCGCCGCCGACATCGCCCGAGTCGGCGTGGACCTCTCGGAGCGCACCGTGGGCACCACCGCCATCGGCGCCACCCTGTCCGAGCTGCAGCCGGTCTGGCTGCACCGGGGCGAACACTTCTTTGAATCCACCAGCGTCTACAGCTGTGCCGGCGCGCCCATCTGGGGGCCGGACGGCCGCTGCGTCGGCATGCTGGACCTCACCGGCATCCATGTGCCGGAGCAGCCCGCGCTCAAGCACCTGGTGGCCCAGTCGGCCCGCAGCATCGAGAACGCCCTCACCCTGTCCATGCCGCATGCCCTGATGCTGCGCATGAACTGGCCAGGCCGCGTGCTGGGCGACGACAACGACGGCCTGGTCTGCATCGATGCCGACGGTCTGATCACGGCCCTGAACCGGCCTGCGGCCGACATGCTGGACATTCCGGCCGGTGTGGAACCGGGCCACTGCACCCACCACTTCGCGGTGCCGATGCACGCGCTGTTCGACGCCGCCCGGGCCCAGGCGGCGGCCACCGAAATGCCGCTGTGGTCCGGCCTGCGGCTGCAGGTGCTGGCGCAGGGTGACCGGCCGGCGCGGTCGACGGCACGTTCGGCCGCCGGTGCCCACGCCGTGCCGCTCAAGGACATCGAGACCGCGCTGATCCGCAAGGCGGTCGACGATGCACGCGGCAACGTGATGGACGCGGCCCGGGCACTGGGCATCAGCCGCGCCACGGTCTACCGCAAACTGGGCGCCGGCCGCGGCAAGCGCTGAGGCCGGCCGCTGCCGGTCGAGGCGCGGTTCAGGCTGCCGGTCAGGGCGCAGTGAGCGTCAGGCCGTGCTTCTGGAAGATGGCCAGCAGCTCGCCGCTGCTGCGCAGCTGGCTCAACGCCCCCTCCAGCGCCAGCCCCAGCTCCTTGTGCTCGGCCTTGATGGCCATGCCCACGGTCCAGCCGGTGTCCGGCACGCCCGGCAACGAGAGCGACGAGAGCCGGATGTTGCCGGGCTTGGTGCCGGCGGCGAACAGCGCCGACTCGGCCTGGGCACGGGTCACGAAAGCAGCCGCAGCCTTGCCCTCGATCACGGCCTTGACCGCGTCCTGCCCGGTGGCATGGATGCCGACCTGGGTGCGCAGCAGCCCGCCGCCATAACCCATGAGCGCGCTGGCCGCACCGGCGCCCCGCTCGGCGGCCAGTGGCAGGCCCTTGAGGTCGTCGGCCGACTGCACCTCGGCGATCTTGCGGGTGTCGTGGGCCAGCACCAGCTGCTGGCGCATGTAGGGCGCCAGCACGATCACCTGCCGGTTGCGCTGCATCAGGTAACGGTCCACCGGCACCTGCAGCATCACGTCGGCCGGGCCGTAACCCAGGTAATGCCCGCGCCAGACCATGTTGCGCAGGTCGTCGTTCATGTTCTCGCCCGCGTCGAAGGGCAGCAGCGACAGGCGCAGGCCCATCTTCGCGGCAACAGCCTCGGCAATGGACACGTCCAGGCCGGTCACGGCATTGGCCGGGCCGTCGGAGAACGGCGCGTTGTCCTTGTAGACCGCCACCTTCAAGGCGCCACCGGCCTTGATGCGGGCCAGGTCGGTGAGTTCGGTCTGGGCTGCGGCGGTGCCCAGGGTGCCGGCCAGGCCGGTGGCCAGCAGCGCGGGCACGGTGGCCAGCAGCCGGCGGCGGTTCGGCCCTTCGGAGGGGAAACGGTTCATGCGGTGGTCTCCGGCTCAGGGCTCGCGGCGGGTCTCGATGTAGGTGCG
>PNMF01000126.1 GCA_013823485.1 Comamonadaceae bacterium
CGGGGATCTGCTGCAGCCAGGCCGGCGGCACCTCGTCGATCGCCGCGAGCAGGGCAGCGGTGTCGGCCAGGGAGGTGTCGTCCGGCAAGGGCTGCACGATGGAATAGCGGGTGAACTCGGTGTGGCGTTCCCACTTGAGGGTGCTGTTGCCCAGGCTGAGCCGGGTGAAGTTGCCGGCCAGCGCGTCCAGCGCCAGACCGTCCTGTCCGGGCAGCCGCCGCAGGTGTTCCCATTCCGCTGTCCGGCCGACGCCTTCGTTGAGCACTGCCACAAAAACCACCACGGCCGGCAGCCGGATGCGGGCCGGTGGTCGGGCGTGCACCTCGTTGTGCAGCTCGTGGCGCAGCGGATCGTCCGGTGGCAGTCCGTCGGCGGCGATGGCGGTGGGTTCAGACATGGTCGATGCGTCAGGGTGCAATGCCCCTCACTGTATGTCAAAGCGCAGGGCCTGCCGGGGCCGAATACTGCAATGGCGGTATGGGCCGCCCCGTCTGCGATTTCGATACTCCCACGCCTGTTCCTGCACGGGGCAAGAAGGGTTGCATGCGCGCGATGCGGTGGGTGTCGAGATTCGGAATGACCTGCCTGGCCGGCCTGCTGCTGGCCGTCGCGCAGGCCCTTGCGGCCGCTCCGGGCGCCGCCGCCCCGGCGGTGGTGCCGATCGACAGCGAGCCCCGGCAGGATCTGGTGCCGCACCTGCTGCACGCCGAAGACCGCTCCGGCACCTGGTGGCCGTACGACGGGCTGGGTCGGTTGCGGGCCGACGCGGCCGAGCCGGACTTCGTGCCGGTCCAGGGCCCCGGCGCGGCCAACCGGCTGGGTTTCAGCCAGGAGGTCCAGTGGTTCCAGGTCCGGCTCCGTCACAGCGGCACCTCGCCCCTGCGCCGCTGGCTGGTGGTGGGCAACCCGCACCTGGACCGCATCGACCTGCTCATCGGCAGCCAGGGGCAGCTGGTCACCCATGACCGGGGCGGCGACCAGCTGCCGTTCGATCACCGTGCCGTGCCCCACCGCCAGCATGTGTTCCCGATCGACCTGCTGCCCGGCCAGTCGATCGACCTGCACCTGCGGGTGCAGTCGGCCAGTTCGCTGGAGATTCCGGTGGACGTGTGGCTGCCGGAGGCGCTGATCCGGCGGGATCACGCGATCTACCTGCTGCTGGGGCTGTACTTCGGCCTGTCGGTGGGTCTCATGGGCCAGACCCTGGTGATGTATGCGGCCATGCGCGACCGGGTCTACCTGCTGTACGCCGGGCTGCGGCTCACCGTGGGGCTGGGCCTGCTGGCGCTGTCGGGGCTGGGTGCCGAGTTCATGTGGACCGAAGGCGGGCACTGGAACCGCACCCTGCAGCAGCTCGGCATCACGCTGGCCGGCGTGCTGGCGCTGGAGTTCTCACGCCGTTTTCTGGGCACCGGGGAGCGCCTGCCGCAGGTGGACCGCCATCTGCTGGGGCTGCGCCATGTGTGGCTGGCCTGCTTCGTGCTCACCAGCCTGTGGCCGCAGCACCCGTTCGTGCCGCAACTGCTGATGCTGGCCGTGGCCACGGTGGCCGCCCTGGTGCTGCTGGGCATTCTGGCCTTGCGGCTCGGGCTCATCGGTGCACCGCAATTCCTCGCCGCCTGGACGGCCATGCTGGCCGGCTCGCTGCTGGAGCTGGTCATCCGGGTGGGTTGGTGGGACCGCCCCGACTCCGTCAGCCAGCCGCTGGTGATCGGGTCGACCTGCGACATGATCCTGATGGCGTTTGCGCTGGGCGAGCACATCCGGTCCGAGCGGCGCGCCCGGCAGCAGGCGCAGGCCCAGCAGATCAGCGAGGCGGCCCGGCTGCACGAGGCGCGTCGGACATCGGCCGAAAAATCCCGGCTGCTGGCCGCCGTCTGCCACGACCTGCGGCAACCGGTGTATGCCATCACGCTGGCCGCCGACAGCCTGGCCCAGCAACGGGATCGACCGGTGCCCACCGTCGCCCTGACGCAGATGCGCGAGGCCATCGCGTCGGCCGACCACCTGCTGGACACCCTGCACACCATGTCGCGCCTGGAGGTGGGCGGTCTGCGGCCGCAGATCACCGCGTTCTCGATCCAGCCGCTGCTGGAGCGGATGGATGTGGTGTACGGCCTGCAGGCCCGGTCCAAGGGGCTGCGCTGGACGGTGACGCCCGGCATCGCGCGGGTTCTGAGCGACCCGATCCTGCTGGAACGCATCCTGGGCAATCTGGTGGCCAACGCGGTGCGTTACACCCAGCGCGGCGGGGTGGTGGTGGCTTGCCGGCCGCGCCGTGACGGGCTGCTGGTGCAGGTCTGGGACACCGGCATCGGCGTGCTGCCGGAGCATTCCGACACCATCTTCGATGCCTATTTCCGGGGCGTTCCGGAGACCGAGACCGACAGTGGCGTCGGTCTGGGGCTGTTCATCGTGCGCGAATCGGCGGCCCTGCTGGGCATTGCGCTGGGCATGCGCAGCCGGCCTGGCCGGGGGTCGTGCTTCTGGATCAAGATCCCGCTGGCGCTGAGTGGTCAGGCGATGCGCCCGGTCCCTGCAGCACCGACGTATCGGTGAACACGGCGTCCAGCGGCAGCCGGCGCCCGGCCAGGTGGTCCTCGATGCAGCGCAGCACCAGCGGGCTGCGGTGGCGGTCGGTGCTGGCCCGTACTTCGTCCGGTGTCATCCACAGGGTGCGCACGATGCCGTGGTCCAGCGTCCGACCCGGGTCGGGCTCGCCGACCCGGCCGCAGTAGGCCAGCCGCAGGTAGGTGATGTCCTGATCGCCGCGCTGGAACCGGGACAGGTAGATGCCCACCAGCGCCTCGGCCCGGAAGGTGCAGGCCGTTTCCTCCAGGGCCTCCCGTTCCACGCCCTGCTGCGGGCTTTCCCCGGGGTCCAGGTGGCCGGCCGGGTTGTTCAGCCGCAGGCCTTCGGGGGTGTGCTCCTCGACCAGCAGGTAGCGGCCATCGCGCTCGATGATCGCGGCCACGGTGACGCTGGGTTTCCATCGGTAGTCCATCGGCGGATTATCTGCGCCGGGGGTGCGGTTGCCGCCCGAGCGACGAAGCTGACACCGGGCTTTCGGGTAAGCTCCCGCGCGAACGATCACCCCGAGCGAGGAGACCCCCGATGCTGATAGGCATACCCACTGAGACCGCGGTGGGCGAAACCCGCGTTGCCGTCACCCCCGAGACGGCCAAGAAACTGGTGGCACAGGGCCACACCGTGCAGGTGCAGTCCGGCGCCGGCGTGGCCGCCAGCGCCACCGACGAGGCCTACCAGGCGGTCGGCGCCACCATCACCGACGCTGCCGGAGCGCTGGGCGCCGAGCTGGTGCTGAAGGTGCGGAGCCCGTCCGAGGCCGAACTCGCCCACATGAAGGGCGGCGCGACCCTGGTCGGCATGCTCAACCCGTTCGATGCGCCTGGGCTGCAGAAGCTGGCGGCGGCCGGGCTCACCAGCTTCGCGCTGGAAGCCGCCCCCCGCACCACCCGCGCCCAGAGCATGGACGTGCTGTCGTCGCAGGCCAACATCGCCGGCTACAAGGCGGTGATGCTGGCGGCCAACCGCTACCAGCGCTTCTTCCCGATGCTCATGACCGCGGCCGGCACGGTCAAGGCCGCGCGGGTGGTCATCCTGGGGGTCGGCGTGGCCGGCCTGCAGGCCATCGCCACCGCCAAGCGCCTGGGCGCCGTGATCGAGGCCAGCGATGTGCGCCCCTCGGTGAAGGAGCAGGTCGAATCGCTGGGCGCCAAGTTCATCGACGTGCCCTACGAGACCGCCGAGGAGAAAGAGGCCGCTGAAGGTGTGGGCGGTTACGCCCGGCCCATGCCCCAGAGCTGGCTGGACCGCCAGAAGGCCGAGGTGGCCAAGCGCGTGGCCCAGGCCGACGTGGTCATCTCCACCGCCCTGATTCCCGGCCGGGCCGCCCCGACGCTGATCACCGAAGACATGGTGCGCAGCATGAAGCCGGGTTCGGTCATCGTCGACCTGGCCGCCGGCAAGGGGCCGGACGGTGTCGGCGGCAACTGCCCGCTCACCGTGGCCGACCAGACCGTGGTGCAGCACGGTGTGTCCATCATCGGCGAGACCAACCTGCCGGCCATGGTGGGCGCCGACGCCTCTGCCCTCTACGCCCGCAACGTGCTCGACTTTCTCAAGCTCGTGCTGCCCAAAGACGCCACTGCCGTCCAGGTTCCGATGGATGACGACATCGTCGCCGCCTGCCTGATGACCCAGGGCGGTGAAGTGAAAAGGAAGTGACATGGACGCCGTATCTCCCACCCTCATCAATCTCATCATCTTCGTGCTGGCCATCTACGTGGGCTACCACGTGGTGTGGAACGTCACGCCCGCCCTGCACACGCCGCTGATGGCCGTGACCAACGCGATCTCGGCCATCGTCATCGTCGGTGCCATGCTGGCCGCCGCCCTGACCGAAACCCCGCTCGGCAAGACCATGGGCGTGCTGGCCGTGGCGCTGGCGGCGGTCAACGTGTTCGGCGGCTTCCTGGTGACCCGCCGCATGCTGGAGATGTTCAAGAAGAAGGAGCGCAAGGCGCCGGCTGCAGGGGACAAAGCATGAGCATGAATCTGGTTGTCCTGCTGTACCTGGTCGCCTCGGTGTTCTTCATCCAGGCGCTCAAGGGCCTGTCGCACCCCACCACCTCGATCCGGGGGAACATCTTCGGCATGACCGGCATGGCGATCGCCATCCTGACCACGTCGGCCCTGATCGTCGAGCTCTCCAGCGGCCAGGCCGAAGGCATGGTCTGGGTGCTGGTGGGCCTGGTGATCGGCGGTGGCGCCGGTGCCGTCATGGCCCAGCGCGTCGAAATGACCAAGATGCCCGAGCTGGTCGCCTTCATGCACAGCATGATCGGCCTGGCTGCGGTGTTCATTGCGGTGGCGGCGGTGGCCGAACCCTGGGCCTTCGGCATCGCGGCCAAAGGCACGCAGATCCCGTTCGGCAACAAGATCGAGCTGTTCCTGGGGGCGGCCATCGGTGCCATCACCTTCAGTGGTTCGGTGATTGCCTTCGGCAAGCTCTCGGGCAAGTACAAGTTCCGGCTGTTCCAGGGCGCCCCGGTCACCTTCGGTGGCCAGCACCTGCTGAACCTGGTGCTGGGCATCCTGACCATCGGCCTGGGCGTGTTCTTCGCCTTCACCGAAAACTGGACCGCCTTCCTGGTCATGCTGGCCCTGTCGTTCGTGCTCGGCGTGCTGATCATCATCCCCATCGGCGGCGCCGACATGCCGGTGGTGGTGTCCATGCTCAACAGCTACTCGGGCTGGGCGGCGGCCGGCATCGGCTTCTCGCTGAACAACCCGATGCTGATCATTGCCGGCTCGCTGGTGGGCAGCTCGGGGGCGATCCTGAGCTACATCATGTGCAAGGCCATGAACCGCTCGTTCATCAGCGTGATCCTGGGCGGCTTCGGTGGCGAGGCCGGCACGGCAGCCACCGGCGGTGGCGTGCAGCGCACCGCCAAGAGCGGCAGCGCCGACGATGCCGCCTTCATCCTGGGCAACGCCGAAACCGTGGTCATCGTGCCGGGTTACGGTCTGGCCGTGGCCCGTGCCCAGCACGCGGTCAAGGAGCTGGCGCACAAGCTCACCGAGAAGGGCATCACCGTCAAGTACGCCATCCACCCGGTGGCCGGCCGCATGCCCGGTCACATGAACGTGCTGCTGGCCGAGGCCGAGGTGCCGTACGACCAGGTGTTCGAGATGGAAGACATCAACGGCGAGTTCGGCCAGGCCGACGTGGCCATCATCCTGGGTGCCAACGACGTGGTGAACCCGGCCGCGCTGCAGAAGGGCTCGCCCATCTTCGGCATGCCGATCCTGGAGGCCTACAAGGCCAAGACGGTGATCGTGAACAAGCGTTCCATGGCCGCCGGTTATGCCGGTCTGGACAACGAACTGTTCTACATGGACAAGACCATGATGGTGTTCGGCGACGCCAAGAAGGTGGTCGAGGACATGACCAAGGCCATCGAGTGATGTCCCACCGGAGGAGACCCCGCCCATGACCGCAGCCACCGCCGACCGCCCCTGGCTGGCCGCCTACCCCGAAGGCGTGCCGGCCGACATCGACACCCGTCCGTACCGCTCGCTGGTCCACCTCATGGAGGAGAGCTTCGAGCGCCATGCGGGCAAGACGGCCTACAGCTTCATGGGCAAGGACGTGAGCTTTGCCCAGGTCGACAGCCTGTCCCAGGCCTTCGCGGCCTACCTGCAGGGGCTGGGGCTGGTCAAGGGTGACCGGGTCGCGATCATGATGCCCAACATGCCGCAGTACCCGGTGGCGGTGGCCGGCATCCTGCGGGCCGGCTTCGTGGTGGTGAACGTGAACCCGCTCTACACCGCCCGCGAGCTGGAGCACCAGCTCAAGGACTCCGGCGCCAAGGCCATCGTCATCATCGAGAACTTCGCCACCACCCTGCAGCAGTGCGTGGCCCAGACCTCGGTCAAGCATGTTGTGCTCACCGCCATGGGCGACCTGCTCGGTCTGCTCAAGGGCGCGCTGGTGAATTACGTGGTGCGCCATGTGCGCAAGATGGTCCCGCCCTTCCAGCTGCCCGGTGCGGTGCGCTTCAACGAAGCGGTGGCCCGGGGCACCCGTGGCTCGCTCAAGCGGCCCGAACTGCAGCCCGACGACATGGCGGTGCTGCAGTACACCGGCGGCACCACCGGTGTGAGCAAGGGCGCCGTGCTGCTGCACCGGAACATCCTGGCCAACGTGCTGCAGTCCGAGGCCTGGAACCAGCCGGTGATGTCGCGCGTGCCGGCCGGCGAGCAGCCCACGGCGGTGTGCGCGCTGCCGCTGTACCACATCTTCGCTTTCACGGTGAACATGATGCTGGGCATGCGCACCGGCGGCAAAGCCATCCTCATCCCCAACCCGCGCGATCTGCCGGCGGTGCTGAAGGAGCTGTCGCGGCACACCTTCCACAGCTTCCCGGCGGTCAGCACCCTGTTTGCAGGTCTGGCCAACCACCCCGATTTCGGCACCGTGAACTGGCGCAACCTGAAGGTGTCGGTGGGAGGCGGCATGGCGGTGCAGAGCGGCACCGCCAGGCTCTGGCTGGAGAAGACCGGCTGCCCCATCTGCGAAGGCTACGGCCTGTCCGAAACCAGCCCTTCGGCCAGCTGCAACCCGACCACCAGCACCGAGTTCACCGGCACCATCGGCGTGCCCCTGCCCGGCACCTGGATGGTCTGTCTCGATGACGACGGCCAGCCGGTACCGGCCGGACAGCCCGGCGAGATCGCCATCAAGGGGCCGCAGGTCATGGCCGGTTACTGGCAGCGGCCCGACGAGACCGCCAA
>PNMF01000127.1 GCA_013823485.1 Comamonadaceae bacterium
GTCGGCCAGTTCGATCTCGGCCCCGCAGCCGCCTTCTCGCTGATCTACTTCCTCATCATCCTGCTGTTCTGCTTCGTGCTCTACAACTGGATGCAGAGCCTGGGCCAGACCCAGAAGGAGCCCGGGCATGAATGAGCGTCGGTTCAAGAAGAGGACGCTGTTCCTCATCGCCTATCTGGTGTTTGCGCTGCTGCCGATTTACTGGATGCTCAACATGAGCTTCAAGACGAACGAGGAAATCCTGTCGTCGTTCACCCTGTGGCCGGCCGATTTCACCTGGGCCAACTACCGCACCATCTTCACCGACCCGTCCTGGTATTCGGGCTACATCAACAGCCTGATCTATGTCGGCATCAACACCGCCATATCGCTGTCGGTGGCGCTGCCGGCGGCCTATGCCTTCAGCCGCTACCGCTTCCTGGGCGACAAGCATGTGTTCTTCTGGCTGCTGACCAACCGCATGACGCCGCCGGCGGTGTTCCTGCTGCCCTTCTTCCAGCTCTACACCACGCTGGGCCTGATGGACACCCACATCGCGGTGGCCATGGCGCACCTGCTGTTCAACGTGCCGCTGGCGGTCTGGATCCTCGAAGGCTTCATGAGCGGCATTCCGCGCGAGATCGACGAGACCGCCTACATCGACGGCTACAGCTTCCCGCGCTTCTTCTTCACCATCTTCCTGCCCCTCATCAAGGCCGGCGTGGGCGTGGCGGCGTTCTTCTGCTTCATGTTCAGCTGGGTCGAGCTGCTGCTGGCGCGCACGCTGACCAGCGTGAACGCCAAGCCCATCGTGGCCACCATGACCCGGACCGTGAGCGCCAGCGGCATGGACTGGGCCACGCTGGCGGCCGCCGGCGTGCTGACCATCGTGCCGGGTGCCATCGTCATCTGGTTTGTCCGCCACTACATCGCGAAGGGATTCGCGATGGGTCGCGTCTGAAGGAGCCGCCATGTTTGCCTGGATGGTCTGGACCACGCCGGTCGCCGTCTTCTTCACCGTCATCGCGCTCATGCTCATCGGCATGACGGTGTGGGAAATCCGCTCGCCCACCACCGAGCGCAAGGGCTTCCTGCCCATGAAGACCACGCGCGGCGACCGCCTCTTCGTCGGCCTGCTGGGTGCGGCCTACATCAACCTGGCTTTCGTCGGCATGGCCGGCTGGCTGGCCGAGCGGCTCTCGCTGGCCGACGAGCCCAGCGTCTGGGTGAGCCTCGGCATCTCCATCGTGTGGCTGCTGCTGGTCATGCGCAAGGGTTGATCCGCTGACATCCGCATTCCGTGTTTTCCCGATTCGGCCCGATCGCTGCCCCGGGGCCGAGCCTGCGTTCCCGTCCGGGGCAGCCTACACAGAGGAGACATTCATGAAAGTGCGTCACACCGCCCTGGCGCTGGCATCGCTGCTGGCCCTGGGTTCGCTGCCTGCCTGGGCCGACGAAGCCGCCGCGAAGAAGTGGATCGACAGCGAGTTCCAGCCCTCCACCCTGAACAAGGCCCAGCAGACGGCCGAACTCAAGTGGTTCATCGATGCGGCGGCCAAGCTCAAGGCCAAGGGCATCAAGGAAATCTCGGTGGTCTCCGAGACCATCACCACCCACGAATACGAGGCCAAGACCCTGGCCAAGGCCTTCGAGGAAATCACCGGCATCAAGGTCAAGCACGACCTGATCCAGGAAGGCGATGTGGTCGAGAAGCTGCAGACCTCCATGCAGTCCGGCAAGAGCATCTACGACGGCTGGATCTCCGACTCCGACCTGATCGGTACCCACTACCGGTACGGCAAGATCATGAACCTGACCGATTACATGGCCGGTTCGGGCAAGGAGTTCACCAACCCTGGCATCGACATCAAGGACTACATCGGCACCAAGTTCACGACCGGCCCGGACGGCAAGCTCTACCAGCTGCCCGACCAGCAGTTCGCCAACCTGTACTGGTTCCGTGCCGACCTGTTCGACCGCAAGGACCTCAAGGACAAGTTCAAGGCCAAGTACGGCTACGACCTGGGCGTGCCGCTGAACTGGAGCGCTTATGAAGACATCGCCGAGTTCTTCACCAACGACGTGAAGCAGATCGACGGCAAGCCGATCTACGGCCACATGGACTACGGCAAGAAGGACCCGTCGCTGGGCTGGCGCTTCACCGACGCCTGGCTGTCCATGGCCGGCACCGCCGACATCGGCGCACCCAACGGCCTGCCGATCGACGAGTGGGGCATCCGCGTGGCCGCCGACAAGTGCACCCCGGTGGGTGCCAGCGTCTCGCGCGGCGGCGCCACCAACTCGCCGGCCGCCGTCTACGCACTCACCAAGTACGTGGACTGGATGAAGAAGTACGCGCCCAAGGAAGCCACCGGCATGACCTTTGGCGAAGCCGGCCCGGTGCCGGCCCAGGGCCAGATCGCGCAGCAGATCTTCTGGTATACCGCCTTCACCGCCGACATGACCAAGCCGGGCCTGCCGGTGGTCAATGCCGACGGCACCCCGAAGTGGCGCATGGCCCCCGGCCCCAACGGCCCGTACTGGAAGCAGGGCATGCAGAACGGCTACCAGGACGTGGGCAGCTGGACTTTCTTCAAGGACCACGACGCCAACAAGACGGCTGCCGCCTGGCTTTACGCCCAGTTCGTGACCGCCAAGACCGTGTCGCTCAAGAAGACCCTGGTCGGCCTGACCCCGATCCGCGAGTCCGACATCCAGAGCAAGGCCATGACCGACATGGCGCCCAAGCTGGGTGGTCTGGTCGAGTTCTACCGCTCGCCGGCCCGCGTGGCCTGGAGCCCGACCGGCACCAACGTGCCCGACTACCCCAAGCTGGCCCAGCTCTGGTGGCAGAACGTGGCCCAGGCCGTGACCGGCGAGAAGACGCCGCAGGCCGCCATGGACAGCCTGGCCGATCAGATGGATCAGGTCATGGGCCGTCTGGAGCGGGCCGGCATGGAGCGTTGCGCGCCCAAGCTCAACAAGAAGGAAAGCCCGGACAAGTGGCTGAGCGACAAGGCGGCGCCCTGGAAGAAGCTGGCCAACGAGAAGCCGAAGGGCGAGACCATTGCCTACGAGCAGCTGCTGAACGCGTGGAAAGCCGGCAAGGCCCGCTGACCTGGACGCCACCCGCATGATCCGCGAAGAGCGCCTCGCCTCCCTGTCGCCCGACCAGCCTGTCGACCTGCTGGTCGTCGGCGGCGGTGCGACCGGGCTGGGCGTGGCGCTTGACGCGGTGCTGCGGGGTTTTTCGGTCGTGCTGGCCGAGTCGCACGACTTTGCGGGGGGCACGTCCTCCCGCTCCACCAAATTGCTGCACGGCGGCGTGCGCTACCTGGCCCAGGGCAATCTCTCGCTGGTGCGGGAAGCCCTGGCCGAACGCGCCACCGTGCTCAGCGTCGCGCCCCATCTGGCGCAGCCGCTGCCCTTCGTCATGCCGTCGTACCACTGGTGGCAGACGCCCTTTTACGGCCTGGGCCTGAAGCTGTACGACCTGCTGGCCGGCAAGGCCGGCATCGGACGCACCGAACTGCTGTCCCGCGCCGAGGCCATGCAGGCGTTGCCCGGTGTCCAGGAGCGTGGCCTGCGCGGCGGCGTCCAGTACTGGGACGGCCAGTTCGATGACGCCCGTCTGGCCTTGGCTCTGGCCCGGACCGCCGAGGCGGCGGGTGGACGCCTGTTCAATTACCTGGAGGTCACCGGACTGCAGGCCGAGGGCGACCTCACCCGGGTGACCCTGCGCGACCGCCTGGGTACAGACACCCGTGTCGTGCGGGCCCGCTGTGTGGTCAATGCCACCGGTGTGTGGGTCGACGCCCTGCGCAGTGCCGGCGGCACGCCTTCGCGCATGGTCAGCCCGAGCCAGGGCGTGCATGTGGTGGTCGACCGGGACTTCCTGGCCGGCCACCATGCTCTCCTGGTGCCGCGCACCCGGGACGGCCGGGTGCTGTTTGCGGTGCCCTGGCTGGGCAAGCTGATCCTGGGCACCACGGACACCCCCAGAGCCGACCTGCCTCGCGAACCCGACGCCTTTGCGGAAGAGCTCGAATTCATCCTCACCGAAGCCGGCCAGGCGCTGAGCCGGCCGGTGCGGCGGCGGGACATCCGCAGCCTGTGGGTCGGCCTGCGCCCGCTGGTGGCCCCGCCGGCATCGTCCGATGGCGAAACCCGGCGCCTGTCGCGCGAGCACACCATCGTCATCGACGGCCGCCT
Organism: Comamonadaceae bacterium; assembly: GCA_013823485.1. GTDB lineage: Bacteria > Pseudomonadota > Gammaproteobacteria > Burkholderiales > Burkholderiaceae_C > Hydrogenophaga. The sequence continues at coordinate 4,192 of PNMF01000127.1, forward strand.
GGTCACCGTCACCGGCGGCAAATGGACCACCTACCGGGCCATGGCGGACGACGTCATGGCGCGCTGCTTTGCCGCCGGACTGCTGCCGGCCCGGGCCAGCGGCCACACCGAACGCCAACCGCTGGTCGGTTCGCCGGGCCCCGGGGCGGTTGCCACACCGCTGCACCAGGCGCCCGGCATGCATCTGTTCGGCGCCGAATCGACCGAAGTGAGCGCCAGCGGATCTGCAGACCCCGTCGGCATGGGCCTGACCGACGCCATGGTCCGCCACGCCTTCCGGCGCGAGCATGCCCGGACCGTCGAAGATGTGCTGGCCCGCCGCTGGCGCTCACTCTTCCTCGACGCCACGGAGGCGGCCCGCATGGCGCCTTTGGTGGCCGCCATCCTGGCCGATGAAGCGGCACGGGCCGGCCTGCCGCCCCGTCCCCCGACCGACCTCGACGACTTTCTGGCGTTGTGCCGGCGCTACCTGCCGATCGCTTGACACAGTATTGCGGCCATGCCATACTGCGCGGCTTCGCTGTAAAAAGCGGATAGCTTTCTGCCCACCGAAGGGTGGTGAGCGGCCTCAAAGCCGTTTGCTGCCTGTACGACGGGACCAAGACTGATCACCTCAGGCCACGGTGGCTCGAGGGATTCAAGTTGGGACTTAAATCAAATGATCCAAACGCAATCTCGACTCGATGTTGCTGACAACACGGGCGCCAAGTCCGTGATGTGCATCAAGGTGCTCGGCGGCTCCAAGCGCCGTTACGCCAGTGTGGGCGATGTCATCAAAGTCAGCATCAAGGAAGCAGCGCCCCGTGGCCGCGTCAAAAAAGGCGAGGTTTACAACGCTGTGGTGGTCCGTACCGCCAAGGGCATCCGTCGCCAGGACGGTGCGCTGATCAAATTCGACGGCAACGCTGCGGTGTTGCTCAACGCCAAGCTGGAGCCGATCGGCACCCGCATCTTCGGCCCGGTGACGCGCGAGCTGCGTACCGAGAAGTTCATGAAGATCGTGTCCCTGGCACCTGAGGTTCTCTGAGGAATCAACATGAACAAGATCCGTAGTGGCGATGAAGTCATCGTGATCGCCGGTCGCGACAAGGGCAAGCGGGGCAAGGTCCTGCAACGTGCCGACGAAGAGCGCGTGGTTGTCGAGGGTGTGAACATCGTCAAGAAGCATGCCAAGCCGAACCCGATGAAGGGTGTGGCCGGCGGCATCATCGAGAAGACCATGCCGATCCACCAGTCCAACATCGCCATCTTCAATGGCGCCACGGGCAAGGCCGATCGCGTGGGTGTGAAGGTCCTGGCTGACGGCAAGAAAGTGCGCGTCTTCAAGTCCAGCGGCGAAGAGATCAAGGTGGCATGACCATGGCACGCTTTCAAGACATCTACCGCGACAAGGTCGCCCCCGAACTGATCACCAAGTTCGGCTACAAGTCCCCGATGCAGGTGCCCCGCATCACCAAGATCACCCTGAACATGGGTGTGAGCGAGGCCGTGGCCGACAAGAAGGTCATGGACAACGCCGTGGGCGACCTGACCAAGATTTCCGGCCAGAAGCCGGTGGTCACCAAGGCCAAGAAAGCCATCGCCGGCTTCAAGATCCGCGAGCAGCAGCCGATCGGTTGCATGGTCACCCTGCGTGGCGCCCGCATGTACGAATTCCTGGATCGTTTCGTCACCGTGGCACTGCCTCGTGTGCGCGACTTCCGGGGCATCTCGGGTCGTTCCTTTGATGGCCGTGGCAACTACAACATCGGCGTCAAGGAACAGATCATCTTCCCCGAGATCGAGTACGACAAGGTCGATGCCCTGCGCGGCCTGAACATCAGCATCACGACAACCGCCAAGACCGACGAAGAGTGCAAGGCACTGCTGGCTGGTTTCCGTTTCCCGTTCAAGAACTGAGGTGGCGCGTGGCTAAACAAGCACTACTCCAACGTGAACTCAAGCGCGAGAAACTCGCCGCCAAGTTCGCCAACAAATACAACGAGCTGAAGGCCATTGCCGGCGACGCCAAGCGTTCCGACGACGAGCGCGACGCCGCTCGCCTGGCTCTGCAGAAACTGCCCCGCAACGCCAACCCGACCCGCCAGCGCAACCGCTGCGAGATCACCGGTCGTCCGCGTGGCACCTTCAATTACTTCGGCCTGGCCCGTGCCAAGGTCCGTGAGATGGCTTTCGCCGGCGAGATCCCCGGCGTGACCAAAGCCAGCTGGTAAGCCTTAGGAGAACCCCACATGAGCATGAGTGATCCTATCGCCGACATGTTGACCCGCATCCGGAATGCGCAGGCCGTCGAAAAGGCCTCCGTTTCGATGCCGTCGTCCAAAGTGAAGGCAGCGATTGCCCAGGTCCTGAAGGACGAGGGCTACATCGACGGCTTCCAGGTCAAGAACGACGGTGGCAAGAGCGAACTCGAGATTTCCCTCAAGTACTACGCCGGCCGCCCTGTCATCGAACGCATCGAGCGCGTCAGCCGTCCTGGCCTGCGCATCTACCGCGGCCGTGACGCCATCCCCCAGGTCATGAACGGTCTGGGTGTCGCCATCGTCACCACCCCGAAAGGCGTGATGACCGATCGCAAGGCTCGCGCCACTGGCGTGGGCGGCGAAGTCCTGTGTTACGTCGCCTGACGCGGGCATTGAGGAGAGACTGAATGTCACGTATTGGAAAACTGCCGGTCGCCGTCCCCGCTGGGGTCGACGTGTCGGTGAACGACACGCAGGTGAACGTCAAGGGTGCCCTTGGCGCCCTCACCCTGAATCTGCACCCGCTGGTCAAGGTCGAGAACAAGGCCGGCTCGCTGACCTTCGTCCCTGTGGACGAGTCGCGTGAAGCCAATGCCATGTCCGGCACCCTGCGTCAGCTGGTCAACAACATGGTCAACGGCGTCAGCAAGGGCTTCGAGAAGAAGCTCAGCCTGATCGGCGTGGGCTACAAGGCCGCTGCCCAGGGCAGCGCACTGACGCTGACGGTCGGCTATTCGCACCCGGTGGTCATCGAAATGCCCGCGGGCATCGAGGTGAAGACCGCGACGCCCACCGAAATCGTCATCAAGGGTGCCGACCGCCAGCGCGTGGGTCAGGTGGCTTCCGAGGTCCGTGCGGTCCGTCCTCCCGAGCCC
>PNMF01000128.1 GCA_013823485.1 Comamonadaceae bacterium
CAGTCTGGATTTAACTTGGCATCGTTTAAGGCCGCGAGCCACTCCTGCAAGGCAGCTGTTGCAGTCACGCACCGTTGGAGCCTGCTCATGTCGGACTCCGATTAACGTCTTCAGGGGATGTCAGGTCTTGAAGCTTTGCCCCCCAGCGCTCGAAGGCATCTCTCCGCTCAGCAAGGTATTCCTGACGCTGATACACGCCGACGATGCCCTGTTGAACGTGGTTCAGGCAGCGCTCGATCACATGGGGCTCGACACCGAGATCTCCCATGCGGCTGGCCATCGTGCGGCGCAGATCGTGCGGCGTCCACTCGCCACCACTCAGAAGAAGCGACGCTGACTTTGGTGTTCTCTTCTTGAGCGGTGTTGTGCGGACACGGTCTCGCACCGCCTTGGTCAAGGCTTTGTCCGAAATGGCGCTGTCAGGCTTCTGACCGGGAAACAGAAATGGCCCCGCACGCAGGGCGCCGATGACGGTAATCTGGTGCTTTGCGAACTCCGACAGGTGGATCAGGTGCTCGCGCTGATTCTTGGCGTTTTCAGCGGGTATCAGCCAAGTGCCCGTCTCCTGATCCAGATGATCCCAGCGTGCTCTGAGTAGCTCACCGACTCGTGCGCCAGTCGCAAGAATCAGCCAGAGTCCTGCCTGCATCCTTACATTCAGTCCGCTCCCCGGTAGCAGACGGTGCAACTCCTGTATCTCTGAGTCCGACAGGTTTCTTTGAACCGGTCGCTCTTTTCCACCCACTTGGTTTTTTGTGAGACCAAGCGTCGGGTCCGTATCCACGAGCCCACGCCCCAGTCCGTGTCGAAACATCTGCCTCATCAGCGAGAGCACAAGATTGGCCTTGCGACGGGCACCACGTTCAACGATTCGGTCAACGACCTGAACGATGTGGGGCAAGCGGATATCGCGTGCCCGAAGGGATCCCAGGGAAGGGCTGACATCCAGGTCATAGGCCGCCTTGGTGAAGGCCCCTCCGTTCTTTTGATGCTGGGCCAGGTAGACCCGCTCCCAGTCCTCAAAGAGTTGATCGACCGTCTTTTCTGCCCGTTGGATTGCGATCGCTGCTGCGGCGGCCTCCTTGGCTAACGCGAGCTTTTCGACCGGATTGATACCGAGCCTAACGTCGGCCCTTGCCGTATTGCGCAACTGGCGAGCTGCGGCCAGTGAAGTCTCGGGGTAGGTGCCACAGTTGAAGCGGTGTTCTTTGCCCGAGTGGTGGAAGCGGTAGTAGAAGTTGATGGCGCCGCCTTTGGCGGCGGGCATGACCCGCACCCACAAGCCCCCGCCGTCACCCAGAACCTGCTCCTGCTCGGCCGGTTTCAATGCTCTCAAGGTCCTGTCAGTGAGCTTGTTTTCTGCCACATCGTCCCTCCTGGATGCCCCGCCTCAGCCCGTCCAGCGGTACGGTTAGCGGTACGGTTTGCATTTTGCAAGAGCTGCAATCTGCTGAACAGGATTGAACAAAGAAAGTCCGTAAGATGTTGTTTTTAAATGAGAAAATAGATCAACATGATTTGGCCTGAAAAGCCGGGAAACGCACTTTTACTTGCATGGGGTGCAAGGGGTCGCGAGTTCGAATCCCGCCACGCCGACCATTTATTCAAAAGCCCGCTGCTCGAAAGAGCAGCGGGCTTTTTCGTTTCCGGGCATCCCGTCACGCCGCTGTCACGCTCATCGACAATAATTCAGCATTCATTGAAGTATTGGAGCATTCATGACACGCATCGGCATCAACGGCATGGGGCGGATCGGGCGGCTGGCGCTGCGGGCAGCGATGGGGGCGGCGGAGCGGCCGCTCGACGATCCGCGGGCCGGCAACCGGCTGGAGGTGGTGGCGGTCAATGAGATCAAGGGTGGCGCGGCCGCCACGGCGCACCTGCTGGCGTTCGATTCGGTGCAGGGCAAGTGGCGTGCCGACATCGCTGCCGAGGGTACGGATGCGATCCGCATCGATGACCGCCGCATCGCCTTCAGCGAGCATGCCCGCCCGGCCGACATTCCCTGGGGCGACCTGGGCGTGGACCTGGTGCTGGAGTGCACCGGCAAGTTCCTCACGCCGGAGACGATCCAGGGCCATCTGGATCGCGGCGCGAAGCGGGTGATCGTGGCGGCCCCGGTGAAGGTGGGCGGGGTGCTCAACATCGTGGTGGGCATCAACCACACGCTGTACGACCCGGCGCAGCACCGCATCGTCACGGCGGCGTCGTGCACCACCAACTGTCTGGCCCCGGTGGTGAAGGTGGTGCACGAGCAGATCGGCATCCGCCACGGCCAGATCACCACCATCCACGACCCGACCAACACCAACCTGGTGGTCGACGCCCCGCACAAAGACCTGCGCCGCGCCCGCAGCGCCATGATGAGCCTGGCCCCCACGACCACTGGCAGCGCCACCGCCATTGCGCTGATCTACCCGGAGCTCAAGGGCAAGCTCAACGGCCATGCGGTGCGGGCGCCGGTGCTCAATGCCTCGCTGACCGACTGCGTGTTCGAGCTGCAGCGCGAGACCACGGCCGAGGAGGTGAATGCGCTGTTCAAGGCCGCCTCAGAGACCTACCTCGCCGGCATCCTGGGCTACGAGGAGCGCCCGCTGGTGAGCGCCGATTACGCCCGCGACACCCGCAGCTCCATCGTCGATGCGCTCTCGACCCTGGTCACCGACGGCACGCTGCTGAAGGTTTATGCCTGGTACGACAACGAGATGGGCTACGCCTGCCGCATGGTGGATCTGGCCTGCCATATGGAACAGGTGGGCATCTGACCATGCAGAACGCCGCCCGCAACTACGCCATCGTCACCGCCGCGTACTGGGGCTTCACCCTCACCGACGGTGCGCTGCGCATGCTGGTGCTGCTGCACTTCTACCAGCTCGGTTATTCGCCGTTCACGCTGGCCTTCCTGTTCCTGCTGTACGAGGCGGCCGGCGTGCTGGCCAACCTGATCGGGGGCTGGCTGGCCACGCGTTACGGCATCACCCGCATGCTGACCGTGGGGTTGAGCACGCAGATCGTGGGCTTCGGGTTGTTGTCGATGCTGGACCCGGGCTGGACTGCCACGCTGTCGGTGGCTTGGGTGGTGTTGTCGCAGGGCGTGTGCGGCGTGGCCAAGGACCTGACCAAGACCGCCAGCAAGTCGGCCATCAAGGTGACGCAGGCGGCCGCGAAAGAGCAGAACAACGGGCAGCTCTTCAAATGGGTGGCCTGGTTCACCGGCAGCAAGAACGCCATGAAGGGCGTGGGCTTCTTCCTGGGCGGGCTGCTGCTGCAGACGCTGGGTTTTCAGGGGTCGTTGTGGCTGATGGCCGGCCTGCTGGCGCTGGTGCTGCTGGGTGTGGTCACCTCGCTGCCCACGCTCATGGGCAAGAGCAAGGCCTCGAAGTCCGCCAAGGAACTGTTCGCCAAGAACGCCGGCATCAACGGCCTGGCCGCGGCACGCGTGGTGCTGTTCGGTGCGCGCGATGTGTGGTTCGTGGTGGGGGTGCCGGTGTTCCTGTACTCGCAGGGCTGGACCTTCACCATGGTGGGCGGCTTTCTGGCGGCCTGGACCATCGGCTACGGACTGGTGCAGGCGCTGGCGCCGCAGATCGTGCGGCGCAGCGCCGACGGCCTGAGCACCGAGGTGCCGGCGGCCCGCCTGTGGTCGGCGCTGCTGGCGGTGGTGCCGGTGGCGCTGGCCGTGGCCGTGGTGCTGGAGGTCCCGCACCTGGAGTGGGTGGTGGTGGTCGGGCTGAGCCTGTTCGGCGTGGCATTTGCCGTGAACTCCTCGGTGCATTCCTACCTGGTGCTGGCCTATGCCGGCAGCGAGAAAGCGGCCGAGGACGTGGGCTTCTATTACGCCGCCAATGCGCTGGGCCGCTTCTTCGGCACGCTGATGTCCGGCCTGTTGTACCAGTGGGGCGGCCTGTTGTATGCCCTGCTGGGCTCGGCCGCCATGCTGCTGGTGTGCTGGGTGGTCACGCTGTACCTGCCCGAGGAGGCCGCATGAACGAACCCGATGTGGTGCGGGCGCTGGGCGCGCTGGCGCAGGAAACGCGTCTGAAGCTGTTCCGGCTGCTGGTGGTGGCCGGGCAGGGCGGGCTGACCCCGGGGCACATGGCCGAGCGGCTGGCGGTTTCGCCCACCGCCCTGTCGTTCCACCTCAAGGAACTGAGCCACGCCGGCCTGGTGAGCACCGAGCGTGATGGCCGCCACATCATTTACCGCGCCGAGTTCGCCGCCATGGACGGCCTGCTGACCTTCCTCAGCGCCGAGTGCTGTCAGGGCCAGTCCTGCCTGCCCTCGTTTCAAGCTTCCAACCACCCTTGCAACCCAGGAGTCGACATGAGCTCACGCGTTTACAACGTGCTTTTCCTGTGCACCGGCAATTCGGCCCGCAGCATCATGGCCGAGGCCATCCTCAACCAGATCGGCGCCGGCCGTTTCCGCGGCCACAGCGCCGGCAGCCACCCGGCCGGTGCCGTCAACCCGCGCACACTGGAACTGCTGGAACGCAACCGCTTCCGGGTGGAGGGCCTGCGCAGCAAGAACTGGGATGAATTTGCGGCGCCGGACGCACCGGTCATGGACTTCGTGCTCACCGTCTGCGACAAGGCTGCCGGCGAAATGTGCCCGGTCTGGCCGGGGCAGCCGATGTCGGCGCACTGGGGTGTGGCCGATCCGGCCGAGGTCGAGGGTTCCGACGACCAGCAGCAGAAGGCCTTCACCGATGCCTTCATGACCCTGCGCACCCGGGTCGGCCTGCTGGTGAACCTGCCCATCGACAAGCTCGACCGGCTCTCGCTGCAGTCCGAACTGAACAGCATCGCCCGGCAGCCGGCCTGACCCGATGGGCCTTTTCGAACGCTTTCTGACCCTCTGGGTGGCGCTGGGCATCGGCGCCGGTGTGGTGCTCGGGCTGTGGCTGCCGGCGGGCTTTCAGGCCATTGCGGCCATGGAGTTCGCGCAGGTCAACCTGGTGGTTGCGGTGTTCATCTGGGTGATGATCTACCCGATGATGATCCAGGTCGACTGGAGCGCCATCCGCCGTGTCGGCCAGCGGCCCCAGGGCCTGGTCCTGACGCTGGTGGTGAACTGGCTGATCAAGCCCTTCACCATGGCCGGTCTGGGTGTGCTGTTCTTCCAGTACCTGTTTGCGCCCTGGGTCGATCCACAGTCGGCCAGCGAATACATCGCCGGCATGATCCTGCTCGGTGTGGCCCCTTGCACCGCCATGGTGTTCGTGTGGTCCCAGCTGGTCAAAGGCGATGCGAACTACACGCTGGTCCAGGTCTCGGTGAACGACCTGATCATGGTGGTGGCGTTTGCGCCCATCGCCGCCTTCCTGCTGGGCGTGACCGACGTCACCGTGCCCTGGGAAACCTTGCTGCTGGCCACGGTGCTCTATGTGGTGCTGCCCTTGCTGGCCGGTCTGGTCACGCGGCATCTGCTGCTCCAGCGCTCGGCTGCCGCACTGGCCACCTATGTGGCCGCGCTCAAGCCGTGGTCGGTTGTCGGCCTGATCGCCACGGTGGTGCTGCTGTTCGGTTTTCAGGCGCGGACCATCGTGGAGCAGCCGGGCGTGATCGCGCTGATTGCGGTGCCGCTGGTGCTGCAGTCCTACGGCATCTTCTTCATCGGCTGGTGGGGCGCCCGCTGGCTGAAGTTGCCGCACGAGGTGGCCGGGCCGGCCTGCCTGATCGGCACCTCCAACTTCTTCGAACTCGCGGTGGCGGTGGCCATTTCGCTGTTCGGGCTGAACTCCGGCGCGGCGCTGGCCACGGTGGTCGGCGTGCTGGTCGAGGTGCCGGTGATGCTGTCGCTGGTGGCCCTGGTCAATTCCTGGCGGCCTGCATCTTCCGCGGCTGACCCATCACCATGAATACTCTCGACCATCTTCCCGCCGTCGCACCCGAGCACTTTCAGGTGCCGGACCCCGCCCGGCTGCCGAGCGCCGCGCGCTCGACCCATCCGCCCCGCATCCTGCTGCTTTACGGGTCGCTGCGGGAGCGATCGTTCAGTCGTCTGCTGGCCGAAGAGGCGGCGCGTCTGCTGCAGGCCATGGGCGCCGAGACCCGCTTCTTCGACCCCGCCGGCCTGCCGTTGCCCGACGGCGCGCCGGACATCCATCCCAAGGTGCAGGAGCTGCGCAGCCTGGCGCAATGGTGCGAAGGCATGGTCTGGAGCTCGCCCGAGCGCCATGGCGCCATGACCGGTGTCATGAAGGCCCAGATCGACTGGATACCCCTGTCGACCGGCGCGGTCCGCCCGACGCAGGGCAAGACCCTGGCCGTCATGCAGGTGTGCGGCGGCAGCCAGTCGTTCAATGCCGTCAACCAGATGCGGGTGCTCGGGCGCTGGATGCGCATGATCACCATCCCCAACCAGTCCTCGGTGGCCAAAGCCTTTCAGGAGTTCGGCCCGGACGACCGCATGAAGCCGTCGAGCTACCACGACCGCCTGGTCGACGTCATGGAAGAGCTGGTCAAGTTCACCTGGCTGACCCGCGATGTGTCGCCCTATCTGGTCGACCGCTACAGCGAGCGCAAGGAGTCGGCCGCGGAACTGGCCAGCCGGGTGAACCTGAACCGGGCGGTCTGAGCGTCAGGGCGTCAGCCACACCCAGCCCGCCGGCGCCTGCCGGTCGGTGCTGCTGCCATCCCAGCGCCCCCGGCGGTGGCCGTCGCGGTGCAGTTCCAGCCAGTCGATCCCGCTCACCTGCAGCCGCACGATGGCCAGGTGGTGCTGGTCGCTGGCGGGCGCCGAAGCGGCCCCATCCAGTGGCGCGCCCGGTGCCCGGGGCATGAGGTAGTCGCTGGCCGCGGCCGACTGCCGCACCCGTTCCCAGGCCGCCTGCACCGCCGGGCCGCCGGTGTCGACCTCGGCCCGCGCGGTGATGCGCAGCTGCCAGCCCAGCCGCTGGCTCCAGAACACCAGGGCGGCCTGCGGGCGGGCCTGCAGCTCGGCGCATTTGGGGCTGCGCGCATCGGTGAAGCAGGTGAGGGCGCGGGTGTCGGCCTCGGCCCGGCGCAGCACCACGGTGCGGGCCTGGGGCAGACCGTCGGCGTCCACGCTGGCCAGCACCGGGGTGCGCCATTCGTGGTGGCGGTCCACCGTGGCGCGCTGGAGTTCCTGCCAGATGCGGGCCGGCAGTTCGGCGGGGGTGATGCGGTCGGTGGGCTGGGGACGGGTCATGCCCGATGGTAGAGCGGGGGGTATGGCGGGGTTTCTGGACAGGGAAATCACACTCGTGTACTGTATATATAAAT
>PNMF01000129.1 GCA_013823485.1 Comamonadaceae bacterium
CCGAGGTTGTCGGCGTTGTAGACCGTGTTGGTGGCCATCATCTTGAAGCGCTCGCCCTTCTGGAGGCGCCCGTCGACCACACGTACCAGCATCACCACACCCACGTAGGTGTCGAACCAGCTGTCGACGATCATGGCGCGCAGCGGTGCATCCGGGTTGCCCTTGGGCGCGGGTATGCGCGCCACCACCGCTTCCAGGATGTCTTCCACACCCATGCCGGTCTTGGCGGAGCAGGGAATGGCGTCGGTGGCGTCGATGCCGATCACGTCCTCGATCTCGGCCTTGGCGTTGTCCGGATCGGCGTTGGGCAGATCCATCTTGTTGAGCACCGGCACCACCTCCACCCCCAGGTCCAGGGCGGTGTAGCAGTTGGCCACGGTCTGGGCCTCCACACCCTGGCTGGCGTCGACCACCAGCAGCGCGCCCTCGCAGGCACTCAGCGATCGGCTGACCTCGTACGAGAAGTCGACGTGGCCGGGGGTGTCGATCAGGTTCAGGTTGTAGACCTTCCCGTCACGCGCTTTGTACTGCAGCGCAGCCGTCTGGGCCTTGATGGTGATGCCGCGCTCTTTCTCGATGTCCATCGAGTCCAGCACCTGCTCGCTCATCTCGCGGTCGGAGAGGCCTCCGCAGCGAGAGATGATGCGGTCGGCCAGCGTGGACTTGCCATGGTCGATGTGCGCAATGATGGAGAAGTTGCGGATGTGGTTCATCGGATCAAACGGGCACTCGTGCAGCGGACGCCGGGCAGGGACATCGACGTTCGCCAAGGACATAAAAAAGGGCGCGTCAGCTGCTGACGCGCCCGTAACCAACAATCAATGGCAACTGCGATAGTTGGGGTTTCATTGTAGGCAAAAAGCCCGTGGCGCACACCCGCCAACCCCTCGCAGCGCCTTGTCGCAGGGCAGCAACAGGGCATTTTATCTACAGCTTATCCACAGATTTGGACTCGACCCGGAACAGCTGCTGTGGATGATCGGTGGACACCCGTCCGGCCTTCCACATGATGAAGGTCCGGGTCAAGGTATCGACACAATCGGCTGCAATGGCGGCCGATTTTATCGATAACCGGCCGGCTATCCGGCCAATTTGTCAGTGTTCACCAACTTTCTTCGATTTTCGGGTCGACAGACCGTCCAGCCGGGGTGTCGCAAATCGGCCACCACACCCCGGATGCCCGGCAAAACCGGACGGCCCCCGGGGTTATTGGAGGCCGGAAACCGGTGTCAGCGCTGGGGCCGGATCACGGCGTACTGGGCCCAGTCTCCGCGCCGGAACAGCACCGTCACCGGACGCGACCGGTCGGTCCGCGCGATCACCGCTTCCACCTCCTTGGCCGACCCCACTTCGGTGTTGCCGATGGCCAGGATCACGTCGCCTTCGCGCAGACCGGCCCTGGCCGCTGCGCCATCGGCGGACGCGATGCGGACACCACCTTTGAGCGACAGCTCCTTGCGTTCTGCAGGGGTGAGCTCGGCCAGGGCCAGACCGAGGTTCTGCAGCGCGGGGGTGACCGGGGCGGCCTTGGGTTCCGGTGCCGCTGCGCGCGTCTCGGGCCGGTCGGGTTCGAGCTCTGCGACGGTGATGGACAGGTCGCGCTGGTTGCCGCGCCGCAGAACGGTCACGCTGCTGCGGTTGCCCGGCTTGGTGTTGCCGACCATGCGGGGCAGATCGACCGATTTCTCGACCTCCTTGCCATCGAACTTCAGGATGATGTCGCCCGGCTCGATGCCGGCCTTGGCCGCCGGCGAATCCGGCTCGACGCCGCGCACCAGCGCACCCTTGGGCTGACCAAGACCCAGCGATTCGGCCACTTCCTTGCTGACCTGATCGATCTGCACGCCGATGCGGCCACGGGTGACACGCCCGGTGGCCTTGAGCTGGTCCGACACCCGGACCGCCTCGTCGATCGGGATCGCGAACGAAATGCCCTGGAAGCCGCCCGACCGCGAATAGATCTGGCTGTTGATGCCCACCACCTCGCCGCGCATGTTGATCAGCGGGCCGCCGGAGTTGCCGGGGTTGATGGCCACGTCGGTCTGGATGAAGGGCAGGAAATCGCCGGTGTCGCGCTGCTTGGCACTGACGATGCCGGCGGTGACCGTGTTCTCCAGGCCGAACGGCGAGCCGATGGCCATCACCCATTCGCCGACCTTCAGGCGGTTGACGTCGCCGATCTTCACCGGCGACAGGCCGGTGGCCTCGATCTTGACGACGGCCACGTCGGTCCGCTTGTCGGCACCGACGACACGGGCCTTGTACTCGCGCTTGTCCGGCAGGGTGACGATGAGTTCGTCGGCGCCGTCCACCACGTGTGCGTTGGTCATGATGAGTCCGTCCGCACTGAGGACGAAGCCGGAGCCCACCCCGCGCGGGCGCTCTTCCTGAGGCCCTTGACCCTGGCGGGGTCCACGCGGCGCGGCTCCCGGCGGAACCGGAATGCCGAAGCGGCGGAAGAATTCCAGCATCTGCTCGTCCGGGCTGCTGCTGCCGGCCGACGGATCGCGCCGCTCCAGCGTGCGGATGTTGACCACCGAAGGGCCGACCATGTCGACCAGCTCGGTGAAATCGGGCAGGCCGCGCACCACGGCGCCCTGCGCCTGCACCGGGGTGTGGTGCAGCAGTGCGGCGGCGCCACCCGCCGACAGGATGGCCGTGGCCAGCAAGGCGGGCAACAGGGTACGTGCAGAACGACGTTCAGACAGCTTCATCGACTTCCTCTTGGTGTGTGCGCAGGCGAATGGCCGCCTGCAGGCAACTCGGGAGCGGTCCGGTCAGGGACGGGCGCGTTCCAGCGATCGGGTGAACCGCTTGAGTGTCGCGCGGGGCACTTCCCCCAGCGCCGTGACCCAGTATTCGCCGATGCGCCGGCTGACCGACTGGGTGGCACCCATGGCAGCGGCTTTTTCCTGCACATGCTGGCGTGGGTCATAGGGTTCGACGAACAGGGAGACCGAAGCCAGCCCGTCGGAAAACACCCATTGCATGGAGCCCGGCGACGGTTTGCCCGAAGCATCGGGGTCGCGCACGTGGCAGCTCATGGAAGCAAAGCCGGGCACCGGCTCCTTGAGTCGCCAGCCCTGGGCTTCCGCCGTGGTCTTGCGCAGTGCCGGCTTGACCACCTCGTAACCACGGGTGTCCTTCATGGTGGCGGCCAGCTTGTCCATGCTGACCGGCGCGTCCATCTGGAGCTCGGTGAACGCCACCTGCTCCAGCACCGACCCTTGCGGACCGAGCGTCTGCAGCTTGACCACCAGACCGCTACCCTGCTCCGACCAGATGCGGTAACCAAACCGCAGATCGTCCTTGGGCAGGATCTCGACCATGTCGGCCAGGTGGCCTGCAACACGCTGATGCCCCAGCTCGCGCACCGAATAAAAACCCGGGATCAGGTTGTCCGGCGTGCGCAGCAGATCGGGGAACAGCCCCAGCGACTCGCGCTTCTCGACCACGGCCGTGCGGGATTCCGGAATGAAGGTGATCACCTCGTTGTCGCGGCGCAGGGTGGTGCGCGGCTCGCCAGTCAGCGTGTCGACCCGCTCCATCTGCCGCGTGCCGTCGCACACATGCCAGATCTTGGACGCCGACATCGAGGTGCCGGCCGTCACGACCAGGGTGCCGGTGTAGGCCCGCAGACGCGAGGCCTCGTGCATGCGGGTCAGCCATTCGTTGATGGTGCGGGCCGGCGCCTGCGATGCACCGCCCGGGCTTTCTGCCCAGGCGGGAGCCACGGCACTGGCGGCCACCGCGGTGACGGCTGCTGCCACCCAGCGCCGCCATTCAACGGACACCCGCAGGCGCCGCGCCGGGGCGCAGGCGGTCGGGCGGCGTCGGATCGAAGTCACGGGAATCTGGGACATGGCCAATCAACGCCCCTGGTTGTCGTAGGTCGCGTTGCGCAGGAACCCGGTGGGGGCCTGCAGTGCCGTCATGCCACCGAACTGGCGGTGCTCGTTGAGCAGCTGCTCGAGCTGCGGATCGCGGACCACGGCGCCTTGCGGCGTCATGACCAGAACCGCCTCGGGCGGATCGGCATCGGCCGTACTCCCTGCCGGCGCCTGGACCAGCACCGGGGACGCGCCAGCAGGCAGGGTGCCCGGGGCGCCGACGCCCATCAGGCTCCAGCTGACCGCCATGACGGCCGCCAGCGAGGCAAAACCGGCGGCCAGCTTCCAGCGGAACACGCTGTCGTTGGCGGCTGCAGCAGACACCTGCACCGGGGCCACCGCCGGCCGCAGGGCGAGCTGGGGTTGCGGGCGGAGCTGTTCGTCGGCCAGACCCGCGCGGACACGGTCCAGAAACTGGAGCGGATCGCTGCCGACCCGCCCGGAGGGCACCGAGCCACGCAGGACGTCGCCGATCAGCTGGTAACGCTGCAAGGTGTCGGCCGCTTCGGCGGTGTCGTCATCCAGATCCGACAACAGCCGCTCCAGCTCCAGTTCGTCGGCGCAGGAGTCGGTCAGGGCCGACAAGCTTTCGTACCGACCGGAGACGGCATCGGATCGGTCGGGGGTGGGTTGGGTTGCATTCATCGTGTGTCCCTCGGCAGAGTGGGCCCGCTGTCACCAGCGTTTGCCCCCCTGACGTTCCAGCATGGGCTTGATTCGCCCGGAAATGGCCTCTCGAGCACGGAAGATGCGGGATCGAACGGTGCCGATCGGGCAATCCAGCGCTTCTGCGATCTCTTCGTAACTCATGCCCTCGATCTCCCGCAGGGTGATGGCCATTCGCAACTCTTCCGGCAGCGACTCCATGACGGCGTTCACCGCCTCGGCAATCTCCTTGCTGGCCAGCACCGCATCGGGCGTCTCGGTGTCGGCCATTCCCAGGTTTTGTTCGCGTTCGCCGCCGGAAGTTTCATCGTCGTCGCCGGATTTGAGCTGGGACGAGAAAACCAACGGGTCACGTTTCAGCTCAAGCAGTTGTTTCTTGGCCGTGTTGACCGCGATCCGGTAGAGCCAGGTGTAGAACTGGGCATCGCCCCGGAACTGGGCCAGCGCCCGGTAGGCCCGGATGAAGGTCTCCTGGGCGATGTCTTCCACCAGGTCCACGTCACGGACCATGCGACCGATGAGTCGCTCGACGCGGCGCTGGTATTTGATGACCAGCAATTCGAAGGCGCGCTGCTCGCCCGCCAGGGTGCGCTGCACCAGCATGACGTCGCTGTCAGGTGGGGGCGGGGCGGTGTGTTCTTCCGGTGTCATGCGCGCGGGAATATAACCGAACGGTCAAGGATCTCAGGGTTTCCCCGGGATGCCCACACCGCTCTTCGAAGGTCCAGCCAGTGCACCGGGTCGCTGGATTCGCTCAGCCAGACCCAGCGGGTCCAGCCCTGCCCGCCCAGCCGGACCAGCCAGGCGGAGCGCAGGTCGATGACGCCGCGCACGGCACAAGGCAACGACGCCTCCGCTTCGCACCAGAACCAGCCCCAGCCGGGAGGGTCGGCCGGATCGGGCATCCAGCGCAGCCGACCCGAAGCCTGGTGGCGCCACTGCCGCCAGGCGAACACACCCCAGATCAGGCTGGCGAACAACAGCACCAACTGCGCTGACAGCACCAGCAGCGCCGGGGCGCCCGTTGCACCGATGTCGGCTGCCGCATGAAAGACCCGGTCCAGCGCCAGCCCGGCCAGGGTTGCACCGGGCAGCAACAGCACCGGGGCCCACCAAAGACAACGCCCCACCGGGTAGTCCACGGGTGGGGCGTTGTGCATGGAGTGTCAGACCGTCGGGTTCAGATGCGGCGGAACACCAGGGTGCCGTTCGTGCCGCCGAAGCCGAAGTTGTTCTTCACGGCCACGTCGATGCGGGCGTCGCGCGCGGTGTTGGCGCAGTAGTCCAGGTCGCACTCGGGGTCCTGGTTGAAGATGTTGATGGTCGGCGGGATCTTCTGGTCGTGAACCGCCATCACGGTGAACACGCTTTCGATGCCGCCGGCACCGCCCAGCAGGTGCCCGGTCATGGACTTGGTCGAGCTCACCACGATGTTTCGCGCGTGCTCACCGAGCGCCGCCTTGATCGCCTGCGTCTCGTTGGCGTCGCCCAGCGGGGTGGAGGTGCCGTGCGCGTTGAGGTAGTTGACCTCGTCGGCGTTGACGCCGCCGTTGCGCAGGGCGTTCACCATGGCGCGGCGCGGGCCGTCCATGTTGGGTGCCGTCATGTGGCCGGCGTCGGCGCTCATGCCGTAACCCACCAGCTCCGCATAGATGCGCGCACCACGGGCCTTGGCATGCTCGTACTCTTCGAGCACCAGCACCCCGGCACCTTCGCCCAGCACGAAGCCGTCGCGGTCCTTGTCCCAGGGGCGGGAGGCGGTCTTGGGGTCGTCGTTGCGGGTCGACAGCGCCCGCATGGCGGCAAAACCGCCGATGCCCAACGGCGAGACCGTGGCTTCGGCACCGCCGGCCACCACCACGTCGGCATCGCCGTATTCGATCTTGCGGGCGGCTTCGCCGATGCAGTGCAGCCCGGTGGTGCACGCCGTGACCACCGCCAGGTTGGGCCCCTTGAAGCCGAACCGCATGGACACGTGGCCCGAGATCATGTTGATGATCGAGGCTGGCACGAAGAACGGGGAGATGCGGCGCGGACCGCGGTTGGTCAGCTCGGTGTGCGTGTCTTCGATCAGCGGCAGACCGCCGATGCCCGAGCCGATGATGCAGCCGATGCGCGTGGCCGTTTCGTCATCCAGCGCCTCGCCCGTGGGCAGGCCGGCGTCGGTGACGGCCTGGTGGGCCGCTGCGATGCCGTAGTGGATGAAGGTGTCCATGGTCCGGGCCTCCTTGGACCCGATGTAGGACTCCAGATCGAACCCCTTGACCTCGCCGGCGAACCGGCAGGCGAAATTCGAGGCATCGAACTTGGTGATCAGGTCGATGCCGGACTGTCCAGCCAGGAGGTTGGCCCAGGCATCGGCCACCGTGTTGCCCACGGGGCTGATGCAACCCAGGCCGGTCACGACGACACGGCGGCGGCTCATGCTGGGGTCAGGCCTTCTGGTGAGCCAGCGCGTAGTCGATGGCGTTCTGCACGGTCGTGATCTTCTCGGCGTCTTCGTCGGGGATCTCGATGCCGAATTCGTCTTCCAGCGCCATCACCAGTTCGACCGTGTCGAGCGAGTCGGCACCCAGGTCGGCCACGAAGGCTTTCTCGTTGGTGACCTGACCTTCTTCCACGCCAAGCTGCTCGGCGATGATTT
>PNMF01000130.1 GCA_013823485.1 Comamonadaceae bacterium
CAGCGGATCCGGCGGCAGCGGGTTGAGCGCGGTCTGGATCATGGTGGTCACGGCCATCACCAGCGGCAGGATGTAAAACGGGTCGGGCGACGACAGGTCGGTGATCCAGCCCAGCCACGGTGCGTTGCGCATCTCCACGCTGGACAGCAGCACCCAGTACAGCGCGATGAACACCGGGATCTGGATGAGGATGGGGAAGCAGCCACCCAGCGGGTTGACCTTCTCTTCCTTGTACATCTTCATCATTTCCATCTGCATCTGCTGCGGGTTGTTCTTCAGACGCTCCCGCATTTCCATGATGCGCGGGTTGATGGCCTTCATCTTGGCCATGCTGCGGTAGGCGCTGGCGTTGAGCCAGTAGAACGCCGCCTTGATCAGCACCACCAGCAGGACGATGGCCCAGCCCCAGTTGCCCACGAAGCTGTGGATCTTCTCCATCAGCCAGTACAGCGGCTTGGCCAGGATGGTGAGCCAGCCGTAGTCCTTGACCAGCACCAGTCCGGGCGCGATGGTCTCCAGCACTTTCTCTTCCTGCGGGCCCACGAACAGGCGGGCCTCGCTGGTCTCGCGCTGGCCCGGGGCGATCTCGGGCAGGCGCACGATGCTGCCGACCGAGAACAGGTTGCTGTCCACGGCCCGCACGAAGTTCTCGCGGGCCACGCCGTCGGCGAGCAGCCAGGCGGTGGCGAAGTAGTGCTGCACCATGGCCACATAACCATCGCTGGTGCCCTTGACGAAGCTGGCCTTGTTGTTGGTTATGTCGCCGAACTCCACCTTCTGGTACTTCTGCTCGGCGGTGTAGACCGCGGGGCCGGTGAAGGTGGAATAGAACGGAGTTTCGCTGTCGAGCTTGCTGCCGTCACGCACCAGCTGTACGTAGAGCTGCGGGCTGACCGGCGCGGTGCCGGTGTTGACCACCTCGTGGCGCACACCGATCACATAGGAGCCGCGCTGCAGGGTGTAGGTCTTGACCAGCTTGACGCCGCCGACATCGGCCGACTCGAACACCACATCCAGCGAATCCTGGCCGTCGGCCAAGGCGGTCGGCGAGCCGACCAGGGTCATGGGGGTCTTGTGGGTCGGGAAGCTGCCGCCGATCAGACCGGTCTGGGCCACGTAGACCTGCTTGCCGTCCTGAGTGAGCAGGGTGAACGGGCCGTCGTCGGGCGTCTTGCTCTGCAGGGTGGACTGGCGGTGGGCCAGCAGATCGGCGCCGATCAGCGCGCCGCCCTCGCTGCTGAAGGTCAGGACCATGCGGTCGGTGCGGACCTCATGCCGGGTGGCAGCGGCATCCGGCGCACTGGCCGGTGCGTTGCCGGCAGGTGCCGCGGCGGCGGCGGGCACCGCGGCCTGACCCGACGCCGGTGCAGCGCCGGCAGCACCCGCAGCGGGTGCCGTGGCGGCCGGCGGGGTGGCTCCGGGGAAGAACGTGGCGGGCTTGCCGTTGTGGATCTGCCACTTGTCCCAGATGAGGACCATGGACAAGCCAAACACCACCCAGAGGATGGACCGACGGATGTCATTCATGACGGGTTCTTCTTTGCAGGAGAGGAGGAAAGGAGGCCGGAAAACAGGCCCTGGGGCCGCTCGGGAACCGGATCGAGACCGCCCTGGCACCACGGATGGCAGCGCACCAGGCGGCGTGCCGCCAGCGAACTGCCCTGCCAGGCGCCGTGGCGTTCCAGCGCTTCCAGGGCATAGGCCGAACAGGTGGGCGCAAACCGGCACTGGCTGCCGAGCCACGGGCTCAGCAGCAACCGGTAACCGCGCACCAGGCCGATCAGGATCTGGCGGGGCAGATCAGCCAGCATGGGAAGGGTTCCCCGGCGTGACGTTCAGGCCGGCACGGCCCCAGAGCAGCAGCAGTTCGGCCCGCACGGCGCGCTTGAGCGCATCGGAACTGGCGCTGAAGAACTGGTCCCGGCTGAAGCCGGAGCGCAGACGCACCACATGCACCGCCACCGGCAGCTGGGATGTCAGCGGGCGGACCGATTCATAGATCTGCCGGCGTATGGCGTTGCGGGTGACGGCCCGTTTGGCCCAGCGTTTGGGCAGCACGACGCCCAGCCACGGCGAGGCGACTGGAAACAGGAGACGGCCGGAAGCTGCAGTGTCGAGACCCGGAGCCAGGTCCGGCTCGGCCGGACTGTTCAGTGGAGCCCGGTGCAACGCAAAGTGGGCGGTCTTGGCCACGGGTGATCCCGCCATGGCAACCTGAAACTGCTGCCGGGATTTCAGGCGCTGGATCAGCGCCGCCGGAGCCTCGTTCCGAGCAGAGGCCGTGCGCTCGGGCACCGGCGTTCCAGGGAAGGTCAGGACGTCAGGCTCAGACCGCCAGGCGCTTGCGGCCCTTGGCGCGGCGTGCGTTGATCACGGCACGACCACCACGGGTCTTCATGCGCACGAGGAAGCCGTGGGTGCGGGCGCGGCGGATCTTGGAGGGCTGGTAGGTGCGTTTCATGATGGGTCGGTAAAAATCGGGGAAACCCGCAATTATCGCCAGAAAGCCCGCTGCCCGGCAAGTTGCGGTGCACAGACCCCAGGACATCGCCTTGTGGCACCGGTGTAACCCGGGTTGTGGATAACTGGCCGGCATCGGTAGAATCCGCCCCCTGGCCCCGGCCCCTTGTCCACAATTACAACACCCGATTTTTCCGCATGACCGAGGGCTTCGCCTCCGATTCCGACCTGCCCGACGCCGACGGCCTCTGGGCCGCCTGCCTCGACCGGCTGGCCCAGGACATCCCCGAACAACAGTTCAATACCTGGATCCGCCCGCTGGTGGCCCAGGTGGCCGACGACCGCCGCAAGGTGGTGGTGTCGGTGGCCAACCGCTTCAAGATGGACTGGATCCGCGCCCAGTACGCCAACCGCATCAGCGCCACGCTGGAGGCGCTGGCCGGGGAAAAGGTGGCGCTGGAGTTGGCACTTGCTCCGCGCGAAGGCCCCAGCCGCACGATGCCGGCACCCCGCACCATGCAGGACCAGCTGCTGGCCGAGCTGCCCGACGTGGCGCCGCCGGAGCCCGCGGCCCCGAGCGGCACGCGCAACCGCCTGAACCCGGCCCTGACCTTCTCCACCCTGGTCGAAGGCTCGGCCAACCGCATGGCGCGCGCCGCCGCCATGCATGTGGCCGGCAGCCTGGGCCAGCTCTACAACCCGCTGTTCATCTACGGCGGCGTGGGCCTGGGCAAGACCCACCTGGTGCACGCCATCGGCAACCACCTGCTGAGCGAGCGGCCGCAGGCCAAAGTTCTCTACATCCACGCCGAACAGTTCGTCTCCGATGTGGTCAAGTCCTACCAGCGCAAGACCTTCGACGAGTTCAAGGAGCGCTACCACTCGCTGGACCTGCTGCTGATCGACGACGTGCAGTTCTTCGCCAACAAGGAACGCACCCAGGAGGAGTTCTTCAACGCCTTCGAGGCCCTGCTGGCCAAGAAGAGCCACATCGTGCTGACCAGCGACACCTATCCCAAGGGCCTGGCCGACATCCACGAACGGCTGGTCTCGCGTTTCGATTCCGGGCTCACGGTGGCGATCGAGCCGCCGGAGCTGGAGATGCGGGTGGCCATCCTGATCAACAAGGCGGCGGTGGAGCATGCGGTGATGCCCGAGGAAGTGGCCTTCTTCGTGGCGAAAAACGTGCGCTCCAACGTGCGCGAGCTCGAAGGCGCCCTGCGCAAGATCCTGGCGTATTCGCGCTTCAACCAGCGCGAGATCTCGATCCAGCTGGCCCGCGACGCCCTGAAGGACCTGCTCTCGATCCAGAACCGGCAGATCAGCGTGGAGAACATCCAGAAGACGGTGGCCGACTTCTACAAGATCAAGGTCGCCGACATGTATTCCAAGAAGCGGCCGGCCAGCATCGCCCGGCCGCGGCAGATCGCCATGTTCCTGGCCAAGGAGCTGACCCAGAAGAGCCTGCCCGAGATCGGCGAGCTGTTCGGCGGGCGCGACCACACCACCGTGCTGCACGCGGTGCGCAAGATCGCGGCCGAGCGCCAGCAGAACACCGAGCTGAACCAGCAACTGCACGTCCTCGAACAAACCCTCAAGGGATGAGGCGGGAAAGCCCCCTCAAACCAGCGAAAATAAACACGGTTCAACCCTGTCGAAAGAGTCGTTCATGATCGTTTTCAAATCGACCCAGGACAAAGTCCTGGCCGCCCTGCAGTCGGTGGCCGGCATCGTGGAGCGTCGCCACACGCTGCCCATTCTGGCCAATGTGCTGCTGCGCAAGACCGGCTCGGCGGTGCAGCTGACCACCAGCGACCTGGAAATCCAGATCCGCACCACCGCTGCCCTGGACGGTGACGACGGCAGCTTCGCCACCACGCTGGGTGCGCGCAAATTGATCGACATCCTGCGCACCATGCCGGGCGACCAGACGGTGAGCCTGGAATCGAGCGCGGGCAAGCTGGTGCTCAAGGGTGGCAAGAGCCGCTTCACGCTGCAGAGCCTGCCGGCGGAAGACTTCCCCCTGGTGCAGGAATCGGCCAGCTTCGGGCCGGTGTTCAGCGTGCCCCAGAAGACGCTCAAGGGCCTGCTGGGCCAGGTGTCGTTCGCCATGGCGGTGCACGACATCCGTTACTACCTCAACGGCATCCTGTTCGTGGCCGAAGGCCGGCAGCTCAGCCTGGTGGCCACCGACGGCCACCGCCTGGCCTTTGCGAGCGCCACGCTGGACGTGGACGTGCCCAAGCAGGAAGTGATCCTGCCGCGCAAGACGGTGCTGGAGCTGCAGCGCCTGCTCTCCGACAAGGAGGGCGCCATCGAGATGCAGTTCGCGGCCAACCAGGCCAAGTTCAGCTTCGACGGCATGGAGTTCGTCACCAAGCTGGTCGAGGGCAAGTTCCCCGACTACAACCGCGTGATTCCCAAGAACCACAAGAACATCGTGACGCTGGGACGCCAGCCGCTGCTCTCCAGCCTGCAGCGCACCGCCATCATGACCAGCGAGAAGTTCAAGGGCGTGCGCCTGAACATCGAGGCCGGCACCCTGCGCGTGGCCTCCAGCAACGCCGAGCAGGAAGAGGCGGTGGACGAGCTCGACATCGACTACGCCGGCCCCGAGATCGAGATCGGCTTCAACGTGACCTACCTGATCGACGCGCTGCAGAACATGTCGCAGGAGATGGTCCGCATCGAACTGTCGGACGGCAACAGCTCCGCGCTGGTGACCAACCCCGACGACAACGCCTTCAAGTACGTCGTGATGCCGATGCGCATCTGACCGAACTGCTGCCAGCCTGCCCCGAGCCGACCCGCTGACCAGCGGGTTTGGCGTTTTTTGAGATCGAGAAAGCCTTTATGTCCAACGCTGCACCGAGCCCCGAAAGCTCCAACTTCCAGCCCACCATCGACGCGAACCAGGCCGGCGCCAGCGAGGGCTACGGCGAGGGCAGCATCCAGATCCTGGAAGGTCTGGAAGCGGTGCGCAAGCGCCCGGGCATGTACATCGGCGACACCTCCGACGGCACCGGCCTGCACCACCTGGTGTTCGAGGTGGTGGACAACTCCATCGACGAGGCCCTGGCCGGCCACTGCGACGACATCGTGGTGACCATCCACACCGACAACTCCATCAGCGTGGTGGACAACGGGCGCGGCATCCCGACCGGTGTGAAGATGGACGACAAGCACGAGCCCAAGCGCTCGGCTGCCGAGATCGCCCTGACCGAACTGCACGCCGGCGGCAAGTTCAACCAGAACAGCTACAAGGTCTCGGGCGGCCTGCACGGCGTGGGCGTGAGCTGCGTGAACGCGCTTTCGGTCTGGCTGCGCCTGACCGTGCGCCGCGAAGGCAAGGTGCACCAGATCGAATTTGCGCGCGGCTTCGTGCAGAACCGCATCGTCGAGAAGAACGCCGACGGCATCGAGATCTCGCCCATGAAGGTGACCGGTGCGACCGAGAAGCGCGGCACCGAGGTGCACTTTCTCCCGGACACGGAGATCTTCAAGGAGAACAACGATTTCCACTACGAGATCCTGTCCAAGCGCCTGCGCGAGCTGAGCTTCCTGAACAACGGCGTGCGCATCCGCCTGATCGACGAGCGCAGCGGCAAGGAAGACGACTTCTCGGGTGCCGGCGGCGTCAAGGGCTTCGTGGACTTCATCAACAAGGGCAAGACCGTTCTGCACCCCAACGTGTTCCACGCACTCGGTGACCGCCAGAGCGACCAGGGCACCAACATCGGTGTCGAGGTGGCCATGCAGTGGAACAGCGGCTACAACGAGCAGGTGCTGTGCTTCACCAACAACATCCCGCAGCGGGATGGCGGCACCCACCTCACCGGCCTGCGTGCGGCCATGACACGGGTGATCAACAAGTACATCGAAGAGAACGAGCTGGCCAAAAAGGCCAAGGTCGAGGTGACGGGTGACGACATGCGCGAGGGCCTGTGCTGCGTGCTGAGCGTGAAGGTGCCGGAGCCCAAGTTCAGCAGCCAGACCAAGGACAAGCTGGTGTCCAGCGAGGTGCGCGGCCCGGTCGAGGACGTGGTGGCCCGCCTGCTGACCGACTACCTGCAGGAGCGCCCGAACGACGCCAAGATCATCTGCGGCAAGATCGTCGAGGCCGCCCGCGCCCGCGAAGCCGCCCGCAAGGCCCGCGAGATGACCCGCCGCAAGGGCGTGCTCGACGGCATGGGCCTGCCAGGCAAGCTGGCCGACTGCCAGGAGAAGGACCCGGCGTTGTGCGAGATCTACATCGTGGAGGGCGACTCCGCCGGCGGCTCGGCCAAGCAGGGCCGCGACCGGAAGTTCCAGGCCATCCTGCCGCTGCGCGGCAAGATCCTGAACGTGGAGAAGGCGCGCTACGAGAAGCTGCTGACCAGCAACGAGATCCTGACGCTCATCACCGCGCTGGGCACCGGCATCGGCAAGGCCGGCAGCACCGACGGCAAGAGCGGTGCCGATGACTTCGACGTGGCCAAGCTGCGCTACCACCGCATCATCATCATGACCGACGCCGACGTGGACGGCGCCCACATCCGCACCCTGCTGCTGACCTTCTTCTACCGCCAGATGCCCGAGCTGGTGGAGCGC
>PNMF01000131.1 GCA_013823485.1 Comamonadaceae bacterium
CCTGGGGCGGAATCGAACCACCGACACGCGGATTTTCAATCCGCTGCTCTACCAACTGAGCTACCGGGCCTTGGTAAGCCGGCGAGTATAGCAGTATTTTTGGGCCGAAATCTCAGTGCGCGTTGCGCTTGCTGCGGGCCAGGTCCACCCCGAGCTGCTTGAGCTTGCGGTAGAGGTGGGTGCGTTCCAGGCCGGTCTTTTCGGCCACCCGGGTCATGGAGCCGGACTCCTTGGCCAGGTGGTATTCGAAGTAGGCCTTCTCGAATTCGTCGCGGGCTTCGCGCAGCGGGCTGTCCAGATTGAACAGCTGCTGCGACTGCGGCCCCAGATCGCCCAGGCTGCCGGCCAGCGGCAGGGCTGCTCCGGCCACGCTGGCGGTCATGGCCTGTTCGACCGTGAACTCGGTCACCAGGCCGCCCGGGCGCACCGCCGCAGCGGCCAGGGCCGGCCCGGCCTTGACCGGTGTCTTGTTCAGCCCCTGGTCGACCGCCTTGAGCAGCTTCTGCATCGTGATCGGCTTTTCCAGGAAGGCGCTGGCGCCGATGCGGGTGGCTTCCACGGCGGTGTCGATGGTGGCGTGGCCGCTCATCATGATGACCGGCATGGTCAGCAGGCCGTTGCTGGCCCACTCCTTGAGCAGGGTCACGCCGTCGGTGTCGGGCATCCAGATGTCCAGCAGGACCAGATCGGGCCGCAGGCTGGCCCGGATCTGGCGGGCCTGGGCCGCGTTCTCGGCCAGCTCGACCGCATGACCTTCGTCGTTCAGGATCTCCGAGAGCAGGTCCCGGATGCCCAGTTCATCGTCCACCACCAGAATCGTTGCCATGTCACCCTGTCTGTCGCCCGAAAGGCTGTTGTCAATTCGCAACTGCGAATGATAACGAGACTTGGGCGCCGGTGACGCGGCCCTCCACGACCCGGTTGCTCAGGTCCACCCGGCCGCCGTGCTCGTCCATGATCTTCTTGACCACCGCCAG
This sequence comes from Comamonadaceae bacterium, assembly GCA_013823485.1. GTDB lineage: Bacteria > Pseudomonadota > Gammaproteobacteria > Burkholderiales > Burkholderiaceae_C > Hydrogenophaga. The sequence continues at coordinate 978 of PNMF01000131.1, forward strand.
CCCCAGACCGGTGCCCTTGCTCTTGGTCGTGACATAGGGCTCGAAGGCGCGCTTGAGGATGTGATCGGCAAAGCCCGGGCCCTGGTCGATGACGCTCAGCCGCACCCACTGTCCGCTGTCGGAGCGCCGGGTGCGCAGCAGCACCTCGCCGGACTGCGCCCCGATGGCGTCCTGCGCGTTCTGCACCAGGTTGTGCACGATCTGGCGCACCTGCTGGGCGTCGGCCAGGGCCATGGGCAGGTCGTCGGCCAGCTCCAGCCGCACCGGCACATCGGCATGGTCGTACAGCGCCAGGATGTCGCGCAGCAGGGCGTTCAGGTCGACCGGCACCAGCTGCGCGGCGGGCAGCCGGGCGTAGTCGCGGAACTCGTTGACCAGCCGCTTCATGGCGTCGACCTGATCGACGATGGTCCGCACCGACTTGTCGAGCACCGCCTGTTCGGGCGCGGCCACCTTGCCGTCGAGCTTCATGGCCAGGCGTTCGGCCGACAGCTGGATGGGCGTGAGCGGGTTCTTGATCTCGTGCGCCAGGCGCCGGGCCACCTCGCCCCAGGCCTGGGCGCGCTGGGCCGAGACCATGTCGGAGACATCGTCGAACACCAGCAGGCGTTCGTTGCGCGGCAGCAGCGCGCCGCGCGCGATCAGCGTGATGCCCTGGTGGAACGGCGTATTGCCGCTGGCCGAGAGCTCGAACGACTGCTGCCAGTAACCGCCTTCGTGCGGCGTCTGCTCACCCAGGAAACGTTCGAACTGCTGCAGCACGCCGCTGCCGAAGGCCTCCAGCCCGGGCAGCTCCACCAGCGGGCGGCCGATGTGCAGCGCCAGCGGAATGTGCAGGATGCGTTCGGCCCCGGGGTTGACGCTGCGCAGCCGCCCTGCTTCGTCGAGCACCACCACGCCGGCGGTCAGGTTGTCCAGGATGGTCTGCAGGTTGTCGCGGGCAGCGTCGACCTCGGACATGCTGCGCTGCACCGCCGCCCGCGCATCGGACAGGTCCTGGGTCATGTGGGCAAAGGTGCGGGTGAGGCCGGCGAGTTCGTCGCGCGAGGTGAGCGCCTGCTTGGGGCTCAGGTTGCCGGCCGCGACCTCGCGCATGCCCTCGGCCAGCACCAGCAGCGGCCGCACCAGCTGGTTGCCCAGCAGCACCGCCAGCAGCACGGCACCGAAGACCGCCAGGAACAGCGCCAGCGTGAGCGTGCCGATGTACATGCGGCGCAGGCCCTCCCGCGCCAGGGCACGTTCCTGGTACTCGCGGTTGGCCAGCTGCACCGCCAGCGCGTCGACCACCAGCGCCGAGGGCAAGGGCGCCACCGCCTGCAGGTACCGTGGATCGCTGCCAAAGGAAAACGGCGGCGGCGGGACCAGCGCCGTGACGCGGATGCGCGCCTCGCGCGCGGCCAGCGCGGCGTCCAGCTCGCTGTCGGCACCTTCTTCCAGGCCCTCCACGGTGGCCACCACCCGCGCCTCGCGCACATTGCGCAGCAGCGCCGCTGACGGACGTTCAGGACTGATGTCGAAGCGGGACACACCCGCACTGCCCAGCGGCCGGCCGCTGGCGCCCCACAGCACCACATCGCTGGCACCGAGCTGGTTCCGCACGTCGTCCAGGGAAAACACCGCCGAGGTGTTCGAGAGACGCGAGAGGCCGTCGGCCGCCACCCGGGCCTTGTTGGACATGTCGGCGGTGAGCGTGTCGAGGGTGGTGCGGCCGAGGTTGAGGCCGGCATTGAGCGCGGACTCCACCCGCACGTCGAACCAGCTCTCGATGGATCGCGAGACGAACTGGTACGACACGGTGTAGATGAGCAGCCCGGGCAGCACGCCCACCAGCCCGATGATGCCGGCCAGCTTGATGAGCAGCCGGCTGCCGAACTTGCCGCGCTTGAGGCGCAGGAACAGGCGAACGGCCAGCCAGCCGATGACCAGCAGCAGGAACCCGGCCACCGCCACGTTCACCGCCACCAGCCAGGTGAAGTTCTGTTCGTAGAGTGCCCGGTTCCGGGTGGCCAGCGTCAGCAGGAACAGCAGCACCATGCCGACGCCGGTCATGAAGACCAGCGCTGCCCCCACGGCCCAACGGGCGGCCACGGCCTGACGGCGGGGGTTGGGTGCGGTGCTCACGGTGCAGGCCGGCGGCGGGTCAGCGGTCGGGTTCGACGGCGTCGGGCACGGTCAGCCGCTGCTGGAACTGGACCGTCCAGTCCGGGTCGTTGCCCAGGCCGATCTGGAATGGCCGGGGCAGCAGGCTGAGGTCGAGCCGGAACGCCACCTCGACCCGGTGGGTCTCGCCGGGTTCGATCTGTGCGGCATCCAGCAGGCGCCAGCGGCCGGGACGGCCGATGCTGGCCAGCGCATCGGCCAGGGAATCGTGGTTCTGGTGGGCGGCGTACTGCAGCCCGGCCCCGCCGCCAGCGGCGCCGGCATCGGTGGACAGGCTCACGCGCCAGCGGCGGGTCAGGGGCTGGTAGGCCAGCCGCAGCACCCGTACCGCACTGACCAGGCGCTTGTCGGCCCAGTACCAGCGGGACCGGGTGACATCGGCCTGCCAGACGAAGTACAGGGGCACGCCTCGCACCAAAGCATCTTCGACGTCCGGGGTGGCGCCCAGTCCTAGCCGGGCATTGAGGTAGAGCCCTTCGGCGGTGCGCTCCAGCGCCATCTGCTGGACCTGGGGGTTGGCGCGCGCATCGGCCAGCAGGCACAGGCCGATCAGCAAAGCCCACGCACCGGCCGCCAGCCGGCGCCAGACCGCCTGCCACACCCGGATGGGCACCCGCCCGCCCTCAGGCAGCGGGCTTGTCGAGCCGGGCGTAGAAGAAACCGTCATGTCCACCCGGCGGATTGTCGTTGAACTGCCCTGACGGCCTACCCGCCCCGGGCAGCAAATGGCCGGCACAGGGATGCCGGCGGGCCTCGGTGTGGCGCGCGAGAAACGCTTGCACCTGATCTTCGCCTTCTGCCCGGAACACCGAACAGGTCGCATAGAGCAGGCGGCCGCCCGGTCGGAGCAACGGCCACAGCGCCTCCAGCAGGCGGCGCTGCTGGGCCGCCAGGGCCGGCACATCGGATTCGCGGCGCAGCCAGCGCACATCGGGGTGCCGGCGCACGATGCCCGATGCGGTGCAGGGCGCATCCAGCAGGATGGCGTCGAAGGGCTGGCCGTCCCACCAGTTGTCCACCTCCGCCGCGTCGGCGGCTTTCACCCGGGCCTGCAGACCCAGGCGCTCCAGGGTCTGGTCGATGCGGCGGGCCCGGCCGGCATCGGCATCCAGCGCCAGCAGGTCGACATCGGCCCGCTCCAGCAGGTGGGCGGTCTTGCCGCCGGGGGCCGCGCAAGCGTCCAACACCCGGTGCTGCGGACCCCATTCACGACCGTCCAGCAACAGGCCGGCGGCCATCTGGGCTGCGGCGTCCTGCACCGAGACCAGCCCTTCCTGCCAGCCGGGCAGGCTGTCCACCGGACAGGGCTGCGCCAGCACCAGGCCATCGTCGCCGGTGGGCACCGCGGCCATGCCGATCTCTGCGAGGCGCGCGGCGTAGGCCGCCCGGTCGGTGCGCCGCCGGTTGACGCGCAGCGTCATGGGGCCGGGGTGCTGGCTGGCCTCCAGCACGCTCTGCCAGTGGTCCGGGTGGTCCCGCCGGACCCGCTCGATCCACCAGCCGGGGTGGTTGTGGCGGGCCTCCGGCAGGTTCTCCACCTCGGCCATCAGGTCCTGGTGTTCGCGCAGCAGGCGCCGCAGGCAGGCGTTGATGAAGCCGGCCTGGCGCTGCAGCCGTCGGTGCTGGCGCGCCGCCTCCACCGCCTGGTTGACCACCGTGTGTGGCGCATAGCGGACACCGTCGGCCGGCGCCACCAGCAGGCCCACGGCCGTGACCAGCAGGGCCTGGACCGCCGCTTCCGGGGGGCGATCGGCCAGCCGGGACACCAGCGCGCGGGCCAGCCCGAGGTGGCGCAGGGCATGGAAGGTGAGCGACTGCACACCGGGCCGCTGGGCGGCAGGCACCTCGGGCAGGGTGTCGGACAGCGATCGCCCCTGCTGGACCTGGCGCACGGCCTCGGCGGTGTGTTGCAGCAGCAGGGAGAGTGCAGGTGTCGTGGCCCGGGTCGCGGGCGTCTGTTCGGTCATGCGGTGGGGTCGGTGACGGCGCGGCGGTCGGCCCCGCCCAGGGGAAGGGGCGCCATCGGGCGGCCGTAGATGCGGCGGATGCGCTGGGCCAGGGGCGGGTGGGCATCGAACCAGTGGCGCAGGCCGCCGGCCTCGCTGCCCAGCAGCAGCATGTGCTGCACCTGGGCCGAGCCGGTGCGGTCGGCATCGCCGCGCTCGCGCTGGGCCAGGGCCTTGCGCAGCACACCACCCAGGGCGTCGCGGCTGCGGGTCCATTGCACCGCGCGGGCGTCGGCCAGGTATTCGCGCTGTCGGGCCACGGCGGCCTGCAGCGCATGGCCCGCCATCCAGCCCGGCCAGCCGGCAGCCATCAGGGCCAGACCGGCCAGGGCGGCGGCGTGGCGGCGGCCCTCGTCGTCCGCCTCCCACAGGTCCTGGCCAAGCCGATAGACCATCTCCAGCCCGAACACCATGCCGCACAGGCGCATGTTCAGCCGGGTGTCGCCCTCGCCGATGTGGCTGAGCTCATGGGCCACCAGGCCCTGCATTTCTTCGCGGCTGAGGTGGTCCAGCGCGCCCTGTGTGACGGCGATGGCGGCGTCGCTCGGATCCCAGCCGGCGGCCAGCGCGTTGATGGCGCCCTCGCGCGGGAGCACCAGCGCGGCCGGGGCGGGCAGGCCGGATGCGATGGCCATCTCGTCGACGATGTGCACATAGCGCTGCTCGTGAAAGTCGCCCGAGGGCCGGGCTTCGCGGGCACCGAGCTGGCGGGCCAGCGCCGCGCCGCCGGCGCTCTGCAGGCGCGAGGTTTCCAGCCACCAGCCGCCGAGCACGAAGAGCAGCACCACGGCGGTGTTGATCTCGATGAAGCGGGCCGGCAGGCTGAAGGGCCCGGGCATCCAGAAGGCCCAGCTCAGCCCCCAGGCCAGGGCGAGTGCAGCATTCACCGCGACCACCAGCAACAGCACGGTCAGGCCGAACAGCACCAGCAACCGACGCGTCTGACGACGGGCTTCGGCCTGGGATTCAAAAAAACGCATGCGCGAGGCGCCCTCAGAACTGGACCTTGACCGGCTGGCGCTCGGCCTCGCTGGTGGTCGAGGCCAGCATCTCCTGCGGCATCAGGCCGAACAGGCGGGCCACGATCAGCGCGGGGAACTGGCTGGCGGCGTCGTTGAACTGCAGCACCTGGTCGTTGTAGGCCTGGCGGGCGAATCCGATCCGGTTCTCGGTGCTGGCCAGCTCTTCGCTGAGTTCGCGCAGGTTCTGGTCGGCCTTGAGTTCGGGGTAGTCCTCCACCACCACCATCAGCTTCGACAGCGCGGCACCCAGCGTCTGCTCGGCGCCGGCCAGCGCCGCCAGGGCCTGGGCACTCAGGGGTGCAGCGGCGGCGGCCTGCTCGGCATTGCGGGCCTGGTTGCGCGCCGCGATCACCGCTTCCAGCGTCTGCGATTCGTGCACCAGGTACTGGCGGGCCACCTCGACCAGATTGGGGATCAGGTCGTGCCGGCGCTTGAGCTGCACGTCGATCTGGCCAAAGGCATTGGCGATGGCGTTCTTGAGCGTGACCAGGCGGTTGTAGGCGCCCACCGCCCAGAACAGCACGAAAAGGCCGGCAGCCAGCAGGATCCATTGGGTCATCGACATGGAACAACTCCCGGAGGTATGGCTGAAGTGCGGGCCAATATAGCGCAGGCCCATGGCCAGAGCGGAGACAAAAAAGCCCCCTGCCTTTCGACCGGGGGCCTTGGGGGCCTGAGCGGATCAGGCGCCGTTGCAGGCGATCAATCGACCATCACTCGGCCGATTCGCTGGCGCTGGAAGCGTCGGCCTGGTCGGCCGCCAGCGACAGGGCGTCGGCCTCGGCGATGGCACGGCGCTCTTCGTCGTCCATCTTCTCCTTGACCTTGCGCGCCTCGTGGTAG
>PNMF01000132.1 GCA_013823485.1 Comamonadaceae bacterium
CCTGCGCCCAGCGCGTGGCGCCCGCCGATCCCTTGCCCCCGACCGTGGCCCGCGCGCTGCAGCGGGCCCAGGTGCCGGCCTCGGCCCTGTCGGCCTATGTGGTGGCCCTGGACGACCGGGGCGATGTGCGGCTGCGCCACCAGGCCGGCGAACCGGTCAACCCGGCCTCGGTCATGAAGCTGGTCACCTCGTATGCGGCGCTTGACCTGCTGGGCAGCACCCACACCTGGACCACCCGTTTCCTCACCGACGGCGTGATCGACAACGGTGCCCTGCGCGGCAACCTGTATGTGCGCGGTGGCGGCGATCCCAAGCTGGTCATCGAGCGGCTGCAGGAGGCCTATGCCGCGCTGCAGGCCCAGGGGGTGAGCGTCATCCTGGGCGACCTGGTGCTGGACCACAGCGCCTTCGACCTGCCCGAGATCGATCCCGGCGCCTTCGACGGCGAGGCCCTGCGGCCGTACAACGCCAGCCCGGACGCGCTGCTGTTCAACTTCAAGTCGGTCATCCTGAAGTTCCAGCCCGACCCGGCGGCCGGCGTGGCCCGGGTGGTCAGCGAGCCGCCGATGGCCGGACTCGCCATCGACCCCACCGTGCCGCTGGCGCCCGGACGCTGCAGCGACTGGCGCGGCGGCCTCGGTGCCCGGTTCGACGACCCCGACAGCATCCGCTTCACCGGCCGTTACCCCGCCGCCTGCGGCGAGCTGACCTGGCCGGTGGCCTACCAGCAACCGGGAACGTACGCCGTGCGTGCCTTCGAGGGCGCGTGGCGGGCCATGGGCGGGCTGCTCACCGGTCAGGCCCGCAGCGGCCTCACGCCGCCGCAGGCCCGCCTGCTGCACGAGGCGCGCTCGCTGCCGCTGGCCGACATCCTGATCGACGTCAACCAGTGGAGCAACAACGTCATGGCCCAGCAGGTGTTCCTGTCGCTGGGCGACGTGCCGCTGGCGCCCGAAGCCGGCGCGCCGGCCGGTCGGCGCAGCAGTTTCGAGCGGGCCCGCGCGGTGGTGGGCCAGTGGTGGCAGCGCACCTTCGGCCCCAGGGTGGCCGCCCCGGTGCTGGAGAACGGTTCCGGCCTGTCGCGGGTGGAACGCATCACGCCCGAGGCGCTGGCGGTGCTGCTGCGCCATGCGGCCCGCCATGCCCAGGCGCAGCCCTTCGTGCAGTCGTTGGCGGTGGCCGGCGTGAGCGGCACCGCAGCGCGCATCGCACGCGACCCGCGCAGCCCGGCCTACGGCAATGCCTTCCTCAAGACCGGCACCCTGCGCGACGTGACCGGCCTGGCCGGCTATGTGAACGCGGCCAACGGCTCGCGCTACGCCGTGGTCGGTTTCGTCAACCACCCCAATGCCAGTGCGGCGCGGCCGGCGCTGGAAGCGCTGGTGGAGTGGGTGGCCGCCCAGCCCGACTGAGCGCGGGCGGTGGCCGATCGATCACAGATGTGATCCGGCCTGGGACCGGACAAACCCGGGTGACATACCCCCATAGGTTTACCTAGCATGGGATTTTTCGCACGGGCGTGCGGAAATCTTCAACTTCCTTCCTATCTGCGGGAGATCCCATGTTCCAGCGTTCCGGTGTCGTGGCGGCCCTCATGGCTGCATTCGTGTTGACCGCCTGCGGCGGCGGCGGTCCCTCGGTGTCGGCGGTCAAGGTGGCGGGCGACAGCCTGGCCGACAGCGGCACCTTCGGCTTCAAGTTCACGGTGCAGGGCAACCCGATCTGGACCGAACTGGTGGCCGATGCGGTCGGCGCGCCCGACCTCTGTGCGCGCTATGCGGCCACCTCGGCCACCACGGTCGTCCTCAATCCGAACGCCACCGGCTGCACCAGTTACGCCGTGGGCGGGGCGCGCATCAACCCGCCGGGCGGGGTGGCGGCCGACACCTCGCCGCTCTCGGTGGTGCAGCAGCTCAAGACCCTGGCGTCCGAGCAGCCGCTCAAGGCCGATGAAATGCTGCTGGTGGATGGCGGTGGCAACGACGTGGCCGATCTGGTCACGGCTTACCTGACGGCGGGTGCGCCGCCTGCCGGCGACGGCGGCGTCGCCTACGCTGGATTGCTGGGCGAGCTGCTCACGCCGGCCGAGGTGGGCGCCAACCTGGCCAACCCGCTGGCCGCCGGCACGCTCTACATGACCCGTCTGGCCGATCTGCTGGCCGACACGCTGGACCAGCATGCCCTGCAGCGGGGTGCCCGTCGCGTGGTGGTGGTGAACGTGCCGGACGTCACCGTGACGCCGCGCTTCCTGGGCACGCTGCAGTTCATCGCAGCGCAAGGACCGACCGGTCCGGCCACTGCCGCCGCCGTCAAAGGGCTGGCCGGCGCCTGGGTGAAGGCCTTCAACGATCGGATCCATGCCCGCCTGGGCAAGAAGCCGCAGGTGGTCATCGTGGACTTCAACCGCCTGCTGACCCAGTGGGTCACGACCCCGGCCGCCTTCGGCCTGACCAACGTGACCACGCCCGCCTGCCCCGGCCCGATCGCCACCTGCACCACCGCGAGCCTGAATGCCTTGTACGGCAACGAGAGCTGGCGCAGCTACGTGTTCTCCGACAACTTCCACGGCACGCCCAAAACCAACGAGCTGGTGGCCGACGCGGTGCTGGACGCCGTCATGGCCAAGGGGCCGCGCGGCTGGAAGTGAGGCGGGAGGCCTTGGGCCTCAGGCGGCGGCGCGGCTGAGCCGGTCGCGCACGCCGTCCCATTCGGTCAGGGGCGGCGGGGTCTCGACCCAGATCAGCCGCACGCCGGTGGCATCGAGCTCGCGCAGCACCGCGAACAGTTCGTGCGCGCAGGCGGCGGCATCGGCCGGCATGGTCTGCAGCTTCACGCCCGGCCCGGCGCGCAGGCGGGTGCGGGCATAGACCGCGATGTGCCGGGCATCCTTGCCCAGTACGTCCAGCGCGGTCTGCAGCATCTTCCCGTCCATCAGCCGCACCTTGGCCGTCGGGGCGTAGTGCGAGGCCAGCGTGCCGGAGGCGCGCGGGGCGGCTTCGTCGCGCGGGCGCACCGGCTGGCCGCAGGCGGCCTGCAACTGCTCCGGCGTGATCATCCCGGGCCGCATCAGCACCGGGTGGCCGCGCGAAGCATCGACGATGGTCGACTCGATGCCCACCGGGCAGGCGCCGCCGTCCAGGATGAGCAGGGCGTCGTCACCCAGGGCGGCGAACTCATCGGCCACATGGGCTGCCGTGGTCGGGCTGACCCGGCCGAAACGGTTGGCACTCGGCGCCGCCACGCCGCGCACGCCGCGCTGGGCGGCTTCCCTCAGCAGGGCCTGGGCCACCGGGTGCGAGGGGCAGCGCAGGCCGACCGAGTCCTGACCGCCGGCCGCCACGGCGGCCACATCGGGCCGGCGCGGCAGGATCAGGGTCAGCGGCCCGGGCCAGAAGGCCTCCATGAGCCGCAGCGCAAAGGCCGGTATGTCGCGGGCATAGTGGTCGACCGCGCTGCGCCAGCCACCCGGCGTGTCGCCAGGCGCCAGATGCACGATCAGCGGGTGGTCGGCCGGCCGGCCCTTGGCGGCAAAGATGGCCCGGACCGCGCTGGCGTTGTCGGCGTCGGCACCCAGGCCGTACACGGTTTCGGTCGGCAGGCCCACCAGCGAACCCTCGGCCAGCCGTTGTGCGGCCTGTCCGATGGCCGACGGGTCGCGGGCGTCGAGCAGCAGCGGCATGTCGGCAGGTGCGGGCTTCAGCCGTCCAGGCCGGGCAGACCCAGCAGGGCCAGCACCTTCGCGGCGGTGTCGCGCACCTCGGCCACCGTGGCGCCGGTGATGTTGAGGTGACCCATCTTGCGGCCGTGCCGCGCACTCAGCTTGCCGTACAGGTGCAGGTGGGTGCCGGGCAGGGCCAGCACCTGCGCCCACGGGGGCGACACCGGCTGTTCGCTGCGCTGGGCGCGCACGCCATTCGGTTCGAACCAGAGGTCGCCCAGCAGGTTGACCATGATGGCCGGGCTGTGCTGGCGGGGGGCCGGCAGCGGCAGGCCGGCCAGGGCCCGTACCTGCGCCTCGAACTGCGACAGGTCGCAGGCGTCCTGGGTGTAGTGGCCGCTGTTGTGCGGGCGCGGCGCCATCTCGTTGACCACCAGGGTCGGTGCGCCGTCCGGGCCGTCGACGATGAAGAACTCCACGCACAGCACGCCCACATAGCCCAGCTCGTGGGCGATGGCCATGGTGGCCTGCTGGGCGCGCTGCGCCAGTGCGGCATCGAGCGCACCTTCGTGCACTTCGGTCAGGGCCAGGATGCCGTCGCGGTGGGTGTTCTTCTGCACCGGGAAGCTCACGCACTGGCCGTCGGCGCCGCGCGCCACGATGACCGAGCACTCGGCCTTCAGCGGCAGCAGCTTCTCCAGCACGCAGGGCACGCGGCCGAGCTGGTCCCACGCAGCGGCCAGGGCCGCGCGGTCGGCCACACGGATCTGACCCTTGCCGTCGTAACCCATGCGCGAGGTCTTGAGGATGCCCGGCAGCAGGTCGGCCGGCGCTGCGGCCAGCAGTTCGGGCGTGTCGATGGCGGCATAGGGCGCGGGCTGCACGCCGCTGGTGGGCGCGCTGCGCACGAAGTGGGCTTTCTCGCGCACCCGGTCCTGGGCGGTGGCGACGCACTGCGATGACGGTGCCACCGGCCGGTGCGCGCCCAGCGTGAACAGGGCGCCGGCCGGCACGTTCTCGAATTCGGTGGTGATGGCCTCGCAGCGCTGCATCAGCTGGGCCAGACCCTGCTCGTCGTCGTAGGGCGTCTGGATGTGGAAGTGGCTGATCAGGCCGGCCGGGCTGGCCGGGTCCGGGTCGAGCACGGCGGTGAAGTAGCCCATGGCCTGCGCGGCCTGCACGAACATGCGGCCGAGCTGGCCGCCCCCCATGACGCCCAGCGTGATCTGCTGGCCGGTGCCCGACATCGAGCCGGGGAGCAAGGTTTTCATCATGGCGTGTTCAGAGCGGAAGGGTCATGGCGCGGGCGTCGGCCGTCTGGCGCGCCCGGAAGGCCAGCAGCTGCTCGCGCAGCGCCTGATCGTGGCTGGCCAGCAGCGACACCGCGAACAGCGCGGCGTTGGCGGCGCCGGCCGCGCCGATGGCAAAGGTGGCCACCGGAACGCCCTTGGGCATCTGCACGATGCTGTGCAGCGAATCCACGCCCTGCAGATGCCGGCTGGCCACCGGCACGCCGAGCACCGGCACCACGGTCTTGGCGGCGATCATGCCGGGCAGGTGGGCGGCACCACCGGCCCCGGCAATGATGGCCTTCAGGCCCCGGCCGACCGCAGCGTCCGCATAGGCAAACATGTCGTCGGGCATGCGGTGGGCCGACACCACGCGGGCTTCGTGGGCCACGCCGAAGTCCTTCAAGATCTGCACGGCGTGCTGCATGGTGTCCCAGTCGCTGCTGGAACCCATGACCACGCCCACCTGGATGGGGTTCATGTTGGGGCTTTCGTGACGGGCGGCGGGCGGGGCGTCCGCTCCGGTAAAGTGGCGATTTTACGTTTCACCCCGCCACTCGGCGGCTGCGCCCATGATCGACGTCACCATCGCCAACTTTGAATCCGAGGTCATCGAAGCCTCCATGCACACCCCGGTGCTGGTCGATTTCTGGGCCCCGTGGTGCGGTCCGTGCAAGGTCATCGGCCCGCTGCTGGAGAAGCTGGAGACGGCATACGGCGGCCGCTTCAAGCTGGTGAAGATCGATTCCGACCAGGAGCAGCAGCTGGCCGGCGCCTTCGGCATCCGCAGCATCCCGACCTGCGTGCTGCTCAAGAACGGTCAGCCGGTGGATGGCTTCATGGGGGCCCTGCCCGAGGGGCAGATCCGGGCTTTCCTGGACAAGCATGTGCCCACCGAGGGCGAGCTGGAGGCCGAAGCCGACGAAGCCGAGGCCATGGACGCCCTGGCCGAGGGCGATGTGGGCGCCGCGCTGGAGAAGCTGCAGCAGGCCGTGGCCGCCGACCCGGCCAACGACGACGCACGCTTCGATCTGGTCAAGCTGCTGCTGGAACTGGGCCAGGACGACGACGCCAAGGTGGCCTTTGCCCCGGTCATTGCCAAGGCGGCCGGCGTGCGCCGGCTGGATGCCTTGCAGCGCTGGATGCAGGCCCGCGACGCGCAGGACGGTGTCGCCAACCCGCAGGCCCAGGCCGAAGCGCTGCAGGCCCGCATCGCCGCCAACCGGCGCGATTTCGAAGCCCGCTTTGCACTCGCCCAGCTGCTGTGGGCACACGGTCAGGCAACCGCTGCCATGGACGAACTGCTGGAGATCCTGATGCGCGACAAGGCCTGGAACGAAGACCTGGCCCGCAAGACCTGTATCGCCATCCTGGAGGTCATCGAGCCGCCCAAGCCCAAGGTGGCCGAAGGCCAGGTGCCGCCGGAAGACCCGACGGTGGCCACCTACCGCCGTCGCCTGTCGTCGGCGGTGCTGAGCTGACCCGCCGGGTCAGCCCTTTCAGCCCTTTCAGCCCATCAGCCGCGTCAGGGCTTCCTGGTACTTGGCGGCGGTCTTTTCGATCACCTCGCGCGGCAGGCGGGGCGCCGGCGCGGTCTTGTCCCAGGGCTTGCCGTTGACCTGGGCGGTCTCCAGCCAGTCGCGCAGGAACTGCTTGTCGTAGCTGGGCGGGTTCTGGCCCACCACATAACCTTCCACCGGCCAGTAGCGCGAGCTGTCCGGGGTGAGCACCTCGTCCATCAGCACCACGCGGCCCTGGGCATCGAGGCCGAATTCGAACTTGGTGTCGGCAATGATGATGCCCTTCTTCAGGGCGATCTCGGCCGCAGCCTTGTACAGGCGCAGGGCGATGTCGCGGATCTGCGTGGCCACGTCCAGGCCGACCATGGCCACCGTCTGCTCGAAGGTGATGTTTTCGTCGTGCTCGCCCATCTCGGCCTTGGCCGCCGGGGTGTAGATGGGTTCGGGCAGGCGCGAAGCGTTCTGCAGACCTTCGGGCAGCGGCACGCCGCACACCGATCGGCTGTCCTGGTATTCCTTCCAG
>PNMF01000133.1 GCA_013823485.1 Comamonadaceae bacterium
TGCCAAGCGTGCGGATCGGTGCCGCCGTGGTCGTGTGCATGACCGTGGTCGTGCCCCTTGTGCCCCTTCGCCGGCTTCTGCCCGCCTTCGCGCAGCACCTCGATGCCTTGCGACACCACCACCTGCGGGCCCCGGTAGGCCGCCGACTTGAGCAGACGTCCCAGCCATCCCTCGAACCCCATGCCGATGGAGAACACCGCCTGCGCCTGTCCGACCTGGCGGGCGTGCGAGGGCGTGGGCTGGAATACGTGGGCATCGGACCCGGGTCCGACCAGCACGTCCACGCTCACGCGGTCACCACCGACGGTACGCACCCAGTCTCCCAGGATGCTGAAGCTGGCCACCACGCGGACCGGCGCATTCGGGGGGGACTGGGGCGCTTGTGCGCCAGCCAGCAGCGGCAGGCAGAGCAGGGAAGCGAGCAGGCAGCGGCGAAGAGGGTGTTGCAGAGGATGTTGCAGAGGGCGTTGCATGGTCGGAGTGCTTCAGGTGTCGGGTCAGGCCCGCAAGTGGGAGTGGCCGGGCCGGCTGTGCCGCCACAGCCCGTCGGGTGCGGCCAGCATCGACAGTGCGTACACCACCCCCAGGCACAGCACGATCACCGGGCTGGTGGGCCAGTCGGCGTGGAAGGAAATCAGCAGGCCGGCCACGCTGGCGCCCAGGGCCAGCACCACCGACAGGCCCATCAGCGGCAGGATGCGCGTGACCCACAGCCGCGCCGCCGCAGCGGGCAGCACCATCAGGCCCACGGCCAGCAGGGTGCCCAGGGCGTGGAAGCCGGCCACCAGGTTCAGCACCACCAGCACCAGAAAACCGTGGTGGGCCAGTGCGCTCCAGACGCTCATGCCGCGCAGGAAGTCCGGGTCCAGGCTTTCGATGACCAGTGGCCGGAACAAGGTGCGCAGGCCCAGCAGCGTGACGGTGGTGATGCCGCCCAGCAGCAGCAGGGCGTCGTTGTCCAGCGCCAGCACGGTACCGAACAGCACATGGAGCAGGTCCACGCTGTTCCCCTTGACCGACACGATCAGCACCCCGCTGGCCAGCGACAGCAGGTAGAACGCCGCCAGGCTGCTGTCTTCGCGCAGCACGGTGTGCCGCGCGACCAGGCCGGAGCCGACCGCCACCAGCAGACCGGCCGCGATGCCGCCGACCGTCATGGCCGTGAGCGACAGCCCGCTCACCAGATACCCCACCGCCGCGCCCGGCAGGATGGCATGGGCCATGGCGTCACCGGTGAGGCTCATGCGCCGCAGCAGCAGGAACACGCCCACCGGCGCGGCCCCGAGCGACAGGGCCACGCAGCCCAGCAGGGCGTGGCGCATGAAGGCGAATTCGGCAAACGGAGACCAGAACAGATCGATCACGGGTGGGCTCCATGGGTGGCGTGGGGTTCGTGCACCTCGCACACCTCGGCCTGTTCCTCGAACGGTTCCTGCAGCCGCTGCGCTTCGTCCCAGTGGGCGTCGGTCAGCACCTCGTCGGTGCGGCCAAAGCGGGCGCGGTGGCGGGCCAGCAGCAGCGTCAGCGGGAAGTGGCGGCGCACCTGGTCGAGGTCGTGCAGCACCGCGATCACCGTGCGGCCCTCCGCATGCCAGCGTTGCAGCAGGGCCAGCAGCTCGTCGGTGGTGCGCGGGTCGACGGCGGTGAACGGTTCGTCCAGCAGCACCACCCGGGCGTCCTGCACCACCAGCCGGGCGAACAGCGCGCGCTGCCATTGCCCGCCCGAGAGCGTGCCGATGGGCCGCGATTCGAAGCCGGCGAGTCCGACGGTGGCGATGGCGTCCTGCACCGCACGGCGCTCGGCGGCATCGGGCCGGCGCCAGGGACCCAGCCGGTGCCAGCAGCCCAGCGTCACGAACTCCGCGACGCTCAGGGGAAAGCTGCGGTCGATGGCGCTGGCCTGCGGCAGCCAGGCCACCGCATCGGCCTTCGGGCCGTGCAGGTGGCCGCCCAGCGGTGCCAGCCGGCCAGCGAGTGCCTTGAGCAGGGTGGACTTGCCGGCGCCGTTCGGACCGACGACCGCCACCAGGTCACCCGACTGCACCGACAGGTTCAGGTGGTGCACGGCCGGATGGCGGTCATGACCCAGGGTCAGATCGTGCAGCGCAATCAAGGAATGGTGGGCCACGGCGGGTTTATGATCTTGCAACTCAGTTGCGATCCAGCGATCATATCGCAACCCGATTGCATTAATGATCCGGTGGCCCTGTGCCATCGGAAGGAGCCCGAGTGTCCCGTACCGCGCCCCGCGCCCCCAGCGATTCCCCCGAGGCGACCACCGTTCCGCCCGAGATCCAGGCCCGCCTCGCACAGGCCGGTCTGCGCCGTACCCTGGCCACCCGCGCCGTGATCGGGCTGTTCCTGGCGCGGCCGGCCCAGGGCCTCACCCATGCCCAGGTGCTGGCGGCCCTGGCCAGCCGGGGGGCGGCCGTGAACCGGGTGACGCTCTACCGCCTGCTGGATCGGCTGGCCGCCATCGGTGTGCTGGAACGCCACACCGACGACGACCGCACCTGGCGCTTCACGTTGGCCGAAGGCCCGGACGCCGATGCCGTGCCGCGCTTCGAGTGCGATGCCTGCCACCAGCAGTTCCGCCTGCCCGATGCCGCCGGCCCCACCCGGGCCGTGGTGGAACAGCTGCAGCACACCCTGGCCATGCTGGGCCATCAGGGTGGGCGCATCGACCTGGCGGTGCATGGCACCTGCGCGGCCTGTTCCACCTGCCCCGGCGACCCCGGCCCCGACAGCGGCTGACCGGGGCCCGCGACCGTTTCCGCTGGCGCGAAAGCGACGCCCCTCCCGGTGCGGCGCCGGGCGGGGCGCTACGATCGCCCGGTGAACTTCGCCGAGCACCCCGTCATTGCGTCGCTGACGCCCGTCTTCCTCCTCATCGGTGCCGGCTTCCTGGCCGGCCGTCGCAACTGGATCCGCGACAGCGCCGTGAAGGACCTGTCCAACCTGGTCTTCCTGCTGCTCATTCCCTCGCTGCTGTTCCGCACCATGAGCGGCGTGCGCTTCGAGCAGCTCGACCTGCGGCCGATCGCGGCCTACTTCCCGGCGGCGCTGCTGCTGCTGTGCGGCTCGATCGCGTGGCGCGGCTTCAACCGCGGCAGCGTGGTCCGCGCGCTGGCCGGCACGTTTTCCAACATGGTGATGATCGGCATCACGCTGGTCGGGCTGGCTTACGGTCAGGCCGGTCTGGTCACCTTGCTCACCCTGGTGTCGGTGCATGCCCTGATTCTGCTCACCCTCGGTTCGGTGGTGCTGGAACTGGCGGTGGCGCGCGAGGCGCGGGCCGGCGGACAGCGCGCTCCCCATGTGCTGGAGACCGCATGGTCGGCCTTCAAGGGCGCGCTGATCCACCCGATCCCGCTGCCTATCCTGTGCGGGCTGCTTTATGCCCAGACCGGCTGGGGGCTGCCGGCGGTGGTGGACAAGCCGCTGCAGCTGCTGGGCAGCGCCTTCGGCCCGATCTCGCTGGTGCTGGTGGGTGTGACGCTGGCCCGCACGCCGCTGGGCGGGCACCTGCGCGAAGCGCTGTGGATCGCCGCTTCCAAAAACCTGGTGCTGCCGGTGCTGGTGGCGGCCTCGTGCTGGCTGGCCGGCATCCAGGGGCTGCAGTTCACCGTCATGGTGGTGGCCGCCGCCCTGCCGGTGGGGGCCAACGTGTTCCTGTTCGCCCAGCGTTACGAGGTGGACCAGGAGTTGACCACCGCCAGCATGGGCCTGTCGACCATCCTGGCCATGGGCACGCTCAGCCTGGTGATGGCGCTCACCGGGCTGGTCCAGACCTGACCGCCCGGCGTCACTGGCTGATCTTGCGGGCTTCCTCGATCTGGTAGCGGAAGTAGTGCTGGATGCCGAAGGCCAGGCTGCCCATGAACGCGACGGTGCCGACCATCAGGGCGGCCACCAGGGCGCCGATGGTGAGCCAGTTCGTCCCGCCGGCCGGCGTCGAGGCCGGATGCTGCGGGTTGAAGCTGCGGTTCCACTTCTCCTGGTCCATCAGGGCATAGACGATGCCGGCCAGGCAGGCGCTGGCCATGGACATGCCCAGCAGCGGGATCAGCACCCAGGAAAGCTTGTCGTCCTGGCCATAGGCCAGCACGCGCTCCACCCCCCACCAGCCCAGGGCGGTGGGCACCGGGTGCAGCCAGCCGACCCAGTCGCCCAGGCCCTTCAGGTAGAAGCGGTGCAGGCCCAGCGTGCCGCCGAGCACCGCCAGCACCACCGTGATCGTCTTGTTGCGCGGGGCGGCCATCAGTCTTCCTTCGGGGGGGTGGTGTCGCCGCTGCCCAGGCTGCGCTGCATCAGCACGATGTCGAGCCAGCGCCCGAACTTCCAGCCGCAGGAGCGGATGGTGCCGGCGTGCTCGAAGCCCATCGCGCGGTGCAGGCCGACCGAGCCCGCGTTGTCGGAGTCGCCGATGACCGCCATCACCCGCCGCACGCCGGCCCGCTCCAGGGCCGCCAGCAGTTCGGTCATGAGCAGCTTGCCCAAGCCCTGGCCGGCGGCGTCATGGGCCATGTAGATCGAGTCCTCCACCGAGAACCGGTAGGCCGGGCGGGGCTTGAACCAGTTGCCATAGGCAAAGCCGCGCACGGTGCCGGCGTCGTCCTCGACCACCAGCCAGGGCAGGCCCTTGCCGAGCACGTCGGCGCGGCGGGTGGCCATGTCGGCCTCGGTGGGCGGGGTGGTCTCGAAGGTGCCGGTGCCGTGCAGCACGTGGTGCGCATAGATGGCGGTGATGGCGGGAACGTCGGTGTCGCGGCTGGGGCGGATCAGGGGCATGGGGCAGAAGGGATGAAAGCCGTTCCCGGTCGGGGACGGCGGGCTATAATCACGGGTTTTGTGGCGTTCCGCTGACCGGGTGGTCAGTCGTGTCTGGAGTGCTGCAATGATTGGGTCGCTGATCCGGATGCCTGGGATGGCATGTCGGCTGTGACCCGAAAGCGGATCGAAAGATCCGCTGGTGCGCAGCGATGTTCGCGGCGTTGCCGAACCACCCGAAGGATAAATCATGGTCGTGATCCGACTCTCCCGCGGCGGCGCCAAGGCCCGTCCGTTCTACAACATCGTGATCGCCGACAAGCGCGCCCGCCGCGACGGCCGCTTCATCGAGCGCATCGGCTTCTACAACCCGCTGGCCCGCGGTGGCGAAGAGCCGCTGCGCATCGCCCAGGACCGCCTGACCTACTGGCTCGGCGTGGGTGCCACCCCGTCCGACACCGTGGCCCGCCTGGTCAAGCAGGCCGCAGCCGCCACCCCGGCAGCCTGATCGGCTGTCGCGGACCCGCTCCGTCATGTCGGCGGCATTTCAGGCCTCGGCCCTGCCGGCCGACGCGATTGAACTGGGGCGGGTCGGCGAGGCCTGGGGCATCAAGGGCTGGGTCCGCATCCAGCCCCACAGCGCCGACACCGAAGCGCTGTTCGCCACCAAGGACTGGTATCTCCAGCCGCCCGAACCCCGGTTCGCGCGCGGCTTTTCTGCTTTCCAGGGCAGCGTGCTGTCGCGCGTGGCCGACATCAAGGTCCACGCCGACGGTGTCGTGGCCCGCTTTGAGGGCATGGACGACCGCAATGCGGCCGAAGCCCTCAAGGGCGTCCGAATCCACCTGCCGCGCAGTGCCTTCCCGGCCACGCCGGAGGGCGAGTACTACTGGGTCGACCTGATCGGCCTGCAGGTGTTCAACCGCGAAGGCGTCGATCTCGGCGTGGTGCGCGACCTCATGCCCACCGGCCCGACCTCGGTGCTGGTGCTGGAATACCCGCTGGTGCAGGACGGCGTCGAGACCCTGGCCGAACGCCTCATCCCCTTCGTGTCCGCCTACATCGACGACGTGGACCGCGTGGCCCGCCGCATCACGGCCGACTGGGGCGTCGACTACTGAAGCCCGGGGCTGCCCCATGCGCTTCGACGTCATCACGCTCTTCCCCGAACTCTTCGAACCGTTCCTCAAGCACGGCATCACCCGCCGCGCTTTTGAGTCGCGCCAGGTCGACGTGCGCCTCTGGAACCCGCGCGACCACGCAGACGGCAACTACCGTCGGGTGGACGACCGACCCTTCGGCGGCGGCCCGGGTATGGTCATGATGGCCGAGCCCCTGTGGCGCTGCCTCCAGGCCATCCGCACCGACCGCGCCGAGCCCGAGGCATCGCGCGGCCCGGTCATCCTGTTCTCGCCCATCGGTGAGCGCCTGGACCATGCGGCGGTGGAACGCTGGGCCGACAGCCCTGGCGCCATCCTGGTGTGCGGCCGCTATGAAGGCATCGACCAACGCTTCATCGACAGCTGTGTGGACCGCCAGATCAGCCTGGGTGACTTCGTGCTCTCCGGCGGCGAGCTGCCGGCCATGGCACTGATCGATGCGGTGGCCCGCCTGCAGCCCGGTGTGCTGGGCGACGAAGGCAGCCACCAGCAGGACAGTTTCAACACCGCGCTCGACGGGCTGCTCGACAGCCCGCACCACACCCGTCCCGAGGTGTGGGACGGCCCGGACGGCCCGCTGGGCGTACCCGAGGTGCTGCTCGGCGGCAACCACGCCCACATCGCCCGCTACCGCCGAGAGCGCAGCCTGCAGCTCACGGCCCGGCTGCGTCCCGACCTGATCGATCTCGCACGGCAGGCCGGCCGGCTCAGCCGTGCCGACGAGTCGTTCCTTCGGTCTGAAGGCTTGCTATAATTCCGGGTTCTTCGATCCTCTGACCGGCCGCTGTGGCCGAGCGAACCGCCGGATCTGCAGCCTTTAGTGCAGCGCGGTCACGATCGTGAAAGTGGAAACCATGAACCTCATCCAGATCCTCGAGCAGGAAGAGATTGCCCGTCTGGGCAAGACCATTCCCGAGTTCTCCCCCGGCGACACCGTGATCGTCAGCGTCAACGTCATCGAAGGCACCCGCAAGCGCGTGCAGGCCTACGAAGGCGTGGTGGTGGCCCGTCGCAACCGT
>PNMF01000134.1 GCA_013823485.1 Comamonadaceae bacterium
TGCGTGCCGTCCATGGCGGCGGCATAGGGCGTCTTGCCCATCTGCACATGCCGCACGATGTTCTCGCGCACCACGATCGCGTCGTCGATCAGCAGCCCCACCGACAGCGTGAGCGCCATCAGCGTGATCATGTTGATGGTGAACCCGAACAGGTTCATGAAGAAGAAGGTGCCCACCAGCGCGATCGGCAGCGTCAGGCCGGTGATGACGGTGGAGCGCCAGGAATTGAGGAACAGGAAGACGATGAGCACCGTCAGGATCGCGCCTTCGATCAGCGTCTGCCGCACGTTCTGCACCGACACCCGGATCGGGCGCGAGCCGTCCGCAATCGGCTCCAGCCGCACGCCCGGTGGCACTTCGGCCTTGAGGTCGTCGAGCGCGCCCTTGAGGCCGTCGACCACCGCGATGGTGTTCTCGTCCTGCGCCTTCTGCACCTGCAGCAGCAGGGTGCGTTGGCCGTTGTAGAGCGCCAGGCTCTCCACTTCCTGTACCCCGTCGGTGACCCGGGCCACCTGACCCAGGCGCACCGGCTGACCGTTGCGCCGGGCCACGATGATCTGTTCAAAGTCGGCCGGGTTCTTCAGGCGCGACAGCACCTGGGCCACCTGCTCCTGCCGGTCGGTCTTGAGGGTGCCCACCGGCAGGTCCTGGTTCTCGCTGCGGACGGCGGCGTTCACCTGCTCGGTGCTGACGCCCAGCGCCTCCATGGCCGACGGATCGAGGTCGATGTTGATGGCGCGCCGCGTGGCACCCACCAGCGTCACCGAGCCGACCCCGCGCACGTTCTCCAGCCGCTTCTTCAACACCTGCTCCGACCAGGTGGTGAGCTCGACCGCACTCGGTGCGCGGCCGTTCACCGCTTCGGGGATGACCGCCACCGACCAGACCGAACGGCTGGCCGGATCGAAGCGCAGCACCCGCGGCTCTTCCACTTCGTCGCGGAACACCGGGCGCAGGATGCCGATCTTCTCGCGCACGTCTTCGGCCGCCTTGCGCCCGTCGACCGTGAGCTGGAATTCGATGATCACCACCGACAGCCCCTCGGTGCTGCGCGAGGTCAGGGTGTTGACGCCCGCAATCGCATTCACCGCCTCCTCGACCTTCTTGGTCACCTCCGATTCGACGATCTCGGGCGAGGCCCCCGGGTAGGTGGTGGTGACCACCACGACCGGGAAATCGATGTTGGGAAACTGGTCGACCTGCAGCCGCTGGAACGAGAACGCGCCGAGCACCAGAAAGGCCAGCATGACCATGGTGGCCATGACCGGATTGCGCAGCGATACCTGGGTGAACCACATGGTGCTGTTCCGTCCGTGGCTCAGGGCTGGGGCAGGCGCACCGGCGTGCCGTCGCGGATCAGCCCGGCGGTGACCGACAGCACCGGGGTGCCCGGGGTCAGTTCGGGCGTGGCCCGCATCGGTTCACGCTCCAGCAGACCGGTGAGGCCCTCGGGCAGGGTCTGGTGCACCACGGTGCCGTCGCGCACCACCTGCACATAGGGTTGCGGCCGGTCGTTGCGGACCGAGCTCAGCGGCACGGCGGCCACCTGCGTCCGCCCGGTCACCACATGACCCCGCGCGAACAGGCCCTGGCGCATGCCCTGCACCGACGGCACCCGCAGGTAGACCAGCACACTGCGGCTGCCGGCCTGCACGCTGGGGTTGATGCGTGCCACCGTGGCCTTCACCGGCTCGGGCAGGCCTTCGATTTCCAGCAGGGCGGGCTGACCGGGCTTGAGCGGTGCGGCCGCCGAGGGCGCCACCGTCACCTCGACCTCGAAGGCGCTCAGATCCACCACCTCCAGCACCCGGGCGTCCACGCCGATCCGCTCGCCGTCCTGCACCGGCCGGGCCGAGACCAGGCCGGTGATGGGGGAGCGCAGACGGGTGTCGGCCAGACCCTTGCGGGCGATGTCGAGCGCTGCCAATGCGGCGCGGTGGTTGGCCTCGGCCGCCTCCAGGTTGGCGGTGGAGGTGTCGAGCGCGGTGGGCGAGATGAAGCCCTGCTTGACCAGGGCCTGGTTGTTGTCCTGGTTGCGCCGGGCAATGGCCACCTGGGCCTGGGCCGATGCCGCCTGCTGCTCGGCCTGCCGCACCCGGGCCTGGGCTTCGGTGCTGTCGATGCGGGCCACCTCGGCGCCGGCTTTCACGGCATCGCCCTCGCGCAGGCGCAGGCCCTGCACCTCGCCCGCCACGCGGGCCTTGATGGCCACGGTCTGGACCGCCTCCAGCGAGCCCGAAACCGGCACCGTCACCTCCAGGTCGGCCAGCACCACCGGCAGCACGTCACGCGGGCCGAGCTGGTAGGTCGGCACGGTCTGCAGACTTTGTGCCGCGGCGCTGGCGTTGCTGGCCTGGGTCGCCCGTCGGTCCAGCGCGCGCACCACTCCCAGCGCCACCGCCAGGATCAGCAACACCAGCAGGCCGAGCTGGATCTTGGCGGAGCGGGAGAGAGGGCGTTTCATGAGGGTCGGGCGCGTGTCAGCGTGCAGAAGGTGGGTCAGACCGGACCAGCATGCCGCTCAGCAGCAGGTCCACCTGGGTATCGATGAAGCTCACCGGGTCGATCGGGGCCGAGCTCGGTGTGCAGGCCGACATGGAGTGTTTCCACATCAGCAGGAAGATCATGGGTGCGATCAGTGAATAGACCGCGTAGTCGAGGTGCATGCTGCGGAATTCCCCACGGTCGATGCCGCGTTGCAGGATGCGCCGGATCAGGTCGTGGCCGGGGCGGATGACTTCCTGCTGGTAGAAGGCCGCGATCTCCGGAAACATGCCGGCCTCGCTCATCACCAGCTTGGTGATGCCCGACGCCTGCGTCTGCCCGACCCGCTCCCACCAGCTGTTCATGCAGTAGCGCACCAGCTCGACGCTGTCGCCACCGAAGCGCTCGAACTCTTCGTTCCATTCGGCAAAGCGCCCGGCAATCGTCTCGCGCACCACCGCCTTGAAGAGCTCTTCCTTGCTGGGGAAATACAGGAACAGCGTGCCCTTGGAGACGCCGGCACGGGCGGCCACCTCTTCCACCCGGGTGGCGGCGAAGCCCTTTTCGACGAACAGCGAAAGGGCAGCCTCCAGCAGTTCGCCCGGCCGTGCCTCCTTGCGCCGGGTGCGGCGCTGGCGGACGGGCGGCAGGGCGTCCGTGGGGGAGTGGGGGGGTGCGGGCGGTGCCATACGTCTAATGACCGGTGGGTCAGCAAATATAGCCCATCGGTCGGCCGCGGCCATGTCGCGGGCCCTTCGCCCCGGTAAAGCCCGGGTGAAGCCACCCGGGCCGCTGTCCCGCCCGCCCGATCAGGAAAACGCCTGAATGCCGGTGATCGCCCGGCCCAGGATCAGGGCGTGGATGTCGTGGGTGCCTTCGTAGGTGTTGACCACCTCCAGGTTCACCAGGTGGCGGGCCACGCCGAATTCGTCGCTGATGCCGTTGCCGCCCATCATGTCGCGGGCCAGGCGGGCGATGTCCAGCGCCTTGCCGCAGCTGTTGCGCTTGAGGATGGAGGTCAGTTCCACCGGGGCCTGGCCCTCGTCCTTCATGCGGCCCAGGCGCAGGCAGCCCTGCAGGCCCAGGCTGATCTCGGTGAGCATGTCGGCCAGTTTTCTCTGGATCAGCTGGTTGGCGGCCAGCGGGCGGCCGAACTGCTGGCGGTCCATGACGTACTGGCGGGCGCGAAAGTAGCAGTCTTCGGCGGCACCCAGGGCGCCCCAGGCGATGCCGTAACGGGCGCTATTCAGGCAGGTGAACGGGCCTTTGAGGCCACGCACCTCGGGGAAGGCGTTTTCTTCGGGGCAGAACACGTTGTCCATCACGATCTCGCCGGTGATGGAGGCGCGCAGACCGACCTTGGAATGGATGGCCGGGGCCGACAGGCCCTTGAAGCCCTTCTCCAGGATGAAGCCGCGGATGGACCCTTCGTCGTCCTTGGCCCAGACCACGAACACATCGGCGATCGGGCTGTTGCTGATCCACATCTTGCTGCCGCTGAGGCTGTAGCCACCGTCCACCTTGCGGGCGCGGGTGGTCATGCCGGCCGGGTCGGAACCGTGGTTCGGCTCGGTCAGGCCGAAGCAGCCGATCCACTCGCCGCGCGCCAGCTTGGGCAGGTACTTCTGCTTCTGGGCTTCGGTACCGAATTCATGGATGGGCACCATCACCAGCGAACTCTGCACGCTCATCATCGAGCGGTAGCCGGAATCGACCCGCTCCACCTCGCGCGCCACCAGGCCGTAGCAGACATAGTTCAGGCCGGCGCCACCGTAGGCCTCGGGGATGGTCACGCCCAGCAGGCCCAGTTCGCCCATCTCGCGGAAGATGGCGGGGTCGGTGATTTCCTTGCGGAAGGCCTCGGTGACACGCGGGGCCAGGCGCTCCTGGCAGTAGGCCTGGGCGGCTTCGCGCACCTGGCGCTCGTCCTCGGTGAGCTGGAGGTCGAGCTGGAACGGGTCTTCCCAGCTGAAGCTGGCTTTGGCCTTGGCGGGTGCGAGCATGGTGTGTCTCCGGGGGGTATGTGATGGGCGTGATTGTCTGGCCTGCATGCATACCTGTCTAATATCGATGGTGTATTCATCCATACAAAAGACATATCGATGGAATTCCGCCACCTGCGTTACTTCCTGGTGCTGGCCGAGGAGCTGCACTTCGGCCGGGCGGCCCAGCGGCTGGCCATCACCCAGCCGCCGCTCTCCCTGAACATCCAGCAGCTCGAGGCCTCGGTGGGCACGGCGCTGTTCCAGCGCAACAGCCGGGGCGTGCAGCTCACGGCCGCCGGGCAGGCCTTTGTGCCGGCCGCCCGCGCCTTGATCGACCAGGCCGGGCAGGCGGCGCAGGAGGCGCGCGATGTGGCCAACGGCCTGCTCGGCCATCTGCAGATCGGCTTTGCCGGCACCTTGCTGCACCTGGGCCTGCCGGCGCTGCTGCAGCGTTTCGAGGCCGATCACCCGCGCCTGCGGCTGGTGCTGCACGAGCTGAGTTCGGCCGAGCAACTGGTGGACCTGGGCCACGAACGGCTGGACGTGGGCTTTGTGCACACGCCGCGCGTGCCGCCGGGCTTCTCCAGCGTGCTGGTCTCGCGCCAGCCCTTCGTGGCCTGCCTGCCGGCCGCCCATGCGCTGGCCCGGCGCAGGAAGCTGCACCTGGCCGATCTGGCGGCCGAGCCTTTTGCCATGGTGTCCCGCACCGTCTCGCCCGATTACCACGAGCGGCTGCTCGGCCTGTGCACCGACCACGGTTTTGCCCCGGCCATCCGTTACGAGCTGCGGCATTGGCTGAGCGTTGCCTCGGTGGTGTCGCAAGGGCTGGCGGTGGCGCTGGTGCCGGCGGCGTTGCGCCAGAGCGGTCTGGCCGGCGCCGCCTTCGTGCCGCTGGACCAGCCGACCCCGTCCTATGAAACCCGCTGCCTCTGGAAGACCGGGCGCGAACCGGTGGCACTCGCGGCATTCCTGGAGCACGTCAGGGCCATGGCCCAGCCGCTAGAGTGATGGACTCGATTCATCCGATCAGGAGCCATTCATGAGCGACACCCCTTCCACCGGCCCGAACGTCATCGTCCTGGGCGGCGGCTGCTTCTGGTGCACCGAGGCGGTGTTCGTGCAGGTGCGCGGCATCACCGATGTGGAGTCCGGCTACAGCAACGGCCATGTGGTGCGGCCCAGCTACGAACAGGTGTGTGGCGGCGACACCGGCCACAACGAAGTGGTGCGGCTGGTGTTCGACCCGGCGGTCATCACGCTGCGCGACATCCTGGCCATCTTTTTCCTGATCCACGACCCCACCACGCTCAACCGCCAGGGCAACGATGTGGGCACCCAGTACCGCAGCGGCATCTATTGCACCAGCGAGGCCCAGCAGGCCGAGGCGCAGGCCTTCGTGGACGAGCTGGTGCGGGAGCAGATCTACCCCCGGCCGATCGTGACCGAGGTGCTTCCGCTGGCCAACTATTGGCCGGCCGAGGACTACCACCAGGACTTCTTCGAGCGCAACCCGCACCAGGGTTACTGCATGGCGGCGGCCGCCCCGAAGGTGGCCAAGTTCCGCCAGACCTTCAGCCGTTTCTCGAAGTGAAGGCCTGCAGCCGCGGCCACAGCACGCTGACCGCCAGCCCGGCCAGCACCAGTCCGCAGGCCAGCAGTTTCCAGCCCGGCAGACCTTCACCCAGCGCCAGCGCCGAAGCGCCCATGCCGAACACCGGCACCAGCAAGGCCATCGGCGTGACGGTGGCCGCCGGGTGCCGGGCCAGCAGCCAGTTCCAGACGCCGTAGCCGAACAGGGTATTGCCCAGGGCCTGCCACAGCACGCTGGCCCAGACGCCCGGCCCGGCCTGCTGCAAGGCCTGGCCGATGGCCTGCGGCCCTTCCACGGCCAGCGAGATCAGCAGCAGCGGCGGCACCGCGAAGGCACTGCTCCACACCATGAAGTGCAGCATGTTTACCGGCCCGAGCGACTTCACCACCAGGTTGGCGCAGGCCCAGAAGAAGGCCGCGCCCAGCACCAGGCCCACACCGGCGGCGGTGACGCTGGCGTCCAGGTGGGCGCCGATGATCGACAGCCCGCCCACCGCCAGCAGCAGACCCGCGATCTGCCACGGCCGCACGCGTTCGCGCAGCAGCCACATCGACAGGCCGATGGTGAAGAACACCTGCGTCTGCACTACCAGCGACGACAGACCGGGCGCGATCCGCCCGTCGATGGCGAGGAACAGCAGCCCGAACTGACCCACCCCCAGCAGCACGCCGAAGGCCGCCATGCGGCTCCAGGGCGCGGTCGGGCGCGGCACGAACAGCAGCCAGGGCAGGGCCGAGAGCGCAAAGCGCAGCGTGGCGAACAGGAAGGGCGGCAGGCCGTCCAGGCCCCAGCGGATCACCACGAAGTTGGTGCCCCAGACCGCGACCACGGACAGGGCGA
>PNMF01000135.1 GCA_013823485.1 Comamonadaceae bacterium
GCGCTGCGCCACGGCGGGCTCGACGAGGCCGGTGCCGCGGCCCTGCAGGACGGCGCCTGGACCCGCTATCAGGCGCACTACCGGGCCATCAACGGGGCGCACAGCGCGGTCTATCCGGGGGTGGAGGCGGGGCTGCAGGCCCTGCGGGACCGTGGCCTGCCGCTGGCCTGCCTCACCAACAAGCCGCTGGCCTTCGCCCGCGAGCTGCTGCGGGCCAAGGGGCTGGACCGCTACTTTGCCCAGGTGTTTGGCGGCGACAGCTTCGAGCGGGTCAAGCCCGACCCGCTGCCGCTCCTGAAGACCTGCGAGTCATTGGGCATCGCGCCGCAGGCCACCCTCATGGTGGGCGATTCGCAGAACGACGCGCTGGGCGCCCGCGCAGCCGGCTGCCCGGTGGTGCTGGTGACCTACGGCTACAACCACGGCGAGCCGATCGCCAGCGCCCCGCACGACGCGCTGGTGGACTCGCTGGCCTCAGTTCCGGCGCTGCTGGCCTGACTTCTGCTGGCCCAGCAGGGCGTCCTTGAGCAGGTTGTCGGCCGGCTTCGGACCCAGCCAGATGCGCATCAGCGCCTGGAAAAATTCCGGCTCCTTGAACGGCTCGCCCTCTACCTGGCCCTTGATGGTCAGCACCGTGCCGGTGCCGGGCACCCAGTCGATCAGGAAGGTGTCCCCGGCGACCAGCTTCTTGTGCTTGCTGAACACCTCGCTCATGCGCAGCACACCCGGAATCAGGCGGGAGAAGGCGGCGCGCTCCATGTTGTCTTCCATGCCGCGCGAGAACAGCTTGCCGAGCTCGGCCGAATCGATGTCGCGCAGCATGGTGATGGTCATGCGCTTGGGGCCGGCGGCAGCCAGCACCGCGTCCGGCGTGGTGGCCTTCTTCTCCAGGTAGAGCCCGGCGGTGTAGACCTGGAACACCGCCTTGTAGCGCACGCCCGCGCCATTGAGCAGCAGGGGCGAGCCGGCCAGGGTGATGCGTTCGTCCAGCTTGACGCCGGCCACCTCCACCGTGGTGGCCTGGGCAGATACGGCAAGACCGGCCCACAGGCTCAGGGCGGCAAGGGTGTGCGCCAGCGGGCGCAGGGTGATCGGCTTCATGGCAAAAATAGAACGGTAGTGCTTTTTCAATTGTCCTCGGCGTCAGTCCACGGCGGCACCGGGTTGCGCCCTAAGACAAAAGCATATCGGGGCCGGCCGGGACGGGCGGGGTTGCCGATGCGTTTGCTATAATGCGCCGATCATGTTGACGCCCCCCAAGTTCCTCTGCAGCGAGCTGCCGCGCCGTCCCGGCCGGGGAGCCTGGCCCTGGCGCAAGCCAGCGTAATCGGCCCCACTCCCCAGCGGGATGCCCCGGCCCCGCGCCCGGCATCCGCCGTCCCGGCCCACTGGCCGGACCCCCCGGACACCCGCACCGCCCGCCCCCACAGCCCCCTGGGGCCGGTGCCGCAGCAGAACCCGACATGATCACCGAACTCGAATTCAAAAGCCTGGCCCAGCAGGGCTACAACCGCATCCCCCTGATGCTCGAGGCCTTCGCCGACCTCGAAACCCCGCTCTCCCTCTATCTGAAACTGGCCCACGGCCGGGGTGACGGCGCCCACAGCTTCCTGCTGGAATCGGTGGTCGGCGGCGAGCGCTTTGGCCGCTACAGCTTCATCGGCCTGCCGGCCCGCACCCTGCTGCGCGCCAGCGGTTTCGGGGATCAGGCCCGGACCGAGGTGGTGCGCGACGGCGTGGTGGTGGAGACGAACCACGGCAACCCGCTCGACTTCATCGCTGCCTATCAGCAGCGCTTCAAGGTCGCCCTGCGGCCCGGCCTGCCGCGCTTCTGCGGCGGCCTGGCCGGCTACTTCGGTTACGACGCGGTGCGCTACATCGAGAAGAAGCTGGAGTCGGGTTGCCCGCCCGACACCCTGGGCACGCCCGACATCCTGCTGCTGCAGTGCGAGGAGCTGGCGGTCATCGACAACCTCTCGGGCAAGCTCTACCTGATCGTCTATGCCGACCCGGCCCTGCCCGAGGCCTATGCCAGCAGCAAGAAGCGCCTGCGCGAACTCAAGGACGCGCTGAAGTACTCGGTGGCGGCCCCGGTGGTCAAGGCCAGTCAGGGTCACCCGGCCGAACGCAGCTTCGCCAAGGCCGACTACCTGGCAGCGGTGGACCGGGCCAAGGAACTGATTGCAGCCGGCGACTTCATGCAGGTGCAGGTGGGCCAGCGCATCAGCAAGCGGTACACCGAGAGCCCGCTGTCGCTCTACCGCGCGCTGCGCTCGCTCAACCCGTCGCCGTACATGTACTACTACCACTTCGGCGACTTCCATGTGGTGGGCGCATCGCCCGAGATCCTGGTCCGCCAGGAGCACACCGGCGAGGGCGAGAAGGTCACCATCCGCCCGCTGGCCGGCACCCGCCCGCGCGGCGCCACACCCGAGAAGGACAAGGCCACCGAGGCCGAGCTGCTGGCCGACCCCAAGGAGCGCGCCGAGCACGTCATGTTGATCGACCTGGCCCGCAACGACATCGGCCGCATCGCCCGGGTGGGCAGCGTCAAGGTGACCGAGGCCTTCGTGGTCGAGCGTTACAGCCATGTGATGCACATCGTCAGCAACGTCGAGGGCATCCTCAACGAAGGCATGACCAACATGGACGTGCTCAAAGCCACCTTCCCCGCCGGCACCCTGACCGGGGCGCCCAAGGTGCACGCCATGGAGCTGATCGACCAGCTCGAGCCGGTCAAGCGCGGCATTTACGGCGGCGCCTGCGGTTACCTGAGCTACGCCGGCGACATGGACGTGGCCATCGCCATCCGCACCGCCGTCATCAAGGACCAGACCCTGCATGTGCAGGCCGCCGCCGGCGTGGTGGCCGACTCGGTGCCCGAGATGGAATGGCGCGAGACCGAACACAAGGCGCGTGCCCTGCTGCGCGCCGCCGAACTGGTGGAGGAGGGACTGGAATGAGCACGACCATGCGAGTCCTCATGGTGGACAACTACGACTCCTTCACCTTCAACATCGTCCAGTACCTGGGCGAGCTGGGGGCCGAAGTCACTGTGGTGCGCAACGACGAGGTCACGGTCGACGAACTGCAGGCCCGGCTCGACGCCGGCCGCATGGACCGCCTGGTGATCTCGCCCGGCCCATGTTCCCCGGCAGAGGCCGGCATCTCGGTGCCCGCCATTCGCCACTTCGCCGGCCGCCTGCCCATCCTGGGCGTGTGCCTGGGCCACCAGAGCATCGGCGCCGCCTTCGGCGGCACCATCGTCCGGGCCCAGCAGCTCATGCACGGCAAGACCAGCGAGATCACCACCAACCAGCAGGGCGTGTTTGCCCACCTGCCGGCGCGCTTCACCGTCAACCGCTACCACTCGCTGGCCATCCGCCGCAGCGACTGCCCGGCCGAGCTGGAGGTGACCGCCTGGACCGACGATGGCGAGATCATGGGTGTGCGCCACAAGACGCTGCCCATCCAGGGCGTGCAGTTCCACCCGGAAAGCATCCTGACCGAACACGGCCACGCCATGCTGAAAAACTTCCTGGAGCAGGCATGAAGACGGTTGACTTGCGCAGCGACACGGTCACCCAGCCCACGCCCGCCATGCGCGAGGCCATGATGGCCGCACCCCTGGGCGACGACGTGTTCGGCGACGACCCCACGGTCAATGCACTGCAGAAGCAGCTGGCCGCGCTCACCGGCAAGGAGGCCGCGCTGTTCATGGCCAGCGGCACCCAGAGCAACCTGTGCGGCATCATGGCCCACTGCGGCCGGGGCGACGAATACATCGTCGGCCAGAACGCCCACACCTACCGGTACGAGGGCGGTGGTGCCGCGGTGCTGGGCAGCATTCAGCCGCAGCCGCTGGTGCAGGACGCGCAGGGCCGCCTGCAGCTGGCCGACATCGCGGCCGCCATCAAGCCGGACGATCTGCATTTCGCCCGTACCCGCCTGCTCTGCCTGGAAAACACCTGGAACGGTCACCCCATGCCGCAGGACTACCTGCAGCAGGCCACCGATCTGGCGCGCCGACACGGCTTGGCCACGCACCTCGATGGCGCCCGCGTGTTCAATGCCGCGGTGGCCGACGCCGGCCCGGGTGGTGATGTGACGGCCGCACTGCGCCGCATCGTCGATCGATTCGACAGCGTCTCGGTCTGCTTCAGCAAGGGGCTCGGTGCGCCGGTGGGCTCGGCCCTGTGCGGTTCGCGCGAGCTCATCGACCGCGCCCGCCGCTGGCGCAAGATGGTCGGCGGCGGTCTGCGCCAGTCCGGCCTGCTGGCCGCAGCCGCCCGCCACGCGCTGGACCACCATGTGCAGCGCCTGGCCGACGACCATGCCCTGGCGCAGCGGCTGGCCGCTGGCCTGCAAGGCATCGAGGGCCTGCGGGTGCGCTCGGCCCAGACCAACATCGTGTTCATCGACGTGGATGGCGGGCGTGGCCCCGACCTGCTGGCCCATCTGGCGCGCGACGGTGTGCTGGCCACCGGACTGATCGGCCTGCGCTTCGTCACCCACCTCGATGTGGATGCTGAGGGCATCGACCGCGCCATCGCCAGCGTGCGCCGTTTCTTCGCCCTGCCGGCGCAAGGTGCGGCAGCACCGGCCGCCTCGGCGCCCGCGGTCTACTGATCCCGCGCCATGCCCGATCTGCCGCAGCTCCTGTTGTTCGTGGTGGCCGGCTGGCTGCTCAACCTCACGCCGGGGCCGGATGTGCTCTACATCGTCAGCAGTTCGCTGCGGCAGGGCGCCCGCGCCGGCATGGTGGCGGCGCTCGGCATCTTCGCCGGCTGCTTCGTGCATGTGGCTGTGGCCACCGTGGGGCTGGGCGCGCTGCTGGCGGCATCGGCCACCGCGTTCACCGTGGTCAAGGTGATCGGCGCGGCCTACCTGGTCTGGATGGGCTGGCGCCTGCTGCGCTCGGCCCCAGGGCAGTGGAGCCCGGATGCCGCTGCCGGGGCGGCACCGCTGGGTCGGGTCTTCTGGCGCGGCTTCCTCACCAATGTGCTCAACCCCAAGGTAGCTCTGTTCTTCCTGGCCTTCCTGCCGCAGTTCATTGCCCCGGATGTGGCCGACAAGACCCTGGCCTTCCTGGCGCTGGGGCTGCTGTTCACCGTCAATGCGCTGCCGGTCACGCTCGGTTACGCCTGGCTCTCAGCCTGGGCGGCGCGCCGCGTCGACCGGGTGCGCCGCGCCATGCACTGGATGGACCGCGCCAGCGGCCTGCTGTTCATCGGCTTCGGCGTGCGCCTGGCCCTGACCGACGCCCCCGCCTCCTGACCCTCCCACCCCACACAACCCCCGCCGGAGACCGACCCATGCCAGGCCACAAGATCACGCCCCAGGAAGCCCTGCAGCGCACCATCGAACACCGTGAGATCTTCCACGACGAGATGCTGCACCTCATGCGCATGATCATGGGCGGCGAGATGTCGCCGGTCATGATGGCCGCCCTCATCACCGGCCTGCGCGTCAAGAAGGAAACCATCGGCGAGATCACGGCGGCCGCGCAGGTCATGCGCGAGTTCTCCACCAAGGTCAACGTGGCAGACAAGACCCACCTGGTGGACATCGTGGGCACCGGCGGCGACGGCTCGCACACCTTCAACATCAGCACCTGCAGCATGTTCGTGGCCGCTGCGGCCGGCGCCCGCGTCAGCAAGCACGGCGGGCGCAGCGTCTCCAGCAAGAGCGGCAGCGCCGACGTGCTGGAGAGCCTGGGTGTGAACATCAACCTTGCGCCCGAGGCCATCGCCCGCTGCATCGAGCAGGTCGGCGTCGGCTTCATGTTCGCGCCCAACCACCACCCGGCCATGAAGAACGTGGCACCGGTGCGCAAGGAGCTGGGCATCAAGACCATCTTCAACATCCTGGGCCCGCTGACCAACCCGGCCGGCGCGCCCAACATCCTGATGGGCGTGTTCCACCCCGACCTGGTCGGCATCCAGGTGCGCGCGCTGCAGCGCCTGGGCGCCGAGCATGCGGTGGTGGTGTACGGCCGCGACGGCATGGACGAGGTGTCGCTCGGCGCCGCCACGCTGGTGGGCGAGCTGCGCGGCGGCGAGATCAGCGAGTACGAGATCCACCCCGAGGACTTCGGCCTGACCATGGCCAGCAACCGCGCCCTGCGCGTCGACACGCCCGAAGCGTCGCGCGAGATGCTGCTGGGCGTGCTGCAATGCCGGCCCGACCCGGCGTTGAAGGCCGCGGCCGACATCGTCTGTCTGAACGCCGGTGTGGCGCTGTACGCCGCCAACGTGGTCCCCGACATGAAGGCCGGCATCGCGCTGGCGCGCCAGACCCTGGACAGCGGCGCCGCCCTGGCCAAGCTCGACCAACTCAAGGCCTTCGCCGGCTGAACGGAAACGACATGAGCGACATCCTCAACCGCATCGTGGCGGTCAAGCACGAAGAGATCGCGGCGGCCCGCAAGAAGAAGCCGCTGGAGCAGGTGCGCGCCGATGCCGAAAGCCGCATCCTGACCCGCGACTTCGAGGGCGCGTTGCGCCAGCGCATCGCCCGCGGCCAGCCGGCGGTGATCGCCGAAGTGAAGAAGGCCAGCCCCAGCAAGGGCGTGCTGCGCGAGGACTTCATTCCCGCCGACATCGCCCAGAGCTATGCCGAGGGCGACGGCACCATCGGTGCGGCCTGCCTGTCGGTGCTGACCGACCGCCAGTTCTTCCAGGGCAGCCCCGACTACCTCAAGCAGGCCCGCGCCAGTTGCGACCTGCCGGTGCTGCGCAAGGACTTCATGGTCGACGCCTACCAGGTGTTCGAGGCGCGCGCCATGGGAGCCGATGCCATCCTGCTGATCGCGGCCTGCCTGGACGACGCGCAGATGGCCGACCTGGAGGCCACTGCCCGCAGCCTGC
>PNMF01000136.1 GCA_013823485.1 Comamonadaceae bacterium
CGCTGCAGCTGGAAGAACCGGTGGGCGCCCTGGTGGCGCTGGACTGGCTGGGTCGGCTGAACGAGGAGAGCGAGCGTTATGTGGTGCTGGTCGACCCGGACACCACGCCCATGGCGCCGCTGGCCGAGCGGCTACTGCTGGCCCGCCAGGCCAGCACCCTGCGCTTCTGGGACCAGAGCCGATGGGCCGATCTGACGCTGGCCCAGGCGCTCACGCCCGGCGTGCTGCCCCCGGGTGCGCCGCCGGTGGTCAACGCCTGATCAGGCGGCCAGCGCCGGCGCGGCCTTGCGCTGCAGGAAGTCGCGCAGCGCGAACAGGGTGGCGTCGGGCGCTTCGGTCATCTGGTGGTGACCCACCGGCACCCTTGACACCTCCACCGTGCGGCCAGCGGCCCGCGCGGTCTCGATCAGACCCTGCGCGGCCTTGGGCGGCGTCATCTGATCGGCCGTGCCCAGCACGAACAGCACCGGACAGCGGCCGTTCTTCATGGCCGCTTCGCCACCGGCATAACTGTCGCAAGCGACAAACCCGCGGTGGAAGACGTTCACCGCCGGGTTGCTGCGCAGCACCCGCCGGCCCAGCGCCATGCCGGCGCCGAACACCCAGGTGCCCGGGCCCAGCGCCGAGGGCGGCGCCGACAGCGTGCTGCGCGAGAACACATTGACCATGCGCAGCGCCTTTTCTGGTTCCTCCAGCGAGGCCTGGATGAGCGCGGGCGACACCTTCATCGGGTACGCCGTGCCCACCAGCACCAGGTGGCTGATGCGGTCCGGGAACCGGGCCGCCGCTTCCATGGCGATCAGCGAGCCCCAGCTGTGGCCCACCAGCGCCGCCTGCTGCACGCCGGCGGCGTCCAGCAGCGCGCCCACGAAGTCGGCCGCGGCCTCCACCGAGGCGGGCGCTTCGCCGCCGCTGCGGCAATGGCCCGGCAGATCCACGGCCAGCACATTGAAGCCGTGGTTTGCCAGGTAGCGGCTCTGCAGCGCCCAGACGCTGTGGTCGTTGAGCACGCCGTGGATCATGACCACGGTGGGCCTGGCGGCATCGAAGGGCTTGCCGCCGGTGTAGGCGTAGGTGGTGGCGCCGTTGACGGTGAGTTCCATGGTCAGGCTGCCTTTTCTGCGGCCTTCAGGGCGCGCTTGAGGTCGTCGATCAGGTCGTCGGCGTCTTCCAGGCCGATGGACAGGCGGATGGTGCCCGGGCCGATGCCCGCGCCCGCCAGGGCCTCGTCGCTCATGCGGAAGTGGGTGGTGCTGGCCGGGTGGATCACCAGCGAGCGGCAGTCGCCCACGTTGGCCAGGTGGCTGAAGATCTTGAGCGCTTCGATGAAGGCCTTGCCCTGCGCCCGGCTGCCAGCGATGTCGAAGCTGAACACCGAACCGGTGCCGCGTGCACCGAAGCGCAGGATGCGTTCGGCCAGCGCGTGGCTGGGGTGCGATTCGAGCAGCGGATGGCCCACCCGTGACACCAGCGGATGGCTGGCCAGGAACTGCACCACCCGCTCGGTGTTGGCCATGTGCCGGTCCATGCGCAGCGACAGCGTCTCGATGCCCTGCAGGATCAGCCAGGCGGTGTGCGGGCTCATGCACGCGCCGAAGTCGCGCAGGCCCTCGCGCCGGGCGCGCAGCAGGAAGGCGCCCACCGTGGACTCCTCGGTGAATACCATGTTGTGGAAGCCGTCGTAGGACTCGCTGAGTTCGGCAAAGCGGCCGTCGCGGGCGTGGGCGGCGTCCCAGTCAAAGCTGCCGCCGTCGATCAGCACGCCGCCGATGACGGTGCCATGGCCGCTCAGGAACTTGGTGGCCGAGTGGTAGACCAGGTCGGCCCCCATCTCCAGCGGGCGCACCAGGTAGGGCGTGGTCAGGGTGGAGTCGACCAGCAGCGGCACGCCGGCCTCGCGGGCGATCTGGCCGATGGTGGGCACATCAAGCACGTCCAGGCCGGGGTTGCCCACGGTCTCGCCGAAGAACAGCCGGGTGTTCGGCCGCACGGCGGCCTTCCAGCCGTCGATGTCGCCCGGCTTGACGAAGGTGGTCTCGATGCCGAAGCGCCGCATCGTGTAGTGCAGCAGGTTCTGGCTGCCGCCGTACAGCGCGGTGCTGGCCACGATGTGCGAGCCCGCGCCCATCAGGGTGGCCACCGCCAGGTGCAGCGCGGCCTGGCCGCTGGCCGTGGCGATGGCGCCCACGCCGCCTTCGAGCGCGGCCATGCGCTGCTCGAACACCGCGTTGGTGGGGTTGCTGATGCGGCTGTACACATGGCCGGCGCGCTCCAGGTTGAACAGCGCGGCGGCATGGTCGCTCGACTCGAAGACGAACGACGTGGTCAGGTGGATGGGCACGGCGCGCGCGCCGGTGGCGGGGTCGGGCTGGGCGCCGGCGTGCAGTGCCAGCGTGTCGAACCCGGGGTCGGAATGACCGGCCATGGGGATGTCTCCTGATGTGGTTTCGCGGGGTATTGTGGGCTATATTGCTTCACCGCCCGGTCGGGCGGAAGACACAAGATTCCGAGGAGAACGGCCATGAAAGTCAGCGACATCCTGCGTGTCAAGGGCGGCACGCTCTACACCATCTCGCCGGAGGATTCGCTCCAGAGCGCGGTCGAGACCATGGCCCAGTACGACATCGGCTCGCTGGCCGTCATGGAGCACGGCGAGCTGGTCGGCATGCTGACCTTCCGCGAGCTGATCCACACGCTGGCCCGCAACGGGGGCCAGGTGGGCGGCAAGGTGGTGCGCACCGTCATGGACGACCACCCCATGAGCTGCACCCCCGAGACCGAGCTGGACCAGGTCCGCCCCATGATGCTGGAGAAGCACACCCGCTACATGCCGGTCATGGACAACAAGATGCTGATGGGCGTGATCAGCTTCTACGACGTGGCCAAGGCGGTGGTCGACAGCCAGAACTTCGAGAACCGCATGCTCAAGGCCTACATCCGCGACTGGCCCCAGGAAGAGGAAGGCGAAGCCGCCTCCGGCGAATCGGCCCGCGCTGCTCGGGGATAATCGGGCCGCATGAGCGGCAACACCCTAGGCACCCTGTTTTGCGTCACCAACTTCGGTGAATCCCACGGCCCGGCCATCGGCTGCGTGATCGACGGGTGCCCCCCCGGCCTGGCGCTGGACGCCGCCGACATCCAGACCGACCTGGACCGCCGCCGCC
The DNA here is from genome assembly GCA_013823485.1 of Comamonadaceae bacterium. Lineage (GTDB taxonomy): Bacteria > Pseudomonadota > Gammaproteobacteria > Burkholderiales > Burkholderiaceae_C > Hydrogenophaga. The sequence continues at coordinate 3,165 of PNMF01000136.1, forward strand.
CCGGCACCAGCCAGTTCGTCACCCAGCGCAACGAGCCGGATGCGGTCGAGATCCTCTCCGGCCTCTATCAGGGGCAGACCACCGGCGCGCCCATCGCCCTGCTGATCCGCAACACCGATCAGCGCAGCAAGGACTACGGCGACATCCTGCAGACCTTCCGCCCCGGTCATGCCGACTACACCTACTGGCAGAAATACGGCATCCGCGACCCGCGCGGTGGCGGCCGCAGCTCGGCCCGCCTGACCGCCCCCACGGTGGCCGCCGGTGCGGTGGCCCGCAAGTGGCTGCGTGAACACCACGGCATCGAGTTCCGGGGCTGCATGACCCAGATCGGCGAGGTGGCCATCCCGTTCGAGAGCTGGGACCATGTGCGCCACAACCCGTTCTTCGCCCCGGTGGCCGACACGTCGGCACTGGAGGACTACATGATGGCGCTGCGCAAGAGCGGCGATTCGTGCGGGGCCCGCATCCGCGTCACCGCCACCGGCATGCCGGTGGGCCTGGGCGAGCCGCTGTACGACCGGCTGGACGCCGACATCGCCCACGCCATGATGGGCCTGAACGCGGTCAAGGGCGTGGAGATCGGGGCCGGCTTTGCCTGCGTGGCCGACAAGGGCAGCACGCACGGCGACAGCCTCACGCCAGACGGCTTTGCAGCCAACAAGGCCGGTGGCGTATTGGGCGGCATCAGCACCGGGCAGGACCTGGAGGTGTCGATCGCCATCAAGCCGACCAGCTCGATCCTCATCCCGCGCGAGAGCATCGATGTCAACGGCGATGCCACCGAGCTCATCACCAAGGGCCGCCACGACCCCTGCGTGGGCATCCGTGCCACCCCGATTGCCGAGGCCCTGCTGGCCCTGGTGGTCATGGACCATGTGCTGCGCCACCGCGCCCAGTGTGGCGACGTGCGCACCGCCACCCCCGACATCGCAGCCCGCCAGCGGGGCTGACATGGCCGCCCAGGCCGTTGCGTCGGCGGTGCGGCCGTTTTCCTGGCTGAGCGCCAGCTATTTCGCCCACATCGGCTTCTTCAATCCGTACCTGCCGCTGTGGCTCAAGGAGCTGGGCTACGGCCTGCTGGCCATCAGCGTGCTGACCTCGGTACAGTCGGCCACGCGGCTGTTTGCACCCTATGGCTGGGGCTGGCTGAGCGACCACACCGGCGAGCGTGTGCGCCTGCTGCGCTACGGCGCCACCGTGGCGTTGCTGGCTTCCCTGGGGCTGTGGTTCGATCTCGGCACCACCGGGCTGTTTCTGGTGCTGCTGCTGATGTTCACCCACACCAGCGGCATGATGCCCATGAGCGAGGCGGCGCTGGCCCACCTGGTCAGCCGTGACGGCGGCTTTGATGCGCGGCGCTATGGCCGGGTACGGGTGTGGGGTTCGATCGGTTTTCTGGTGACCGTGGTGGTGGCCGGCGCCTGGTTTGAACACACCGGCATGCAGAGCTTCCCGCTCTGGACCCTGGCCACGCTGGCGGCCGTGGCGCTGAGCACCTGGCGGCTGCCCGACGCCCGCGAGCCGGTACACATCGAACAAGCCCGCCCGCGCATCTGGCCGGTGCTGCGCCAGCCGGCGGTGGCCTGGTTCTTTGCGGCGGTGTTCTTCCATGTGCTGGCGCACATCTTCATCTACATCTTCCTGTCGCTCTACCTGGACTCGCTGGGCTACAGCAAGACGGTGATCGGCCTGTTGTGGGCGCTGTCGGTGGCCATCGAGGTGGGCTGGTTCTTCACCCAGGGCCGCTGGCTGCCGCTGCTTTCGCTGCCGGCCTGGCTGGTGCTGGCGGCCGGCCTCATGGCGCTGCGCATGGGCTTCACGGCCGCGCTGGCCAGCTCTCTGGCGGTGCTGGTGCTGGCGCAGGCGCTGCACGCCATCACTTTTGCGGCCCACCACACGGTGTGCATTGCCTGGATCAGCGAACACTTTCCGGGCCGTCTGCGCGGACGCGGCCAGGCGCTGTACGCGGTGCTGGGGTACGGCCTGCCCGGGGTGGTGGGCGGGCTGGCCGGTGGCCTGCTGAGTTCGGCGCTGGGTCTGGCCAGCGTTTTCTGGCTGTCGTCGGCCTGCGGCGTGGCCGCTGCCCTGTGTGCCCTGCGGGTGTGGCGGCTGCGGCGCGCACCCCGCAGCTGACGCATCAGCTGACGTATCAGCCGGCGCGAACCCGACGCGCCAGCCCCTCGATGGCCAGCTCGTAGCCATCGACCCCGAAGCCCACCACGATGCCGGCCGCTGCCGGCGACACATACGAGTGGTGGCGGAAGCTTTCGCGCGCGTGCACGTTGGAGATGTGCACCTCGAACACCGGCAGCGGCTTGACCCCGCTGATGGCATCGAACAGCGCCACCGAGGTGTGGGTGAAGGCGCCTGGGTTGAACACCACACCGGCCAGCTCGCCGCTGCGGTGGCGCACGCCGGCCTGGTGGATGGCGTCGATGAGTTCGCCTTCGTGGTTGCTCTGCAGGGCCTCCAGCGTGAAGCCCAGACGCTCGGCCGCGGCGCGGCAGCGGGCTTCCACATCGGCCAGCGTGGTGGCGCCATACACGCCCGGCTCGCGCGTGCCGAGCAGGTTCAGGTTGGGGCCGTTGAGCAGCAGGATGGCGGGCATGGGGTTCTCCGGAATGCAGGCACTTTAAACCAGCGGCACCGACAGCCGTCGGATCACTTCGGCCGTGGCCGGCCGCACGCCGCGCCACCACACAAAGGCCTCGGCCGCCTGCTCCACCAGCATGCCCACACCGTCGGCCAGCGCGGTCAGGCCGGCCTGCTGCGCCTGCCGCAGGAAGGGCGTGAGGCCCTTGCCGTAGACCATGTCGTAAGCCAGGGCGCCGGGCGCAAACAGCCCCGGTGGCAGGGGCAGGGTCTCGCCGCTCAGGCCGGCCGAGGTGGCATTGATCACCACGTCGAACGACTCGCCGGCCAGATCGGCGTAGCCCCCGGTCTGCAGCGCCGCATGGGCCGCGAAGTCGGTGCGCAGCGCATGGGCCTTGTCGGCGCTGCGGTTGGCCACCGCCAGCACCGCAGGCCCCTGGCCGGCGAGCGGCAGCAGTGCGCCGCGCGTGGCACCGCCGGCACCCAGCACCAGCACCCGCCGGCTGCGCAGCGCATGGCCCAGGTTCACCTGGATGTCGTTCACCAGACCCACGCCATCAAAGTTCTCGGCCCACACCCGGTCACCGTCGAACTTGAGCGCATTGGCCGCACCGGCCAGCCGCGCCGCCTCGCTCGGGTCGGTGGCGAGCGCACAGGCTTCCAGCTTGAAGGGCAGGGTCACGTTGACACCCCGGCCACCCGCAGAACGGAAGGCCGCCACGGTGCCGGCGAACGCGTCGAGCGGGGAATCGATGGCGGTGTAGCTCAGGTCCTGCGCGGTGGCCTGTGCAAAAGCGGCATGGATCTGCGGCGACTTGCTGTGGTTGATGGGGTGGCCGATGACGGCGTAGCGGTCGGTCATGGGGGCTATCCGGGGATAGAGCGGAAAAGGGGCAGGGGCATTCGCGGAGCAGGGATTGTCTCGCAGCCGGCGCAACTACCATTTCAGGCATGAACACCTTGCAAATCGATTTCGTCTCCGATGTTTCCTGCCCCTGGTGCGCCGTGGGCCTGGGTGCCCTGGAGCAGGCTCTGCAGAACCTGCAGGGCACTGTGGCGGCCGACATCACCTTCCAGCCCT
>PNMF01000137.1 GCA_013823485.1 Comamonadaceae bacterium
GCGATTGCCATCGACCTGGCCACCCGGGTGCCGGACGAGCGCGGCACGCTGGTCGAGGGCACCTTCACCTCGATTCCGGATGTGGTGAGCACCTTCCGCTGGGGCTGGCTGCCGATCTCGCCCCTGATCACCCAGCGCTTCGAGTCGGTGCGCAAGGTGGCCGACATCGGTTCGCCGTTGCTGGTGGTGCACGGCAGCGAGGACCGGCTGATCAAGCCCGAGCTGGGCCAGAAGCTGTTCGAGGCCGCGCGCGGCCCCAAAGCCTTCGTGCTGGTGGAAGGTGGCTCGCACCACAACACCAACTCGGTCGGCCAGCCGCAATACCGGCAGGCGCTGGCCGAGCTGTTCGGCCTCGGGCCGACCCCGACCGACCCGGACCCGACACCCCAGGCCCTGCGCTGAGGAGGTCCGACGGGCGGTCCTTCTGCTACCCTCGACCGGATGTCCGCCCCCTCTCCCGCCGCTGCCGTTCCCAGCATGACTCCCGGCTTCGTGGTGCTGGCCCTGGCCCTGCTGCTGGGCCTGCAGCCGGTGGCCACCGACCTGTACCTGCCCGCCCTGCCGGCGCTCACCACCGGCTTTGGCGCGCCCATGTCGCAGGCCCAGCTCACCCTGACCGCGCTCCTGCTGGCCTTCGGGCTGTCGCAGATGGTCTGGGGCCCGCTGTCCGACCGTTTTGGCCGCCGGCCCATCCTGCTCATCGGGCTGAGCGCGTTCGTGGCCGCTTCGGTGGGCAGCGCACTGGCCGGCAGCATGGAACAGCTGATCGCCTGGCGCGCGGTGCAGGGCGCGGCACTGGGGGCCGCCGTCATGTGCGCGCGGGCCATCGTGCGCGACCTGTACGCGCCGGCCGAGGGCGCTCGTTTCATGTCGCGCGGGCTGACCGGCCTGGGGGTGATCGCCTGCTGCAGCGCGCCGCTGGGCGGGCTGTCGTCCGACCTGCTGGGCTGGCGTGCTGCGCTGCTGCTCATCGGCCTGTTCGGCGCGGCCACGCTGGTGGTGGTGGCGTTGCGGTTCCGGGAAACCGTGCGCCAGCCCAACCCGCATGCGCTGCAGCCCCGGGTGCTGATCACCAACTGGGTGCGCATTGCGCGCCACCCCACCTTCCGGGCCTATGCCCTGCTGGCCACGGCCTCCTACGGCGGCCTGTTCACCTACCTGGCGGCATCGTCGTTCGTGTTCATCCAGGTGCTGGGCCTGAGCAAGACCCAGTACGGCCTGGTCATGTTCACCATGTCGCTGAGCTACATCGGCGGCACCGTGCTGTGCCGGCGCCTGCTGGCCCGCCTGGGGGTACGCCGCACGGTGGCGGTGGCCGGTGCGCTGTCGCTGGCCGGGGGCAGCGCCATGGGCCTGCTGGCCCTGGCCGGCGTGCAGTCGGTCTGGGCGGTGGTGCTGCCGTTCTACCTGTTCATGGTGGCCCACGGCATCCACCAGCCCTGCGGGCAGAGCGGCGCGGTGGCGCCCTTCCCGCAGTCGGCCGGTGCGGCTTCGGCGCTGGCCGGGCTGATCATGATGGTCACCGCCTTCGCCATGGGCAGCTGGCTCGGCCACAGCATGGCGGCGTTCGGCCCGGGCCAGGGCAGCGTGCTGCCGCTGACCAACGGCATCTGGTTCTGGGGCGTGCTGTGTGCCCTGTGCGCCTGGACGCTGGTGCGCCGGCACGGCGAGGCACCGGCCGCCCCCTTGCCCACGGCCCCGACCGCCTCCTGAACCCGGCATGACGCTGCCCCACCGCCCGCGCTGCATCGCCCTGGCCGGCCCCACCGCCAGCGGCAAGAGCGCGGCCTCGCTGGCGCTGGCGCAGCGCTGGCCGATCGAGATCGTCAGCGTCGACTCGGCCCTGGTCTACCGGGGCATGGACATCGGCACCGCCAAGCCGACGCCGCAGGAGCGGGCGCAGGTGCCGCACCACCTGATCGACCTGATCGACCCGACCGATGCCTACAGCGCCGCCGCCTTCGTGCGCGACGCCATCCGGCTGGTGGACGAGATCGCCGCGCGCGGCCGGACCGCCGTGCTGGTGGGCGGCACCCTGCTGTACTTCAAGGCCCTGCTGGTCGGCCTGGACGACATGCCCGCCGCCGACGCGGGCGTGCGCGAAGCCATCGAGGCCCGCGCCCGCAGCGAAGGCTGGCCGGCCCTGCACGCCGAGCTGGCCCGGGTCGATCCCGCCACCGCCGCGCGCCTGTTCCCGAACGACTCGCAGCGCATCCAGCGCGCGCTGGAAGTGCATGCGGTGTCGGGCCGACCGCTGTCGGACTGGCAGAGCGGCCGCACCCACAACCCCGCCAGCCCGCTGCAGCCCCGGCACCTGCTGTCGCTCGAGCCGGTCGACCGGGCCTGGCTGCACCGGCGCATCGCCGACCGCTTCGATGCCATGCTGGCCGACGGCCTGATCGACGAGGTGCGGCACCTGCGCGCCCGCGGCGACCTGCACCCCGACCTGCCCTCCATGCGCTGCGTGGGCTACCGCCAGACCTGGGAAGCCCTGGACCGCGCCGATCCGCCCGACGCCGCCCTGCTGGCCGACCTGCGCGAACGCGGCATCGCCGCCACCCGCCAGCTCGCCAAACGCCAGCTCACCTGGCTGCGCTCCATGCCCGGGCGCCGCACCGTCGACTGCGACGCGCCCGATGCGCTGGCACAGGTCACCGACGCGGTGGCCGGCTGGCTCGATTCACCGCCCCACCCCGCATGACGCTCGAACTCCACCAACTGACCAAGCAATACGGCACCACCCCGGTGTTCAGCCAGGTGAACCTGCGGGTCGAGCCCGGCGAGTTCGTGGCCATCGTCGGCGAGTCGGGCGTGGGCAAGTCCAGCCTGCTCAACTGCATGGCCGCACTCGACACCTGGAGCTCGGGCCGGGTCACCTGGACCGGTGCCAACGGCGCCGTGACCGACCTGGGCGCGCTGGACGACACCGGTCAGGCCCTGTGGCGGCGCGCCCACCTGGGCTTCGTGTTCCAGGCTTTCCATGTGCTGCCGCATCTGGATGTGGCACAGAACGTGGCGCTGCCGCTGATGCTGCTGGGCCGGCGCGACCCGAAGCGGGTGGACGAGCTGCTGGCCGCCGTGAGCCTGCAGGGGCTGGGGCACCGGCTGCCGGCCGAGCTGTCCGGGGGGCAGCTGCAACGGGTCGCGATCGCGCGGGCCCTGGTGCACCGCCCGGGGCTGGTGCTGGCCGACGAACCCACCGGCAACCTCGACCCGGGCACCGCCGCCACCGTCATGGAGGTGCTGCAGCAGCAGACCCGCAGCCACGGCGCGGCCCTGGTGCTGGTGACCCATTCGGCCGGTGCCGCCGCCCGGGCCGGCCGGGTGCTGCAGCTGCGGGCCGACGGCCTGCACCCGGCCGGGGACGCCCATCCGGTTACCGCCATGTAACTTGATTACATTAAACTTCGGACTTTCTGTAACTCGATCCATCCCATGTCCGACACCCCCAACACCGACCGCCCGCTGGACCTGGTGATCTTTGGCGGGGCCGGCGACCTGTCGGTCCGCAAGCTGCTGCCGGCGCTGTTCGCGGCCCACCGGCACGGCCACCTGCCGGCGCAGGCCCGGATCGTGGTGCTGGGCCGCCAGGCCTGGGACCGGGGCGGTTTCCTCGACTTCATCCAGGACAAGGTGGCCGGCTTCGTCGGGCAGGAAGACCGCCAGGGCGACCACTGGCCCGGCTTCCTGGACCGGCTGGTGCACGCCACGCTGGACGCCACCCGGCCGGGCGACTTCCCGGCGCTCGGCCCGCTGCTGCGCCCCGGCGCCGACCGGGTGTTCTACCTGGCCACTGCGCCCACCCTGTTCTCCGACATCTGCACCCACCTCGACGCGGCCGGCCTGATCGAGGCCGACAGCCGCGTGGTGCTGGAAAAACCCCTCGGGCACGACCTGGCCTCCGCCCGCCGCATCAATGACGAAGTGGCGCGGCACTTCAGCGAAGACCGCACCTACCGCATCGACCATTACCTGGGCAAGGAGACGGTGCAGAACCTGATGGTGCTGCGCTTCGGCAACGCGATCTTCGAGCCGCTGTGGCGCAGCCCGGGCATCAAGAGCATCCAGATCACGGTGGCCGAAAGCGTGGGCGTGGGCAGCCGAGCCGGCTTCTACGACGGCACCGGCGCCCTGCGCGACATGGTGCAGAACCACCTGCTGCAGCTGCTGTGCATCGTGGCCATGGAGCCGCCGGTCTCGCTGGATCCGGATGCGGTGCGCGACGAAAAGCTCAAGGTGCTGCGCTCGCTGCGGCCCATGAGCCCGGCCGACGTGGCGCGCGACACGGTGCGCGGCCAGTACACCGCCGGCCACATCGACGGCCAGCGCGTGCCGGGCTACCAGGACGAGGCGCAGGTGCCCGCCGGCAGCCGCACCGAAACCTTCGTGGCGCTGCGCGCCCGGATCGACAACTGGCGCTGGGCCAACGTGCCCATCTTCCTGCGCACCGGCAAACGCATGGCCGAGCGGCGCAGCGAGATCGTGGTGGAGTTCGCCGACCTGCCCTGCTCGCTGTTCCCCGACACGCCGCGCCAGCCGGTGAACCGCCTGGTGCTGCGCCTGCAGCCGGAAGAACATGTGCAGCTGCAGATGATGGCCAAGGAACCCGGCAGCGGCATGCGGCTGCGCCCGGTGCACCTCGACCTGGACCTGCAGTCGGCCTTCACCGAGCGGCGCGCCGAGGCCTACGAACGCCTGCTGATCGACGTCATCAAGGGCCGGCTGACCCACTTCATGCGGCGCGACGAACTGGAAGCGGCCTGGGCCTGGATCGACCCGATCCAGCAAGGCTGGGCCGCCCTGGGCGAAGCGCCCCGGTCCTACGCTGCCGGCGGCTGGGGACCGGCCGCCGCCTCCAGCCTGCTGGCGAGCGAGAACGCCGCCTGGGCCGAGGCCCACTGACCCACAGGACCACCGCAGGACCACCATGCCACCCAACGCCCCCAGCGTGCAGGAGCACCACCACCAGCCCGCCGACACCTTGTGGCCGGCGCTGGCCGCCCACATCGGCACCGCGCTGGAGGCCGCCATGGCCCGGCGCGGGCAGGCCACGCTGGCGGTGTCGGGCGGGCGCAGCCCGGTGCCGCTGTTCGAGGCGCTGCGCCAGCTGCCGCTGGCCTGGGCGCGGGTGCAGGTGCTGCCGGTGGATGAGCGCTGCGTGCCGCCGCTGCACCCCGACAGCAATGCCGCGCTGGTGCGCCGCCACCTGCTGCAGGAGCACGCCATCGGCGCGCGCTTCGTGCCGCTGTTCGACCAGCTGCCCGACGCACCCGAAGCGCTGAACACCCGCGATCTGGACGAACTCGCCCGCGCCGCCAGCCGCCGCGTGGCCCCGCTGCTGCCGGCCGACGTGGTGGTGCTGGGCCTGGGCGAAGACGGGCACACCGCCTCGCTGTTCCCCGGCGCACCCGGCACCGCGCAGGCCCTGGCCACCGCCGAACCCGTGGCCTGGACCCGACCCACCCAGGCACCGCACGCCCGGCTGACGCTCAGCCTGGCGGCCCTGCGCGGGGCCGGGCTGCTGGAGCTGCCGCTGTGCGGGCCGGTGAAGCAGTCGGTGTACCGGCAGTCGCTGCAGGGCGAAGCGTCGGCGGAACGTCCGCTGTCGCTCCTGCTGACCGGGGCCGCCGCGCGGCCCGCCCCGCCGCTGCACGTGTGGCTGGCTCCCTGACCCATCGCAACCATGACCACCGCTCCCATTCCCCTGAACCCGGTGCTGGCCACCGTCACCGAACGCATCCGCCGGCGCAGCGCCAAAAGCCGCGCCGACTACCTGGCCCGCATGGCGCAGCAGCACCGCGACGGCCGCCAGCGGGCCGGCCTGGGCTGCGCCAACATGGCCCACACCACCGCCGCCCTGCCGTCGGACGACCGCCTGCGCATCCATGCCGAGCGCGCCCCGCACATCGGCGTGGTCACCGCCTACAACGACATGCTCTCGGCCCACCAGCCGTTCGAGCACTACCCCGCCCTCATCCGCGACCATGCCCGCAGCATCGGCGCCACCGCCCAGGTGGCGGGTGGCGTGCCCGCCATGTGCGACGGCATCACCCAGGGCGAGGCCGGCATGGAGCTCTCGCTGTTCTCGCGCGACGTGATCGCGCTGTCCACCACGGTGGCGCTCTCGCACAACGTGTTCGATGCCGCCCTCCTGCTGGGCGTGTGCGACAAGATCGTGCCCGGCCTGCTGATGGGCGCGCTGGGCTTCGGCCATCTGCCGGTGGTGTTCGTGCCGGCCGGCCCCATGGCCAGCGGCCTGTCCAACGATGACAAGGCCCGTGTGCGCCAGCAGTACGCGCAGGGCCTGGTGGGCCGCGAGGCACTGCTTCAGTCGGAAGCGCAGGCCTACCACAGCCCCGGCACCTGCACCTTCTACGGCACCGCCAACAGCAACCAGATGCTGATGGAGATCATGGGTCTGCACCTGCCCGGCAGCTCCTTCGTGCCGCCGCACGGGCCGCTGCGCCAGGCCCTGACCCGCGCCGCCGTCGAGCGCGCCGCCGCGCTGGCGGCCCCGGGCGGCACCACCCTGGCCGATGTGGTGGACGAACGATCGGTGGTCAACGGCATGGTGGGCCTGCTGGCCACCGGCGGCTCCACCAACCACACCCTGCACCTGGTGGCCATGGCGCGCGCCGCCGGCGTGCTGATCGACTGGGACGACTTCGCCGAACTCTCGGCCGCGGTGCCGCTGCTGGCCCGCATCTACCCCAACGGCAGCGCCGACGTGAACCACTTCCACGCCGCCGG
>PNMF01000138.1 GCA_013823485.1 Comamonadaceae bacterium
GCCTATGAAGACAAGATCGCCCGCCGTGCCCTGCGCGTGCAGGATCTCAAATACCCGGAGCGCTTCGCCACCAAGCTGCGCGAGCTGCTCGATCTGCACAACCATGTGCTGACCACCTACCTGCATTCCGCCGACTTCCCCTGGGACGACAAGATCGCGCCCTACATGAAGGACGGCGCCATCCAGTTCGAGCCGGTCTATGCCGAGGCCATGCAGCAGGCCGAGACCCTCAAGCCCATGATCGCCGACGTCTCGCGCGAGCTGAACGAGGCGCACAAGGCCGGCGTGAACCTGCTGTTCGAAGGCGCCCAGGGCACGCTGCTCGACATCGACCACGGCACCTACCCGTTCGTGACTTCGAGCAACTGCGTGGCCGGCAACGCCGCTGCCGGTGCCGGCGTGGGCCCGCAGCTGCTGCACTATGTGCTGGGCATCACCAAGGCGTACTGCACCCGGGTGGGTGGCGGTCCGTTCCCGACCGAACTGGAGTGGGAGAAGGAAGGCACGCCGGGCTGGCACATGTCCACCGTGGGCGCCGAGAAGGGCGTGACCACCGGCCGCTCGCGCCGCTGCGGCTGGTTCGACGCTGCGTTGCTCAAGCGTTCGGCCCAGGTCAACGGCCTGTCGGGCCTGTGCATCACCAAGCTCGATGTGCTGGACGGACTGCCCGAGCTCAAGCTGTGCACCGGCTACAAGCTCGATGGCGAGGTGATCGACATCCTGCCGATGGGCGCCGACGACATCGCCCGCTGCGAACCCATCTACGAGACGCTGCCGGGCTGGACCGAATCGTCGGTCGGCGTGACGCGCTACGACGATCTGCCGGTCAATGCCCGCCGGTACCTGGAACGCATCCAGGCCACCACGGGTGTGCCGATCCATGTGGTGTCCACCAGTCCGGACCGCGACCACACCATCCTGCTGCACCACCCGTACCACGGCTGAGCCGCGCCGATCCGCCCACCAGGAGCCCGCATGCTGACCGAAGACGGCAAACACCTCTACGTCTCGTACGACGAGTACCACAACCTGATCGAAAAGCTGGCCATCAAGGTGCACCAGTCGGGCTGGGAGTTCGACACCATCCTGTGCCTGGCCCGTGGCGGCATGCGGCCCGGCGACATCCTCTCGCGCATTTTCGAGAAGCCGCTGGCGATCATGTCGACCAGTTCCTACCGGGCCGCTGCCGGCACCGAGCAAGGCAACCTGGACATTGCCCGCTACATCACCACGCCGAAGGGCGAGATTGCCGGGCGCGTGCTGCTGGTCGACGACCTGGCCGATTCCGGGCACACCCTGAATGCGGTCATCGGCCTGCTCAAGAACAACTACCCGCCGATCACCGAGCTGCGCAGCGCCGTGATCTGGACCAAGCAGGTCTCGACCTTCACCCCCGACTATTCGGTGGAATACCTGCCCACCAACCCCTGGATCCACCAGCCCTTCGAGAGCTACGACACCATCCGGCCGGAGCAGCTGCTGGCCAAATGGAAAGTCTGAGGGTCAGCGCCGCATGAGCGACGAGCTGCCCACCCGCCTGATCCACCACCCTTACGTTCCGCCTGAAGGCTTCGAGGCGGTTCAGCCGGGGGTGCACAAAGCCTCCACGGTCTTCTTCACCGATGTGCAGGCCCTGCGCACCAACGACTGGAAAGACAAGTCCGGCTACACCTACGGCCTGCACGGCACACCCACCAGCTTCATGCTGGAAGAGCGGCTGGCCACGCTGGAAGGCGGTCGGTTCTGCGTGCTGGCGCCCAGCGGGCTGTCGGCCCTGACCCTGGTCGACATGGCGTTTCTGCGCCAGGGTGACGAGCTGCTGATTCCGGACAACGCCTACGGGCCGGGCAAGGCCTTCGCTGCCGGCGAGCTGGCAGCCTGGGGCATAACCCACCGCTTCTACAACCCCATGGACCCGGCCGATCTGGCCCGGTGCATCACGCCGGCCACCCGGCTGGTCTGGTTCGAAGCGCCGGGTTCGGTCTCCCTGGAGTTCCCCGATCTGCCGGCCCTGGCCGAGGTGGTGCAGCGCGCCAACGCCGGCCGCGACAGGCCCATCGTCCGCGCGCTGGACAACACCTGGGGCGCCGGCATCGCCTTCAATGCCTTCGAGCTCGGCATGGACGTGTCCATGCAGGCCCTCACCAAGTACCCCAGCGGCGGCGCCGACGTGCTGATGGGCTCGGTGATCACCCGCGACGAGGCGCTGCACCGGCAGGTGCTGCTCACCCACATGCGACTGGGTCTGGGCGTGGGCGCCAACGACATCGAGCTGGTGCTGCGTGGCTTGCCCAGCATCGAGCTGCGCTACCGCGCCCAGGACGCTGCCACCCGGGCGCTGGCCCGCTGGATGCAGACGCAGCCGGGCGTCATCCGGGTGCTGCACCCGGCATTGCCCGGATCGCCGGGACACGAGGCCTGGGCCCGGGACGCCCGGGCTGCTGCCTGCCTGTTCAGCGCCGTTTTCGACCCTGCCATCCCGCAACAGCGTATCGATGCCTTCTGCGACGGCTTGCGCCTGTTCCGCCTGGGCTGGAGCTGGGCCGGCCCGGTGAGCCTGTGCGCGCCCTACCAGATGGCGAGCCTGCGTTCCCAGGGTTGGCCGCTGGCCGGCGGTCTGGTACGCTTTGCCGTCGGCCTGGAAGCAGTGGGTGACCTGCAGGCCGATCTGGCCCAGGCGATGCCCCTGTTGCAGGCCTGATTCCATTCCACCACGCCTGAAAGACCGCATTGGCCACACCGAACTACGGATACGAAAAACGCCAGCGCGAGCTGGCCAAAAAACAGAAGAAGGAAGAAAAGCTCAAGGCCAAGGCCGCCCGCAAGCACGAGCCGGGGGAGGGCGGATCGGACGACCACCCGGACGACTCGGCCGATGGCGCCCCCGAAGGAACCCCGCCCGCCACCGGCGGCGAGCGTTCCTGAGGCCTTGACCGCTCAGCCGGACAGGGCGGTCAGCTCCCTGGCTGCCTGCACCATGCTGGCGGCCGAGCGATCGGGCAGCACGCAGAGCGTGGCCTGCCCGTATTGAACAAAGTTGCGCCGGATCGAGGCCGAGTACATCGGGTCGTAGTGGTGCAGCAGCAGGTCCAGCACCACGTCAGGGGTGCGTCCCGCCCGGACCCGCTCGATCCAGTCGTTCACCACCTCCCGACCCCGCAGCTCCACCAGCGCCTGCAGGCGCTGACAGAAATGTTCGGGGTCCTGCACGAAGAAGTCGTAGTCCTCCAGCAGCAGCCCGACCCGCTCGGTGTCGGGCAGCTGCAGATCGATGCACGGGCTGGCCCGCATGGCCTCCATCAGCGCGTCGGGCACGCGCAGGTTGCCGACCTTCTTGCTCTCGCTCTCCACAAACACCTCGCGCGCCGGGTCGAAGCCTTTCAGCTGTGACCAGACCAGCGAGTCAAAGCGTTTCTGGCTGGGCTGGGGTTGCCCCGGCAGGTGCCCCAGCACCGAACTGCGGTGGCAGGCCAGGCCCTCGAGGTCGAGCACCTGCGCACCCTCGGCGGCGAGCGCGTGCAGCAGACGGGTCTTGCCGCTGCCGGTGGGGCCGCAGATGACCCGGTAGCGCAAGGTGGGGGCGAGCCGGTCCAGGTCGTCGACCAGGGCCGCACGCCAGGCCTTGTAGCCCCCTTCGATCAACGTGACCTGGAAGCCGATGGCCCCGAGGATGGTGGCCAGCGCGCCGCTGCGGTTGCCGCCGCGCCAGCAATACACCAGCGGTCGCCAGCCCCTGGGCTTGTCGATCACCTCGCGCTCGATGTGCGCCGCGATGTTCCGGGCGGACAGGGCTGCGCCGCGTTTTTTGGCCTCGAACGGATTGACCTGCTTGTACAGGGTGCCGATCTCGATGCGCTGGAGGTTGTCGAGCGTGGGCCAGTTGATGGCGCCCGGCACATGGTCGAGTGCGTGTTCGTCCTCGGAGCGGGCGTCGATGATGGTGTCGAAGGTCGCCAGGCGGCTGATGGCTTCCGTGGCGGGCAGGGTCTGAACGGGCATCCGGGGATTATCGGCGCGGGATCAGGGGCCTCAGCGCCGGCCACACATTGCCCAGCATCACCGGCTGTGCCGATTCGTTCGGGTGGATGCGGTCGGCCTGGAACAGGCGGGTGGGGTCGGGCAGGTCGGCCACGCCGGCCAGGAAGAACGGCACCAGGGCGGTCTTCTCGGTCTCGGCCACGGAGCGGTAGAGCTGGCGGAATTCGGCCGCGTAGCGCGCGCCGTAGTTGGGGGGCATTTCCATGCCCAGCACCAGCACCCGCGCACCGGCGTCGCGCGCGGCCCGGGCCATGGTGGCCAGGTTGTCGCGCGTCATGTCGAGCGGCAGGCCGCGCAGGGCATCGTTGCCGCCCAGTTCGATCACCACCACGGCCGGGCTGTGTTGCCGGAGCAGGGCAGGCAGGCGGGAGCGCCCGCCCGAAGTGGTGTCGCCGCTGATGCTGGCATTGACCACCCGGGCCTGAACTTTTTCGGCCTGCAGCCGCTCCTGCAGCAGGGCCACCCAGCCCTTGCCGCGCTGCAGTCCGTATTCGGCGCTGAGCGAGTCGCCCACCACCAGCACCACGGGCGCCTGGGCGGAGGCAGTGCCCTGGGCTTGCGAGAGCACTGGAAGACCGCCGCAGCACAGGGCCAGCAGCAGGGCGCTACAGTGACGACGATTCAAACGGGAAAGATCTTTCATGTCCGAAGTGATGATTGCGGTTCAGCATGTGTTCAAGACGGTCACCGATTCGACCGGCACGCTGACCATTCTGCGGGATATCGACTTCACCCTGGCGCGGGGCGAGACGGCAGCGATCGTCGGGGCATCGGGCTCGGGCAAGAGCACCCTGCTGTCGATCATTGCGGGGTTGGATACCCCCAGCCGCGGAACGGTTCACATGGCCGGTGTCGATCTGTTCGCCCAGTCCGAAGACCACCGGGCCGCCTTCCGCGCCGCCCACCTCGGCTTCGTGTTCCAGAGCTTCCAGCTGCTGGCCAACCTGACCGCGCTGGAAAACGTGATGCTGCCGCTGGAGCTGGCCGGCCGCCGCGATGCCCGTGCCGCCGCCAGCCGCATGCTGGAGCGGGTGGGTCTGGGGCAGCGGCTGTCCAGCTACCCCAAGGTGCTGTCCGGCGGCGAGCAGCAGCGGGTGGCGCTGGCGCGCGCCTTCGTCATGAGCCCGGCCGTGCTGCTGGCCGACGAGCCCACCGGCAGCCTGGACTTCGCCACCGGCCAGACCATCATGGAACTCATGTTCGACCTCAACCGCGAGCAGGGCACGACCCTGGTGCTGGTCACCCACGACCGCAGCATTGCCGAGCGTTGCGAGCGGCGCATCACCATCGCCGCGGGCGAGGTGGCCGAGATCAGCCCGGCCGCGGCCTGAGCGCCGTGCATGGCGGGATAATCCGGCCATGTCCTCTCCCAAAATCTCGCCGTCCGCCGCCAAGGTGCTGTTCGGCTTCCACGCGGTGGGCGTCCGCCTGAAAACCGCGCCCGCCTCGGTCATCGAGGTCTATTTCGAATCCACCCGGCGCGACGCCCGCATGCGGCAGTTCCTGGAGCGGGCCCGCGAGGCCGGCGTGCGGCTGATCGAGGCCGATGCGCTGCGCATTGCCAAGCTCGCCGGTAGCCATGGCCACCAGGGCGTTGCTGCCCGGGTGCAGCCGCTGGAGCAGGCCCGCTCGCTGGACGATCTGCTGGAGCAGCTCGAACCCACCGGCGAGCCGCCACTGTTGCTGGTGCTCGACGGAATCACCGATCCGCACAACCTGGGCGCCTGCCTGCGCGTGGCCGACGGCGCCGGTGCCCATGCGGTCATCGCACCCAAGGACCATGCGGCCGGCATCAACGCCACCGTGGCCAAGGTGGCCAGCGGTGCGGCCGAGACCATGCCGTACTTCATGGTGACCAACCTGGCCCGCACGCTGGGCGAGCTGAAGGAACGCAACATCTGGGTCATCGGCACCAGCGACGACGCCCCCCGCACCCTCTACCAGGCCGACCTGAAGGCGCCGGTGGCCCTGGTGCTGGGCGCCGAGGGGCAGGGCATGCGCCAGCTCACCCGCAAGACCTGCGACGAACTGGTCAGCATCCCCATGCGCGGTGCGGTGGAGAGCCTGAACGTGTCGGTGGCCAGCGGGGTGTGCCTGTACGAGGCGTTGCGCCAGCGGGGGTGACCCGCCAGCCGGAGGTTCAGCCCCGCGCTGCCTCTATCTGCTCGCCGAGCTCCAGCCACCGCATCTCTAGCGCATCCAGTTCGTCCTGCAGCGCTTTCAGGCGCCGACCGGCCTCGGCGATCTCGGCCGGCGGCAGCGGGCGGGCCAGCCGTTCCTCCAGAGCGGCTTTCTCGGTGTTGAGCGTGGCCATGCGCTGGTCGACCTGGTCCAGTTCCTTGCGCAGCGGCTTGGTGCGGTCGGGTTGCCGCGCGGGCTTGGCCTGGGCTTCCTTCTGCACCCGCTGGGCTTCGCGGTTGGCCTCCCGGCTGGCTTCGCGCTGGGCTTCCCGCGCCTGCTTGGCCACATCCAGCAGGTAGCGCTGGTAGTCGTCCAGATCGCCGTCAAACGGGGCGATGCCGCCGCGCGAGACCAGCCAGAACTCGTCGCACACGGCGCGCAGCAGGGCGCGGTCGTGGCTGACCAGCATGACGGTCCCCTCGAACTCGTTGAGCGCCATCGACAAGGCTTCCCGGGTGGCCAGGTCGAGGTGGTTGGTGGGCTCGTCCAGCAGCAGCAGGTTGGGGCGCTGCCAGACGATCATGCACAGCA
>PNMF01000139.1 GCA_013823485.1 Comamonadaceae bacterium
GGGCCCGCAGCATGATGCCGTGACCCGGCAGGATGATGCCGCCCAGAAAGCGGCCTTCGGTGTCGATGCACTCCACCGTGACCGCCGTGCCCACCATCACCACCACGCAGGGTCGCGGACTGCCCTGGGCCAGCAGCCGGTGGCGGGCGCCGATCATGGCCACCCAGCGGTCCGAGCCCAGACGGGCCGGGTGGTCGTAGCCGTTGGTGAGCCCGGCTTCCGCCGGCGACGACACGACCCAGCGCGGGGTCACGTCCCACATCTCCAGCTGCTCCTCGACCCGGCGCTTCACGGCGTCACCCGCCACCACGCAGCCGAGCACCCAGTTGGGGCAGCTCAGACGGCTCCAGTCGCCCTCTTCCAGCGATTCGATGTTTTCAAGGAATTGCGCTCCGTGGGCCAGCAGCTGTGCTCCGGGGCGGGGTGCGTCGTACAAGGCCCACTTCAGGCGGGTGTTGCCGACATCGAGGGCCAGAAAACTCATGCGGCGATTATCGCCATGCCACCAGGCGGGTCATGCTGCCCCGCAACACGGCTTCAGATCAGACCGATCCAGCAGGCCCGCTGCACGGCCGAGAGCTTGTTGTCGGTGTGCAGCTTGGCCATCGCATTGGCCAGGTGGTAATTCACGGTCCGTTCGGTGCAGTCCATGCGCAACGAGGTCTCGCGAGCGGTCAGGCCCTCGAAGGCCAGGTTCAGGCTCTCCAGCTCGCGCGGGCTGAGCGACACCCGCTGGGTCGCAATCGAGCGGCGCAACGTTGGCCAGACATTGAAGGCCGACCAGGCGAGGTTGGCGGCATCGCTGCGGTTGGCCAGCGTTCGCGGGGTGAACATGAAGCATTCGAACGCGCGGGCGGCCGGCAGCGGAAACGCCACCCGAACCAGGGTCTGCTGGCCGTGCGCCAGCCACAGCCGGCGCCACCGGTTGCCGACCTCGCTGGATGCCCTGGAGATGTCCTGCCAGGCCACCATGGGCGCATCGCTGTCGCGCCAGGAGGCACCGAAATCAGGACTGTGGGCCAGGGCGATGGCAGCCCCCACGAAACGCGGCGGGTGCACCGCCAGAACCTCCCGATCGTCCTTGGTTCCGGTGGGCACCGGGCCCAGCACCACCACCGCCTCCGCCCCCTGTTCGCTCAAGGCCGTGAGCCAGTCGTTGAGGATCGCGTCGACCCCCATGCTGTCAAAGTTGACAGGTAGGGTCATGGGTGTAGGTATTTCGGTGCATTGACAATGGTCCGCGCTGCCCCGAGGAGGCATCCGATGAAGTCACATTCACAGGAGATCATGTTGGCACTCGACCGATTGAGGTGGCACAACGCCACTGCGAGGATGCGGCGTTGGTGGAGGGACGATGTGCTGAACGCACCGCTCGAGCCTATTTTGCACCCATCAAGGCTGCGGCTGATGGGCATCGGTCTGTTCACAGGCATGGGTCATCTGGTGTTCCTCATCATCTGGAGCCAGTGGCTGCCGCAGCCATACGAGAACGTCTGGGTGCGGGTCGTTCTGGCGGTCTCCTCGACGGTCTATTTCGTCATTGGCTGGCGCCGGGACTTCACCGGGTTCCACAGCGCAAGGTGGTTCAGCCTGGTTGCCTGGTTGCAGCTGCCCTGGTTCTTCAGCTGGATGTACGTCATGAACGACGGCAACAGCGTGTGGCTGGCGAGTCTGGCGGCCATGGTACTCATCTATTACCACTTCACCGACTGGCGGCTGGCCAGTGTCGGGCTCGCTCTGGGCGCCATCGCCGGCACTGCCACCGCATGGCTGATCAAGGGGCCGGACATCCACCTCCCTTCCGTCGAGCACCTGCTCGTCGGCCTGTATGCCGGCGCAGTAGGGCTGCTGCTCGGCATGTCCAGCGCCAACCTGCGCAGAGTCCGTCTGGTGAACACGCTGAGCACCATGGGTGTGATGGCCCATGAACTGCGCACCCCTCTGGCCACGGTTCACCTCATGGGCGACGTTCTTCGCAACCTGGCCCAGCAGGACCGCCCCGACATGCGGCCGCGCAAGATCGAGGAGCTGGGTGGACGCCTGCAGAACCTGGTCCGCAGCATGAACCGGCACATCGACATGCAGATCGCCAACGCCCAGATGATGCGGCTGCCCCGGGAGCAGATCAGCATCTGCGCCAGCGATCTGGTCCGCAGCGTGGCCGACAGCTTCCCCTACCGGACGTCGCGCGAACGCGCCTGCGTGAACGTGCACATCGAGCGCGATTTCCGGTTCCGCGGGGCGTATCCCCTGTTCGCCCAGGTGCTGGCCAACCTGATCAAGAACTCGCTGCATGCACTGGCCTCCGCAAGCACCGCGATCTGCCCGGGCGATCTGCGGATCACGGTGGACGTCCACCAGCGCCGCGGTCGGATATCGGTGGCCGACGAAGGGGTCGGCATTCCCGGCGACCTGCAGTCCCGGATCTTCGAGCCGTTCTATTCCACCCAGGCCGGGGCCGGCAACGGACTCGGCCTGAGCTTCTGCAGAAACGTGGTGGAGGGAGCACACGGTCGGCTCACGGTGCATTCACAATCGGGCAAAGGTGCCGTCTTCACCATCGACCTGCCGCTGGAGCGCACCCAGGCTCCCAACCCCCAGCCGCCACCGCATTCGTCCGACCCATGTCACTGACCCTCCCACTCGTACACCGTCCGGGCAGCATCCTGTTCCTGGACGATGACACCGACTACCTGGAGATGCTGGGCATGGTGATTCCTGCCCACATCCAGGTCGAACTGTTCTCGCGCCCGGCCGGATTCGCGCGGCGCATGGCCCAGGAGCCCGAACGCTGGGAAGCCGACGCCCAGCGGCAACTCCAGATGATCGACCGCTGGCGCAACGGGCACCCGCTGCTGCCCCAGATACTGCGTTACTGGTCGGGCCAGCCCGAGCGCCATCGGCTGGTGCAGAGCTGCGTGGTCGACTACGCCATGCCGGGCACCGACGGCCTCGCCGTGCTCAACACCCTGCTTGACTGGCCGGGCTCGCGGGTGCTGCTGACCGGGCAGGCCGACGAGCAGATTGCGGTGAAGGCCTTCAACAGCGGGCTGATCGACCAGTTCGTGCCGAAACAGACCCACGACATCACCCGGCACCTGCTCAGCGTGTTGCGCAAGCTGGCGCAGGCGCCGCACGTCCGCCTGAACACGCTGTGGCGCAGCGTGCTGACGCCGGAGCAGCAGTCGCTGCTGCAGATGCCGTCGGTGGTGCAGAACCTGCAACGCTACAGCCAGACCCACTGGGTCGAGCATGTGGTGCTGGGTGAGCCTTTCGGGTTGCTGGGCGTCGATGTGGACGGACGCTGCGAGTGGCTCCAGCTGGAGCCGGTGGCCGGCCTGCCGGCACTGGCCGAGGTGGCCGGATCGGCCGGTCTCGATTTCGAGACGGTGCGCGCGATCCGGGCCGGAGAGCAGCTGGCCGCCGTCGAGCTGCACCAGCAGCTGGGCCTCACCGGGCCGGTTCGTCTGGCCAGGGCAGACCCGCTTGACGAAGACGGACTGCTGACCAGCGCGGTGTTCCCGCTCGACCCGGCCGACCACCCGCCCCTGCCGGCCTACCGGGCGGCGCTGCGGGCCGCAGAGCACCGCGTGGTCGACAACGGCTGAGCGGGGGGCGCCGCGTCAGGCGACCGATTTGCGCATGCGGCGGGCCACTGGCCAGTCGTCCGGCTTGAACCGGCGCACCATTTCGGCCATCACCGTCACCAGATGGTCCAGCTCGCTCTCGGTCAGGCCAGAATTGAGCGTGAGCCGGACCATGGAGCGGTTGCGGCTGGTCGCAGGCGGGAAGAAGATGGAGCCGAACACACCGCGCGCCTCCATGGCGTCGCGCAGGTCGCGGGCCGCGATTTCGGAGCCGATCTCCAGCGCGAGGATCTGTTCGCTGCCCTGCAGCCAGTAGCCGATGCACCCCAGCGCACTCCGGATCCGCCGGGTGACGTCGTGCAGCCGCTCCCGGGCACGGTCAGCCTGCTGCAGCAAGGTCACCGTGGCCTGAAGGCCGACCACTTCGTGAACGAGCAGACAGGAACTGAAAATGGTGGAGAAGCTGGTGGTGATGACGTACTGCCGCAGGTATGCCGGCAAGGTGAAGAAGCCCGCACGCCCGGCCACGGCCTTGGCCAGGCTGGCCGTGATGAAGTGGACCCGGTGGGTGAGCCCCAGCGCCGCGCACAGCCCGGCCCCGGCCGGACCATGGGTGCCCAGGGAATGCGATTCGTCCACCAGCAACATGCAGTCGTGTCGTTCGACCACCTGCACCATCGCCTCCAGCGGGCACAACGCGCCTGTCGTGCTGTAGACCGCATCCACCAACACCAGGCCGGCTCCGTACTGACCGATCAAGCGGTCCAGGTGGTTGGGATCGTTGTGGCGGAATGGGTGGGCTGTGGCGCCTGCGGCCCGGATGCCCTGCCACAGGGAGGGGTGGGCCATGACATCGACATAGACCGGACTGCCCGCCGCAGCAAAACACTGCAAGGCGCCCAGGTTGGCGGCATACCCGGACTGACAGAGCAGCGCATCTTCCTTGCCTGTCCAGGCAGCGAGCTGTCGTTCGAGCGCACGGGCAGGATGCTCGTCGCGCAGGAATACGCCCGACTGCACCACCGACTGCCTGTCCTGCAGCAGGGCCGACACCTGGGCCGCCACGATGTCCGGGTGCCCGGTCACGGCCAGGTAGTCGTTGCCGTCGAGCCGGACCGCGTTCGGCCCGGGCGCGCTGCCCTCCAGCAACGAGCGGCCGGCCCAGTCCTGCGTCCATCGGGGCTCGAAGTCACGCGCGATGCGTTGCTGCAGCGCTTCCGTCAGGGCAGGGCTGGGGTGCGCCTTCAGGCCGGAGCAAAGGTCGATGTCCATGCGGGTACTCCAATAATGAAAAGGTACCCATTGGAGAAAATGCCGGGCGGCCTGGCGGCGGAAACCTGTCAGATATGACAGCCCGCGCCCACCTGTCGATCAGTTCTGTCGCCAGGGCAGGCCGAGGTAACGCCATCCGGCCAGTCGTCCCCGGTGGGCCTGCCCGTCCGGGTCGCCCTCGAACCCGTCGAGGATGTTGTAGGCCTCGATCCCGAGCTGGGTGGCCCGCCGGGCTGCCGCGATCGATCGGACGCCGCTGCGGCACAGCAGCACCACCTTGCGTTCACCGGATGCAGCGCGGATCTGTTCGTCGAAACCGGGGTTGAGCGCCATGCCGGGCCATTGTTTCCAGGCCACCGGCACCGCCCCGGGCACGAAGCCGACCCATTCGCGCTCGGCATCGGTGCGCACGTCGACCAGCACCGCATCGCCGGCCTGGACCCATTCCCAGGCCAGCTGGGGCGACACGTCGCCGGCATAGGAGGCGTCGGCCACCGGGCGCGGCTGCATGAGCGCGGCGCCGTCGATGTCGTGCCGCAGCCCGGATGTGAGGTTGGCCGGCACGGCTTCGTCGATGCGGCGTGGCCGGGGCAGCTGCAGGCTGCCCATGAGCGAGACGAATTCGGCCTCGGAGCGGCCGGCCACCCGGGGGTTGTGCTGCTTCTCGTGGCCGATGGTCGAATGGCTGCGGCCCTGGTAGTCGTGCCCGGGCCAGACGGTGGTTTCGTCCGGCAGTGCGAACAGCACCTGCGTGATGCTGCGGTAGAGGTCGGCCGCGCTGCCCGACTGGAAGTCGGTGCGGCCACAGCCGCCGATGAGCAGGGTGTCGCCGGTGAACACATGGTGGCGCCAGACGAAGCTCATGCTGCCGGCGGTGTGTCCGGGTGTGTGCAGTGCCTGCAGGCGTTCGCCGCCGAAGCGCAGCTCGTCGCCATGGGCAAGCTGGGTGGCGGCGGTGCCGATGCCGCAACCGGCAGGGGCCGCGAGCCGGGCGCCGGCCAGCTCGGCCAGCCGTCCGGCGCTGGTGATGTGGTCGGCATGGGCATGGGTCTCGACCGCCCAGACCAGCTGCAGCCCGTGCTCGCGCAGCACCGCCAGGTCGCGTTCGAGCTGCTCGTCCACCGGGTCGATGATCAAGGCCTCCCGGGTGGCCGGATCGGACAGGATGTAGGTGAAGGTGCTGGAGGCGGCGTCGAAGAGCTGCAGGGGCTTCATGGCAGTGCTGACTGGAGGGCGGGGCCACATTCTGGTGCATCGGGCGGTCGAACAAAATAAATTCAATCCGACACACAAGTTTTTTCAAGACCGGTTCAAATCCGCGTCGTTTCTGGCCTTTTCGGTCCGGCGTGTGACACTCCGGGCCGCCATGTGCGTAGAAACCCTGCCGACCGGCGGCGCCTGTTCGGCGCATCATTCGCCGCCCGTTTCATTTTGTTCACCCCTTTGGAGACATTCATGACAGAGAAGAAGACCGTCACGTCCCGCCGCGGCATGCTCAAAGGCGCCGCTGTTGCAGCCGGTGCCATGTCGGTGCCGATGGTGGCGACTGCCCAGACCACCACCCTGCGCTTCCAGTCCACCTGGCCCTCGAAGGACATCTTCCACGAGTACGCCAGCGACTTCGCCAAGAAGGTGAACGACATGGCCGGCGGCCGCCTGAAGATCGAGGTGCTGCCCGCCGGCTCCGTGGTGCCGGCCTTCCAGCTGCTCGAAGCGGTGGCCAAAGGCACCCTGGACGGTGGTCACGGCGTGATCGCCTACCACTACGGCAAGAACTCCGCCCTGGCCCTGTGGGGCTCCGGCCCGGCCTTCGGCATGGACCCCAACATGGTCCTG
>PNMF01000140.1 GCA_013823485.1 Comamonadaceae bacterium
AGCCGCCAGCACCTGCAAGAGTTCGGCTTCGAGCCCGATGCGTCCATCCTGGCCGAGAAGATGGAGATGCCCGAGGACAAGATCCGCAAGATCATGAAGATCGCCAAGGAGCCGATCTCGATGGAAACCCCCATCGGCGACGACGACGACTCCCACCTGGGCGACTTCATCGAGGACCAGGCCAACACCGCCCCGATCGAGGCCGCCATGCAGGCCGGTCTGCGCGAGGTGGTCAAGGAAATCCTCGACAGCCTTACCCCGCGCGAGGCCAAGGTGCTGCGCATGCGCTTCGGCATCGAGATGTCCACCGACCACACGCTGGAAGAAGTGGGCAAGCAGTTCGACGTGACCCGCGAGCGCATCCGCCAGATCGAGAGCAAGGCGGTGCGCAAGCTCAAGCACCCGAGCCGCAGCGACAAGCTGCGCAGCTTCATCGATTCGCTCTGATCCTGCGGTCTGCCCGGGCAGACCCCGTCACGCCGAAAGGGCTGTGCCACGCACAGCCCTTTTTTTCGTCCCTGCGGCCCTGGCGTGCCGCCGGTCGGACTGGCAGGCGATCGGGAACGGGGAGGTCGAAAAGTCCCACTCAGGGGCTGATCAGCGCTCCTGCTGATCGGCCAGAAAAACCTCCCAGGAGAACCTGCATGAACCGCGTCAGCCATGGTGGCACCAACAGCCCGCGTCAACACCCGTCTGCCCTGACGAACCCCTCAGGAACGCATGACGATCAAGCCCATGTCGCCACCGGCGCGGGCGCTTCGTCCGGCGCCGGATCGCCCGACCTGGGCCTGCCCGGCAGCGATGGATACAGCACGGAAATCTGTGGTGAGCTGGTGCCCCTCATCTGCGGCCTGGTGTGCACGGTGGGAGGCCTCATCGGCGGGGTGGTGTGGGCCGTCACGGCGGCGGCCTCGCCCACCAACACGACAGCCAGCCCGGCAGCAACCCCCGACGCCGTCGCTGCGCTGGCCCTGGGCGCCGCCCTGACCGCGCTGGGCCTGCTGTGACGCACCGACCCTGAAAGGTCCAGCGTGATCGACCACCACACGCCGCCCGACCCTGACGTGCGTCGCCTGATCGAGCAGTCGCGGGCGCAGCTCGACGCCTTCGCCGGCACGGTCCGGTCGGCATCCGATGCGCAGGCGCGGCTCACCCAAGCCATGCAGACCCCTGGCGAACCGCCGCTACATCTGGCGGACCTCCGGGAGACGATCGACCAGCTGTTCGGCCAGGGCCACTGGGCGCAGGCCCTTCCGCTGGCCACCCGCCTGCTGATGGCGGCGCCGTCCTGTCCTTCAGCCTCCTACAGGCTGGGCACCTGCCTGCAGCGGATGCATCGACCCGCCGAGGCGCTGGCGGCCTTCGCGCATTGCCTGGCGTCGCAGGGCGACCAGCCGTCCCCGGGGCCGCTGCTGAGGCTGGCTGAATGCCTGGCCGCCATCGGCCACCGCGACGACGCGGTGCAGTGCCTGCACACCTGCGTGGAGCTGGCTCGAACCGACCCCGACCACCGGGAGCTGCAGGCCCTGGCCCTACAACTGACCGACGACCTGCGCCGCTGAGCGCGCCCGCTCAGCCCTGCTCGGTGTCCACCTCGGTCCTGGCCTGCTCGCCGTAGCGGTCACCGCTGACGGCACCGGGGCCAAACAGTCGCTCCAGCCGGGCCATGTGGTCGGTACTCAGGGCCACCGAACCGGCTGCAAGGTTGTCCAGCAGGTGGTCCACCCGAGCGGTGCCCGGGATGGGCAGGATGTGTTCGCCCCGGTGCAGCAGCCAGGCAATGGCCAGCTGTGCCGGCGTGCAGCCGACCTCATCGGCCAGCCCGCGGAAGCTGGACAGCAGCGTCTGGTTGGCGGTCCAGTGATCGCCCTGAAAACGCGGCATGCTGCGGCGGATGTCTTTGGCCCCGAAGCCCGCCGGCTCCAGCGGGCCGGCCAGAAAGCCCCGTCCCACCGGACTGAACGCCACGAAGCTGACCCCCAGTCCTCGGCAGGCCTGCAGCACGGCGATCTCGGGGTTGCGGGTCCAGAGCGAGTACTCGGTCTGCAACGCCGCAATCGGGTGCACCGCATGGGCGCGCCGCAAGGTCGGGGCCGACACCTCGCTCAGGCCGATGGCGCGGATCTTGCCGGCCCGCACCAGATCGGCGAGCGCGCCCACGCTGTCCTCGATGGGCACCTGCCGGTCCCAGCGGTGCAGGTAGTAGAGGTCGATCACGTCGGTGCGCAGCCGCTGCAGTGCCGACTCGCAGGTGGCCCGCAGCGTCTCGGGGCGGCCGTCGATCACACGCACCAGCTGGCCATCGCCCTTCAGGTCCACGCCCTGCATGCCGCACTTGCTGGCCAGGGTGAAGCGGCTGCGGTGGGCCGACAGCACCGGACCCAATGCGCGTTCGCTGGCGCCGAAGCCGTAGAGCGCTGCGGTGTCGAAGTGGGTGACGCCGTGGTCCAGCGCGGTGAGCAGCAGACGCTCGACCTGGGCGTCGTCCACCGGTGGGCCATAAGCATGGCAGATGTTCATGCAGCCCAGGCCGATGGCCGAGACGCGGAAGGGACCGAGGGATCGTTGTTGCATGGCGGAGAGGAGGGTTCAGGCGATGCCGATTATCTGGTGGTGCAAGCGCCTGGAACTGACAGCCACCACTGCGCACTCAGGCACGGTCAGCGCACCGGCTGACAACGCCGCCAGCACCGACCTGGCGTCTGCCCACCCCGGGACATGTACCCACCGCTCTCCCCTTTCCCATGACACCCTTCAGTTGCTTCAAGCCCTCACGCTCCACCGTCACGAACGTTCCGCCAGGCGTTGGCCCGGACCTGCCCCCATCCACCGACAGCGTCGGCATCTCCGGTTCACATGCCATCGGCATGCCCCCTGACAGGGCCAGCACCCCGCCCTGCACTGCCGGCACACGAACCACGAATGCGAAATGGGCCTTGGGCATCCTGGCAGGAACGGCCGCGGCGGCCGGCGTGACTTACGCCGTCGCGCGGACCTGGTCCTAGGGTACAAACCCACAGGACGCGCCGCACCCAGCCGCCCAGACCCGCTTCGGATTTCCGGTCTACCCCGCCGATCTCTGGGGTGAAAGCCGCGAGGCTTCCGAGCTGTGCAGCCTGGTGACGGATGCGGCCGCACGCTGCATCCATCTCTTCTTTCCCGGCACAGATCCGGTGGCCAACAGCTGGTTGGCCGAAGATGCATCGGCACCCACGACGCTGTCGGTGGGTCGCGAACTGTTCGACCGGGGTGTCAACATGAGCCGGCTGACGCAGCAGCCCCTGGATGGCTGCCCCTCCTCCCTGCTGCCCGGCGAAAGCCCGTTCGATCTGGCCATGCGGACGTCATTCGGGCTGGCAGACCAGCTGCGGGGCATGGCCACCCGCCTGCAGGCCGTCCCGGGCTGCAGGGACGCGCCGTCACCCGCGCCACTGACCGGCTCGGCTGCTTCTGCCCTGGCCGACTCGATGGGCGTCATCGCGCTGGCGATGGCCCTGAACGCCCTGCAGCTGCTGCATTGAACCTGCACGGGGGCCTGCACCTCCGTGGTGTTCAGCCCTGCTGTGCCAGCTGCTGCTCCAGCTGGTGCAGCACGCGGTAGCAGTCGAACACCCGACCCACGCTGGCGTTGGGTTCGCGGCCTTCGCGGATGGCAGCAAAGAACTCGCGGTCCTGCAGCTCGATGCCGTTCATGCTGACGTCGACCTGGCTGACGTCGATCTTTTCGTCCTTGCCGGTGAACAGGTCGTCGTAGCGGGCGAGGTAGGTGGCGGTGTCGCCGATGTAGCGGAAGAAGGTGCCCAGCGGCCCATCGTTGTTGAAGCTCAGGGACAGCGTGCAGAGGGCGCCGCTGGCGGCCTTGAGCTGGATGCTCATGTCCATGGCGATGCCCAGCGTCGGGTGGATCGGCCCCTGCATGGCGTGGGCCGCCACGATGGGGCTGTTGCACTGGTAGGCGAACAGGTCGACCGTGTGGGCGGCGTGGTGCCACAGCAGGTGGTCGGTCCAGCTGCGCGGCTGGCCGAGCGCGTTGGTGTTGGTGCGGCGGAAAAAGTAGGTCTGCACATCCATCTGCTGGATGTTGAACTCGCCGCGCTGGATGCGCTGGTGCACATACTGGTGGCTGGGGTTGAAGCGGCGGGTGTGGCCGCACATGGCGACCAGGCCGGTCTGCTTCTGCAGGTCGACCACGGCCTGCGCGCCGGCCAGGCTGTCGGCCAGCGGAATCTCGACCTGCACATGCTTGCCGGCCTTCAGACAGGCCACGCTCTGCTCGGCATGCATCTGGGTCGGGGTGCACAGGATGACGGCGTCCAGCTCGGCGATGGCCAGCGCGTCCGACAGCTCGGTGGTCACATGGCTCACGCCGTACTTCGCGGCGACTTCACGCGTCTTGTCCAGCTCGCGACCGATGAGGGAGATGACCTCCACCCCCGCAATGTTCCGGATGCCGTCCAGGTGCTTGATGCCGAAGGCGCCGGCGCCGGCCAGCGCCACTTTGATGGTCTTGTCGCTCATGTCAGTTGTTCTCCAGGATCAGGTGGCCCACCGCCGTGTTGCTGGCGGGCACATGGTAGAAGCGGTGCGCCACGCGCGGGGGCCGGGCACCCGGCCCGCCGGCCACGTCGCTCATGGCACCGCGTGCAATCAGCCACATCACCAGCTCGATGCCTTCGCTGCCGGCGTCCCGCACATAGTCGATGTGGGGAATGGCGGCGGCGGCTTCGGGGTCGTTGATCAGCTTGTCCAGGAAGGCGTTGTCGAACTCGCGGTTGATGAGGCCGGCACGCGGGCCCTGCAGCTGGTGGCTCATGCCGCCGGTGCCCCAGATCTGCACATTCAGGTCTTCGTCGAAGCTCTCGATGGCACGGCGGATCGCCTGGCCCAGCTGGAAACAGCGCCGGCCGCTGGGCACCGGGTACTGCACCACGTTCACCGCGAACGGAATGACCGGACACGGCCAGGCGCCCTGCACCGGGTCCTGCGCGCCGCACATGAGCGACAGCGGCACGGTCAGGCCGTGGTCGACGTCCATGCGGTTGACGATGGTCAGGTCGAAATCCTGCTGGATCACGCTCTGCGCAATGTGCGAGGCCAGCGCCGGGTGGCCCTGCACCACCGGCACCGGGCGCGGGCCCCAGCCCTCGTCGGCCGGCTGGAAGCTCGCAGCGGTGCCGATGGCGAAGGTGGGGATGATGTCCAGGCTGAAGGCGGTGGCGTGGTCGTTGTAGACCAGGAAGACCACGTCGGGCTTCTGCTCCTTCATCCACTGCTTGCCGAAGTCGTAACCGGCGAACACCGGCTGCCAGTAGGGCTCCTGTGTCTTGCCGAGGTCGAGCGCCGCGCCGATGGCGGGCACATGCGAGGTGTAGACCGATGCGGTGATGCGTGCCATGTGTTCAGGTCCTTCCCCATTTCGGGTCGCGGCCGCCATTGATCATCATCTGGCGGTAGTCGTCTTCGCTCATGCCGGTCATGGAGCCCGCCATCTGCTGGAAGCTCTTGCCGTCGGTGGCGCCGATCTTGGCCAGGAAATAGATGTTGCCGCCCAGCGAGATGCAGCGGTTCAGGTCGCGGTCGAGCACGGCCTGTTTCTGTTCCTCGGTCATGGCCCATTCGTCGAGGTAGGCGCGCTCGTCCTTCTTGAAGCGCTCGCGGTTCCCGGCCTTCATCAGGCTCATGCAGAACTGGTTGAGCCAGTAGCCCTTGCGGGACTGGTCGGCGTCGAAGATGGTGGTGCCGGGCACCCCAAGGTAAGGTTTGTCCAGAGCCATGTCAGACCTCCTCCGGCCAGTACAGGCGCATCGGGTTGGCCACCAGCAGCTTCTGCTGCAGCTCGGCGGTGGGGGCGATGTGGGGAATGAAATCCACCAGCAGGCCGTCGTCGGGCATGTGGTCCTTCAGGTTGGGGTGCGGCCAGTCGGTGCCCCACAGCACGCGGTCGGGGAAGGTCTCGACCACCTTGCGGGCGAAAGGCACGACGTCGCGGTAGGCTGCCTGTTCGCCGGCCAGGGCCTTGGGGCCGGTCAGGCTCAGGCGCTCGGGGCAGCTCACCTTGCTCCACACGTTGGGGTGCTGCTGCATGAACTTCAGGAACAGCGCGAATTCGGGGCCGTCCAGCGGCTTGCTCACGTCGGGCCGGCCCATGTGGTCCACCACCACGGTGGTGGGCAGGGCGGTGAAGAAGTCCCACAGCTCGGGGAGGTCCACCGCTTCAAAGTAAATCACCACATGCCAGCCGAGCTGGTGGATGCGCGCGGCAATCTCCATCAGCTCGTCCTTGGGCGTGAAGTCCACCAGGCGCTTGACGAAGTTGAAGCGCACGCCGCGCACACCGGCGGCGTGCATGGCCTGCAGCTCTGCGTCGGTGACCGAGCGCCTGACGGTGGCGACGCCACGCGCCTTGCCGCCGGAGTGGACCAGCGCATCCACCATGGCGCGGTTGTCCGCACCGTGGCAGGTGGCCTGCACGACCACATTGCGCGCAAAGCCCAGGTGGTCGCGCAGTGCATACAGCTGGTGCTTGCTGGCGTCGCAGGGCGTGTACTTGCGCTCCGGCGCGTACGGAAACTCGGCACCGGGGCCGAACACGTGGCAGTGCGCATCCACGGCGCCCGCGGGCACCTGA
>PNMF01000141.1 GCA_013823485.1 Comamonadaceae bacterium
CTTCATGCTCGACGCGCTGGCGCTGTGGTCGCGCGGGCAAGGCGCGCAGTGGCTCTGGCTGGAAGTGCGCCAGAGCAACGCGGCAGCGCGCAGCCTGTAT
The DNA here is from genome assembly GCA_013823485.1 of Comamonadaceae bacterium. Taxonomy (GTDB): domain Bacteria; phylum Pseudomonadota; class Gammaproteobacteria; order Burkholderiales; family Burkholderiaceae_C; genus Hydrogenophaga. Next base: position 101 of record PNMF01000141.1, read on the forward strand.
GGCCGCTGCGGTTTTGCCGAGGTCGGCCTGCGGCGCGGTTACTACCCGCTGGCCCACCAGAGGCGAGAGGACGCGGTGGTGATGAGCCTGAACCTGGTGGCCCGGCGGACCACGGAGGCGCCATGAGCTGGGTGCGCGAACTCGATGCGCGCCAGCGCGCCATGCTCGACGAAATGGGCGTCAAGGTCTGGACACCGGCGTCTGCTCCGGCAGCCGCGCCCGCACCCGCACCCGCGCCGCTGACCGTTTCCGCACCCTTAACCACAGCGCCTGCCCCCGCTGTACCCGCACCGACACCCGCACCGGCGATGCCCCGGCCGGTCGACACCACCGCCGTGGCCGGCCTCGACTGGGCCGGCCTGCGCCAGTCCGTGGCCGCGTGCGAAGCCTGCGGCCTGTGCGCCAGCCGGCGCCAGACGGTGTTCGGTACCGGCCATGAACAGGCGCGCTGGATGATCGTCGGCGAGGCCCCCGGCGAGCAGGAAGACCGGCAGGGCGAACCCTTCGTGGGCCCGGCCGGCCAGCTGCTGGACGCCATGCTGCGGGCCACCGGTCGCGACCGCGGTACCGACCTGGCCGGTGGCGTCTTCATTGCGAACGTGCTGAAGTGCCGCCCGCCGGCCAACCGCAATCCGGCGCCGGAAGAAGTGCAGCGCTGCGAACCCTTCCTGGCCCGGCAGGTGGCGCTGGTGCAGCCGAAACTCATCATTGCCATGGGACGCTTTGCAGTGCAGTCGCTGCTGCGCACCACCGAACCCATCGGCAAGTTGCGCGGCCGGGTGCACCGCTACGAAGGCGTGCCGGTGATCGTCACCTACCACCCAGCCTACCTGCTGCGCAACCCGGCCGACAAGTCCAAGGCCTGGGCCGACCTCTGCCTGGCGCTGGATCAGCCGCTGGACTGAGCCACCGGCCGCGCGGGCCACAAGACGGTCGCGATGGCCAGCATGATCAGGGCCACCGCTGCCCAGTCCTGCCAGTGCAGGGCCTCATTCAGCAGCACCGCGCCGGCCATCACGCCCAGCACCGGAATGAACATCACCGACAGGGTGGAGGCAATGGGCGGCAGGTCGCGGGCCAGCATCAGCCAGGCCACCTGCGCGAAGGCGAACACGCCCAGCGCGTTGTAGACCACCGCACCCCACACGCCCGGCGTGGGCCAGGCCCACTGCCCGCGCTCGAACAGGATCGAGAGCAGCGTCATCCACAGCGTGGTGATCAGCGTCATCCAGAACGACAGCGCCAGGGTCGGCGCGGGGATGGTGGTGCGTCGCATCATCTGGGTGCCGACGGCCCAGGTGGCGGCGGCCACCAGCATCAGGGCCACGCCCAGCGGCCGGCCGCTCAGGGTGGTGAATTCGTGCCACAGCAACAGCACCACGCCCAGTGCAGCAGCCGCCACGCCGCCCCAGGCCCGCAACGGCAGACGCTGCCCGAACCACACCGCCCCCAGCACCGCCGAGAACACCGGCATGGTGTAGCCCAGGATGGCGGCCCGCCCGCTGGAGAGCGACTGCACCGCCAGGATGGCCAGCACATGCCACACCAGCATGTTGAACACAGTGAGCCAGGCCAGATCGCGCCAGTGTTCGCGCCCCACCCGCAGCGGCACACCACGCCACACCACGAAGGCGGCCAGCACCGGCAGCCCCAGCCACATGGACAGGGTGCGGAAGGTCAGCGGCGCGTAGCCGGTGACGCCGTATTTCATGATGGGCCAGTTGAAGCCCCAGACCACGGTGATGAGGACCAGCAGCACCAGCTGGCGTCGGCTGAGCACGGACATGGGGGCGCAGTGTAGTGGCCCCCTAGAATCGATTGCATGACCTTCCTCGACATGCTGCACGGCGCGCGGCGCCAGAACCGGTCCCTGCTGTGCGTGGGCCTGGACCCCGAACCCTCGCGCTTCCCGGCCGCCCACCGGGGCCGCCCGGCCGACATCTTTTCGTTCTGCGCCGCCATCGTGGATGCCACCGCCGACCTCGCCATGGCGTTCAAGCCGCAGATCGCGTATTTCGCGGCGCACCGGGCCGAAGACCAGCTGGAGCGCCTGGTTGCCCACATCCGCCAGGTGGCGCCGCAGGTGCCGGTGATCCTGGACGCCAAGCGCGGCGACATCGGCAGCACCGCCGAGCAATACGCGATCGAGGCCTTCGAGCGCTTCGGCGCCGACGCGGTGACGCTATCGCCCTTCATGGGCTTCGACTCGGTCGAGCCCTACCTGAAGCGCCATGGCAAGGGCGCCTTCCTGCTCTGCCGCACCTCCAACCCCGGCGGCGACGACCTGCAGAACCAGCGCCTGGCGTCGGTCGATGGCCAGCCCCGGGTGTACGAACACATCGCGCAGCTGGCCCAGGGGCCGTGGAACCTGAATGGCCAGCTCGGGCTGGTGGTGGGCGCCACCTACCCGGCCGAAATCCAGCGGGTGCGCGAACTGGCGCCGTCGCTGCCGCTGCTGATTCCGGGCGTGGGCGCGCAGGGTGGCGACGCCACGGCCACGGTGCGCGCCGGGCTGCGCGAGCAGACCGGTTCGCCGGCCGGCCTGATCGCGGTCAATTCATCCCGCGCGATCCTGTACGCCTCCGCCGATGACGACTTCGCCGCCGCCGCGCGCAGCGTGGCGCAACGCACCCGCGACGAACTGGAGGCCGCCTGCCCATGATCACCCTGCACACCGCCGCCACGCCCAACGGGCACAAGATCTCGATGGCGCTGGAAGAGCTGGGCCTGCCTTACACGGTGAAGGTCATCGACCTGGCGGCGGGCGAGCAGAAGCAGCCGGCCTTTCTGGCGCTGAACCCGAACGGACGCATCCCGGTGATCGTCGACCACGAAGGCCCCGGCGGCGGCGACTTCACCGTGTTCGAGTCCGGCGCCATCCTGATCTACCTGGCCGAGAAGACCGGCCGCCTGATGCCGGCCGATGCGCGGGGCCGTTCGCAGGTGCTGCAGTGGCTGATGTTCCAGATGGGGGGCGTCGGTCCGATGATGGGCCAGGCCAATGTGTTCTTCCGCTACTTCCCCGAGAAGATCCCCGCCGCCATCGACCGCTACCAGGGCGAGACGCGGCGCCTGTTCGGCGTGCTCGATTCGCACCTGGCGCAGCACGAATGGCTGGCCGGCGACTACTCCATCGCCGACATCGCGAACTGGGCCTGGGTGCGCACCCACCGGTGGTCCGGCGTGGAGATCGACGACCTGCCCCACCTCAAACGCTGGCGCGATGCCATCCGGGCCCGGCCGGCGGTGCAGCGCGGCATCGAGCAGCCACCGTCGAAGGTGGACCTGACCCGCGACGGCGACGAAGCCGCCCGGCGTTTTTCCGAAGAAGCCCGCCGCATGGTCGAGACCGGCGCCGGCCGCCGCAAGGACACACCATGAATCCAGCCGACCTGCGCCTGTACATCGCCCCGCGCGCCCCGAACCCGCGCCGGGTGCAGATGTTCATCGCCGAGAAAGGCATCACCGGCATCCCGGAGGTGGCCGTCGACCTGAATGCGCAGGAGCACCGCAGCGACGCCTTCCGCGCCCGCAGCCCGCTGGCGAAAGTGCCCGCCCTGGAGCTGCCGGACGGCCGCGTGCTGACCGAGACCCGCGCCATCTGCAGCTGGCTCGAAGGCCGCTGGCCCGAGCCCGACCTGATGGGCCGCAACAGCGACGAGCGCGCCTTCATCGAGATGGCCGACCGACGCGTCGAGTGGTACTTCATGCTGCCCATGGCCCAGTGCATCCGCCACACCCACCCCGGGCTGGCGCCGCTGGAACAACCGCAGTTCCCCGACTTCGGCGCCTCGCAGCGCGACAAGGCGCTCGATACCGCCCGCTGGCTGGACGCCGAGCTGCAGCGCCAGCCCTGGGTGGCGGGTGAGCGCTTCACCATCGCCGACATCACCGCCTTCTGCACGGTGGAATTCGCGCGGCTGGCCCGCTTCAAGCCGGCCGATGAAGGCCTGCACGCGCTGCAGGCCTGGCGCGACCGGGTGGCCGAGCGGCCGTCGGCCCGGGCTTGAGTCAGGCGTCGTCGCGCCAGGGCGTGACGACCAGCGCGCGCTCGACCGCCTCCAGCCCCTGCAGCCGGCGGGCGGTCTCGGCGTCGACCCAGCCGGCCAGCTGTGCCACGGCCTGTGGCGCCAGGTCGGGCGGCAGGCCGGAGAGCCATTGCCGTGCCACGTCCATGTCGTTCAGGTCGCCCAGCACCGACTGGGCATCGGACAGCGCCGCCATGCTGCGTCGGCCCCGGCGCGACGGCAGCAGATCGGCCAGGAACTCCATGGCATAGCGCTGGCGCTTGACCGCCAGCCGCAGCCGGTGACGGCCCTCGGGCCCGGCGTCCAGCGCCTCGCGGGCAGCCGCTTGAAGCCGGCGGTGCGAGCGCCACAGGCGCTGCCGGGCCCAGCGCTGCAGCCGGGCGGCATCGGATGCGCGTTCGGGCATGGCCAGCACGGCGCGCAGGAAGGCCAGCAGGTCCGCACCGAAGGTCGGCTTCGTCAGCGCAGCCACCGCCCCGGCATGGGCCGCCCGCTGCTCGGCCCGCGCATGGGCCAGCAGCGGCGCCTGCTCCTCCTCGCCCAGCCCCAGCCCGGTCATGGCCGGCAGCAGCCAGACCATCCGCACATCGGCCTCGCGGGCAGGCCCCAGGGCGCGGGCCAGGTCGCCCCACACCGACAGCCAGTGGGCGGTGAACCGACCCGGCAGCACCGGCGCAAACAGCCGCAGGGCACTGCGCAGGCGGCGCAGGGCCACCCGGGCCTGGTGGATGCACTCGGCATCCGGCAACCGGCCCTGATCGGCCGCCGCCCGGATGCCGGCCTCGTTGGCCTGCAGGTGCGTCAGGGCCGCCAGCATGGTCTGCCGCCAGGCGCCCACCGGGGACAGGCCCGGGTCCAGCGACAGGGCCTCGGCCCGCGCCGGCGCCGGGGACTCGCCCGCCTGCAGCGCATGACCCCGCTCGGCCTTGCTGCGCTGCACCGGCCACAGCCGCAGCGCGGACTCGCGGCGGCCACCCGGCCCCAGGGCCAGCGTGTGGGCCAGATCGAGCAGCGCGTCCACCGGGCCGTCGAGCAATTCGAGCTCCAGCTCCAGGATCGGCTCCTGGCGCAGCGGCGCGCCGGCGACGATCTGCCCCTGGTCCAGCGCCACCTCGATGCGGGCACCGCCATGCAGCAGCACCACCCGGCGGCGCAGGAAATCGGTCCGGAAGGCCGGCTGCAGCGCGGGCGCCAGCTCGCGCAGGTGGGCGGCCAGGGCCGGGTCGTCGACGATGGCCGCAAAGTCCGGCTCGCCAGGCGGGGCCGGCGCCTCCCATTCACCCCGCCGCGACAGGCCACCCACCGAGCTGCCGGCGGTCTTGACGGTGAGCCAGGTGCGGCGCCCCACCCGCCGGCTGCGCACCGCCATGCGGGAGCGCCGCAGATCCAGCGACGGGGTGTCGAAATACACCGCCGCCATCGGCTGCCGCTCCCAGGTGGCACCGGCCAGCAGCGGGTGGGACAGCAGCGCGGGCAGGTCGTCGGGGTGCAGGGCCAGCTTGAGTTCGGTCTCGGTGGGCATGTCGCTCAGGGTACGTCCGGTTACACGGGGGGGTGTCGGTCGGGCCACAATTCTCTCCAAATCATTTCTCAGGGGTAACTCATGAAGCTCTCTTCGCTGCGGATCGGCGCCCTGGCGCTGGTGATGGCACTGACCACCACCGCCGGCTGGGCCGGCAAACCGGACCATGCGGGCGGCGGACGCGACGACGACCGCCATGAAAAACGCGACAAGGACAAAGGCGGCAAACACCGTGGCGATCGGGACGATGACCGTCGCGACGACCGTCGTGAGGTCTACCGCTCCGGCGAACGTTCCAGCTCCGGCGTGTCGGTCAACATCCAGATCGGCGGCTATTTCAACGACAGCCAGCGACGGGTCGCGGTGGACTATTACCAGCCCCAGTTCCGCGCCGGCAAATGCCCGCCGGGCCTGGCCAAAAAAGGGAACGGCTGCCTGCCACCGGGGCAGGCCAAGGCCTGGCGCCGGGGCTACGCGCTACCGCCCGACGTGGTGTATTACCCGGTGCCGTCCAGCGTGTCGGTGCGCCTGGGCACACCGCCGGCTGGCCACAAGTACGTGCGGGTGGCCGCCGACATCCTGCTGATCGCCGTGGGCACCAGCATGGTGATCGACGCGATCGAGGACCTGGGCAACCTCTGAGGCGGCTCAGTCCTTCATCTTTGTTCCCGAAATTGCTTCAAATGAAGCAAAATCGGGAACATGAAGTCCCTCGCTGAACACCTGCTCGGGCCCACGCGGTCCCGCGTCCTGAGCGCCTTGCTGCTTCACCCGGAGCGTGCCTTGCACGTTCGGGAACTGGCCCGGGTGGTGCAGACGAGTCCTGGGTCGCTGCACCGCGACCTGCGGGCGCTGGCCGATCTGGGTCTCCTCAACCGCCAGGTGTCGGGCCGGCAGGTGACCTACCAGGCCGACCGCCG
>PNMF01000142.1 GCA_013823485.1 Comamonadaceae bacterium
CATCCGGGACTTGACCCCCTGCCCGATGAAGCCGCCAACCCGGGTGTTGCCACCCGGGCCGCCGGGCTCCATCGGTCAGGTGGGGCAGATTGTGGATTTCCGTTCGCAACAAGTCTTCACGGAATCCTGTTCATTCAGCGCACTTCCAGCACCGCCGCCGGCGAGGTGAGCACGTCTGCGCTGCGACCCGGGCCGGGCACCTCGGTCCAGTCCAGGCGGCCGCGCTCGCACAGCTGCGTCACCGGCCAGTACAGGGTGCCCGGCTGATCGGGCAGGGACGCCACGACCACAAACTCGTCGTAGTGGGCCGATGCCAGTGCATCGTCGGGCGTGCGTGCGGTCCAGCGGATGCGGGTGGCGTCCTCGGTGATGGTGCGGCCGTGGCTCTGCCAGGGCTGGGCCAGCGGCTCGCGCAGCACGTCGAGCTTCCAGCCGGCCTTGGGCATGGGGCGTGCGCCACGTACGCCGGGCGGCAAGGTCACGTCCACCACCAGGGTGGGCGAACCGCTGCAGCCATGCGTGACCTTGAGCACCGCCTTGTAGCGGGCGCCTGGGGCAGCCTGCGGCTGCTCCAGGGTCACATGGGCCAGGGTGGCGGTGCTGGCCAGGGCCAGAGCGGCACAGAGGGAGAGGTGGCGGAGTGTCATGGTGGGCTTTCTGAAGGTCGGGTTCACAGGCTGGTCTTGAATTCGAGGTGGAAGGTGCGCTGCGGGTACGGGTGGAAGGCCCAGTACTGGTCGTTGTTCAGGTTGTCGATGCCGAAGGCCAGGGTGCTCTTGGGCGAAACCTGGTAGGTGATCCGCACATCGGTGGCGAAGTAGCGGCTGGCGGCGGTGTAGGCGAAGCCGTTGATGTCGGTGTTGTCCAGGGTGCTGAACTGATCGCCGCTGTAGCGTGCACCCAGCGTGTAGCTCCAGCGGTCGTCGGGCCGCCAGGTGACCGCACCGCTGGCCCGCCATTCGGGCACCCGGATCTGGCGCTGGCCCACGCTGGCCGGGAACTGGTCGTTGCGCTTGACCTTGGAATCGGCCCAGGTGAGGCTGCCCAGCAGGTCGATGCCGCGGGTGAACACATCGCTGGCCTGGTACGCCACTTCCAGACCCTGGGTGTGGATGCGGTCCACGTTCTGGATGTTGGTCACGTTGGTGAGCACATGGGTCTGCGAGTACAGGGCGTCCTGGGTGCGCTCGTGAAAGCCGGTGAAGCGCAGCAGGCCGTTGCCCAGATCGCGCTCGGCGGTCAGTTCGGTGGTCCAGGATTTTTCCGGGCGCAGGTTGGGGTCGTTGTTGGTGGTCTGGCCCAGGTTGTTCACGCCACCCTGGTACAGCTCGGCCACCGTGGGCACGCGGATGGCGCGCCCGGTGGAGGCCTTGAGCACCCACTGCGGAGCCGCCTGCCACGACAGCGCCGCCTTGGGCGAGAAGTGGTTCTCCGAGCGTTCGGCATAGGCCACCGAAGCAGTGCCGTTGCTGCGGTAACCCTTGTCGGTCTGCCAGTTCTCGAACCGCCCGCCCAGCACGGCCTTCCAGTCCTTGGCCAGGCGCCAGGTGTCCTGGGCCCAGAGGCTGGTCAGGGTGCTGTCGCCACCGAAGGCGGCGGTGAGGGCACCCGGTGCACCGGTGATCCAGTTGGTGGTGGCGTTGTCGCGGGTGCGCAGGGTGTAGTGGTCGCGCTGCACCCCCATGTCGACGATGTGCTGGCCGCCGATGCCCTGCGGACGCCAGGTGCCGCGCAGGTCCAGGGTGGTCCAGCCGGTGCCGTCGCCATCCACGATGGTGCCGGCACCGCCGTTGAAGGCGCCCGGCAGCACCGTGGTGTTGCGGCGCAGCTCGTCGGTGGCGTAGTCGTACTGGCTGACCGAAGCGGCCCAGTCCCAGGTGCCCTGGGTCCGGGTCTTGAGCGTGAAGCCATGCATCACATGGGTGATGTCCTCGCGGGTCTGGCCGAACAGCGGCGTGGCACCGTTGAGGTTGAAGCTGCGGCCGGCGATGTTGACCGTGCCGCTGTACACCGGGTTGCCCGCCGCGTCGCGCAGGTAGGTGGCCGCCTTGCCATCGGCCCGGTTGTTCCACAGGCCCAGGGTGTACTGCGCCTTGAGGGTGCTGCTGATGTCGTAGGCCAGCTTGAGCTTGAAGACGTTCTGGGTCGTGGTGTATTCGGTGCCGGTGCCCAGCAGGTACCAGGGCTGGTTGGTGCGGTCCAGGTCGAGCACGGCGCCCGTCACCGGCGTGCCGGCGTTGCCCACCGTGCCCTGGGCCAGGGTGCGGGTGGCGAAGGTCAACGGCTGGCCTTCGCTGCGGGTCTGGGTCAGGCTGAAGAACCAGGACCAGTCACCGGCCTTGTTGCCGGCCGAGGCGCCGATCTGGTGGCCGTTGTAGGTGTCGTCGGTGTTGTAGAGCCGATAAGGCTGGTGCTGGAAGCTGACCTTGCCGTGGGCCTCGAAGGTCTGGGGCATGCGGGCCACGTAGTCGACCACGGCGCCCACCGAATTGCCGGGGTAGGCGGCCGAGAACGGACCGTACAGCACATCGACCCGGTCGATCTCCTCCGGGGCCACCAGCATCCAGCGCGGGGCGTTGGTCGGGCCGTTGCCCAGGTAGTTGGACAGCAGGATGCCGTCGGCATAGACCATCGAGCGGGCCGGGTTGCCGGTGCCGGAAGCGCGGGTGGACAGCACCGCATGGTTGTAGTCGCCGATGTAGCGCTTGCGCACCAGCAGGCTGGGCAGATATTTCAGCGCATCCTGGCTGTCGGTGGCGTTGATGCTGCGCTGGATCTGCTCGGCCGTCACGCCTTCGATGGTGGTGGGGATCTGGGTGGGCAGCGAGGTGGGCTGCCCACCGGTGATGGTGACGGTGCCCAGCTCGCGCTGGGGGGCTTCGGTCTGCGCTTGGGCGGTGGCACTGGCGAGCGAACAGGCGGCCGCAACGGCGGCCAGCCGGAATGGAACGGACATGGAAATCTCCTGACGGACGAATGAAGGCACGCCCGCCGGCGTGGGCACGCGGCGGGCGAAAGGGCTTCCGGGTGGAAGCGGTCGTCAGGCAGAGAGCGGGGGGCCGCGCGCGGGCGGCGGGGTGGCGGCGTGCAGCGGTGCACGCGGGCCTTCATCGGGGGCGGTGGCGCTGCGCCGGGCCACCGGCAGCGGGGGTTCCACCGCCGTGGGCGGGGGCGGCAGCAGGGCCGCGCACAGGGCGCATTCGCCCATGGCCATCGGCACTTCGCCACCCGGCGGATCGTCCAGCGACACATAACGCAGCTGGCCCGAGGGCGAACACACCAGGGTCGCGCTGGCCGGGTGCACGATCGCGCCCAGCAGGGACAGCGCCAGCGACAGGACGAAGCTGGCGAGCACCCAGCGGGCGGCGCGCGTGGAATGGCGGACGGGCAACATGGCGCGGCGATGGTAACCGGGAGTCAACGACACCTCACAGAGGGCCCTGCCGACTGCCACGGCGTTCAGACGCCCCAGACCACCTCGACGCCGGCCTGCTGGCAGCGCTTGAGCATGTCGATGAAGGGCACGCTGCGCATGCGCAGGCTGACGGCATCAAAGTCCGGCGGCGGCTCGCCACGGGCGGCGGCCTCTTCGGTCAGCCGCTTCAGCTCGGCCTCTTCAGCGGCAATGGCCTGGCGGATCGCCTCGATGGCACCCGGCATCTGCTCCGGCAGCACGATGCCGGGACCGGACGGGTCCTTGCCCAGGATCTCCAGCAGGCGCTGGCCGTGGGTGGAGGTCATGACCAGATCGCCGGTCTCGCGCGACTTGAAACGGTAGAGGGACATGGCTTTCTCCAGGGCAAAGGGCCATTCTGGCACCGCAGGTCGGGATTGGGGATAACCCGATTGGATATGAATATTTCATATCTAAACTAAATACCCATGAACACCACCCCACGCTTCCCCGCCGGACTGCAACGCATCCTGTGCATCGGCGGCGGCCCCGCCGGCCTGTACTTCGCGCTGCTCATGAAACGCCGTTACCCGGCGCTGGAGGTCACGGTGGTGGAGCGCAACCGGCCGTTCGACACCTTCGGCTGGGGCGTGGTGTTCTCCGACGCCACGCTGTCCAACCTGCAGCGTGCCGACCCCGAGAGCGCCCGGCTCATCGGCGACGCCTTCAACCACTGGGACGACATCGAGGTGTTCTTCAAGGACCGCAGCGTGCGCAGCGGCGGCCACGGCTTCTGCGGCATCGGCCGCAAGCGCCTGCTCAACATCCTGCAGGAACGCTGCATGGCGCTGGGCGTGAACCTGGTGTTCGAGACCGATGTGGCCGACGACCAGGCCCTGGCCGCGCAGTACCGGGCCGACCTGGTGATCGCCAGCGACGGGCTGAACAGCCGCATCCGCACCCGCTACGCCGACACCTTCCAGCCCGACATCGACACCCGCCAGTGCCGCTTCGTCTGGCTGGGCACCAAGAAGACCTTCGACGCCTTCACCTTCGCCTTCGAAGCAACCGAGCACGGCTGGTTCCAGGCCCATGCCTACAAGTTCGACGCCGAGACCTCCACCTTCATCGTCGAGACGCCGGAGCAGGTCTGGAAGGCGCACGGGCTGGACCAGATGGAGCAGGCCGACGCCATCGCCTTCTGCGAGCGGCTGTTCGCCCGCCACCTCGACGGCCATGCGCTGCTGAGCAATGCCTCGCACCTGCGGGGGTCGGCGATCTGGATCCGCTTCCCGCGCGTGATCTGCGGGAACTGGATTCACCACGAGGGCGTTCAAGCCCCCATCGTGCTCATGGGCGATGCCGCCCACACCGCGCACTTCTCCATCGGCAGCGGCACCAAGCTGGCGCTGGAAGACGCCATCGACCTGGCCGACACCTTCGACGGCGAAGCCGGCCAGGACCTCGGCGCCGTGCTGCAGGCGTACCAGGCGCGGCGCAGCGTGGAGGTGCTGAAGATCCAGAACGCGGCGCGCAACTCGACCGAATGGTTCGAGCACGTGGACCGCTACACCGGCATGGAGATCGAGCAGTTCGCCTACTCGCTGCTCACCCGCAGCCAGCGCATCAGCCACGAGAACCTGCGCCTGCGCGACGCGGCCTGGCTCGAAGGCTACGAGCGCCACCTCGAACGCCAGGTCCGGCCGGATGCAGCGCCGCGCGCGCGCCCCACGCCGCCCATGCTGCTGCCGCTGACCGTGCGTGGCATCACGCTGAAGAACCGCATCGTGGTCTCGCCGATGGCGCAGTACATGGCCCGCGACGGCCTGGTGGGCGACTGGCATCTGGTGCACCTGGGCGCACGGGCCACCGGCGGCGCCGGACTGGTCATGGTGGAGATGACCAGCCCCACGCCCGAAGGCCGCATCACCCCCGGCTGCCCCGGCCTGTGGAACGACGCCCAGCGCGACGCGCTGAAGCGGGTGGTCGACTTTGCCCACAGCCACGGGCAGACGCACATCGGCATCCAGCTCGGCCACAGCGGCCCCAAGGGCTCCACCCGGGTCGGCTGGGAAGGCACCGACGAACCGCTGCCCGAGGGCAACTGGCCGCTGGTCTCGGCCAGCGCCGTGCCCTATGGCGAACAGAACCAGACGCCGCGCGCCCTGACCCGGGCCGACATGGACCAGCTCACCGCCGACTTCGTGGCCGCCACCCGCCGCGCCGCCGAGGCCGGCTTCGACTGGCTGGAACTGCACTGCGCGCACGGCTACCTGCTCTCGGCCTTCATCTGCCCGCTCACCAACCAGCGCACCGACGACTGCGGCGGCTCGCTGGAGAACCGCTGCCGCTGGCCGCTGGAGGTGTTTGCGGCCATGCGCGCGGCGTGGCCGGCGCACCTGCCGATGAGCGTGCGCATTTCGGCGCACGACTGGGCACCGGGCGGCAACACACCGGACGACGCGGTGGCCATGGCCCGCCTGTTCAAGGCCGCCGGCTGCGACGTGATCGACGTCTCCTCCGGCCAGACCACCCGCGCTGCGAAACCGGTGTACGGCCGCATGTACCAGACCCCGTTTGCCGACCGGGTGCGCAACGAGGCCGGCATCCTGACCATGGCGGTGGGCGCGATCAGCGAGGCCGACCATGCCAACAGCATCGTGGCCGCCGGCCGCGCCGACCTCTGCGCCGTGGCCCGCCCGCACCTGGCCGACCCGGCCTGGACCCTGCACGAAGCCGCGAAGCTGCAGACCCGCGCCGTGACCTGGCCCCGGCCGTACGAGAGCGGCCGCGACCAGCTCTACCGCGAACTGGCACGCGAACAGGCCGCCGCACGCGCCACGGCCCAGGCCGCACCCGCCAGCCCGGAGGAGTCGGCATGAACACCCCGCGCCCGGAGCCCGCCGTGCTCGACCTGGAAGCCCGTGCCCACAGCGAACACGCCCGCGAGCTGCGGCTGTGGCTGCGCCTGCTGGCCTGCTCGCAGCTGATCGAGAAGCGGGTGCGCGCCGGGCTGCGCGAGCACTTCGACACCACCCTGCCCCGCTTCGACCTCATGGCCCAGCTGGAACGCCACCCCGAGGGCCTGAAGATGAAGGAGCTGTCGCACCGGCTCA